>JAHHQW010000001.1 GCA_020026195.1 Prevotella sp.
GTAATAATCCAAAGTGAAAGAATTTATCCCCATGATTTATCTACTGAGCCAAAGAGCATTGAAATATTATAAGAAAAGGAATAGCCTTCAGTTCGTCCTTCATTCCGAAATCAAAAAACAGACTGCATGGACTGTTGAATTATACTAAGACTGCGCAAACTATTAAAAACGTGTATGGGAACCATGGGTATCGGTGTCGTATATGTGGATAACCACAAATGTATGACTTTGGGATACGTACATATATAAATACAAAGTGAGAATGAAAATAAAAACGCAGTAACTTTTCTTAGTTACTGCGTTCACTTATTTAATTATTATTTTTCTAATTTCTGCATTGCCTTTGAAGGTTTTGCACTATAATATGGTCCCCAGTCAAAATCACTTACATAACGAAGATCGAATCTGATTTCCTGATTTGTACCGTCGTCCATGTATCCTCTGAAACGTGAGCCGGAAAGACTATAATCATAAATGTATACCGGAGCATAAATATTATCATCATATACGATGACTATCTCTCCACGACTGATCATCCAGTTGAATGCACAGTAATAATATCTTCCACTCGGGTCGCCAACTATTCTGTCCACCTCGTATCCCCTGCCATATGTAGCGCCATATGTAGGTTTATCAAATCTTAAGGTTGTGATGTAATCTTCACCACCTATACCCCATCTGTCTTCATAGAAAGTTCCTAAATATCCTTCCCATGTACCATAAAGAGTATTGGCCTCGTCTATCGATTCCCAGTCTTCATAATGTTCAATAAAGTCATCATCGCAACCAACGAATGTAAGACCAGTAAACGAAATCAGTATAACTGTAATAAATGTTCTAATTCTATTCATAATAGTAATATTTTTCTTTAGCTGCTGCAAATATACATATATTATTGACTTTTCAACACATCGTTATGATATTTTCAACCATAACAGCTTACATTATGTCTATTCTTCGCATTCTATCTCTCCTATCGGATATTTTGAATTCTCTTTTGCGCCCATATCCACGAGATGTTTTGCAGAAACCTGTATACCTTTGTTACCAACTACAGACGTGCGTAAATTGTCGTAAGCCTTCTGCAAATCCTGTATTTTGTCGCCATATATTTTGAAACGTTGTAGGAAGAGTCCTATCCTTCCTACAACATCGTTGGCAATGGCATACACCTTTTCATGATTTTCTGCCTGAAGTTTCTGTGTCCACATTATCTTTAAAAGCTGCAATACAGCAAACAAATTCTGTTCGCCTGTAATGAACACCTTACGTTCAAAAGCCTTACGCCACAACATTGGATCGGCTGAAAGAGCAAGTACAAGTGCCGATTCGTTAGGTACGAACATTATGACATAATCGAGATACGACTTTGACTTAGGAATATATCTATAATATTCCTTGTCTGAAAGTTCTTCTACATGCTTTGTTATACTCTTAAGATGATTCTGAAGAGCTATCTTACGAGCAGTATCATCCTCAGCATTCATATAATCAACGAAAGCAGAAAGCGAAACCTTAGCATCCAGTATCACATCGCGCTTGTCGGGATAATGCAATACAAAGTCAGGAATCATTCGTCGTCCGGTTTCTTCGTTTTTCAACACCATACCGTTCTCATCCTTCATAGTTTCCTGTGCATCATACTCAATACCTTTTGTAAAACCAAAATCTGACAGCAGCACTTCAAGTTTCATTTCGCCAAAGTTACCCTGCACCTTAGGACCGCTCTGCAAAGCCTCAGAAAGTCTGTCGGCCTTTGCTCCCACCCCCATTGTCGCCTCACACATAAGTTTCAGCTGTTCTTCAAGGGCAGCAGTATTTCTGTCATACGAAGCACGCGATACATCAACAGATTTCTTTACTTCGTCAATAAGAATCTTAAGGGGGGTAACGATCTCGCCTATCTGCTGACGGTTGTCACTCGACAGTTCCGAAGAACGAGTCTTAAGCATTTCCGCAGTAAGAGCCGTAATCTGCTGTTTCAGTTTTTCCATCTTAATCTCAGAATCACGTTCGTGCCTTGCCTCAGCATCACGCATCTCTTTTTCATGACGTTCCTTAAGTTCCTCCATCTGTCTGTGCATCATCTCTATTTCAACAGTCTTGCCAGAAAGCTGACGTTCCACATTAGCCTTAGCTTCCTTCAGACTACTATTCTTTCGTTCGGCAAGCAACATACCCAGTATCAGTCCGCCCAATGCAGCAAAGATTATTAATACAACAGTCGTAATATCCATTTCTTTTTCTTTTATATGCAAATATAATATATTTAAGCCACAACGACGGAAGGCATCTTATATTTTTGACCATTGAAAAAGTTTTAATTATCAACTCTTTGATATTTTTACTTTATTTATTAACTTTGCAGTAATACATATAAAAAAACTTCATGGACAGAACATTTCACGAAAAGGGATCATGGTCCGGATTTGCTCTCGTTATGATACTTGCAGGTTTCGTTATTCGCCTGTTCTGGTATCGCAGCAGCATTAATGCTCTCATGGCACTTATCCTTTCAGCCTTTCTGATTATTGTCATAGATAAGATGATAAACAGTACATATACTTTTACCGATGATTTTAAACTGATAATACGTAATGGTAAATTCAGCAAGAAGACCGTCATAATGATTAATGAGATTACAAGCGCACGCATTGTAAACCTAAAAGTTTTTGGTCGCCGTTACGTACTTATTAATTATGGTGCCGACCATGAACTTGGAATACGTCCGCAGGTTGAAGAACGTTTTCTACGAGAATTAAAGATAAGACAGAAAAAGTTAGATGAAGAACTTGAAAATATCAGAAACATTGCTACAGAAAACTAAATTATTATTGTTTGTCACACTGCTATGTTGCACCACGTCCGTGACGGCACGTGATAACGAATATAATAAGTGGTGCGACTCGCTGAAAGTGCGTTTAGACTCCCTTTTAGAAGATGATTTGTTCCGTACATCACAGGTTGGAATTTGTATTTATGACCTTACGGAAGATGATTTAATATATAGTCATAACGAGTTGCAAACAATGCGACCGGCTTCTACACAGAAAATAATTACTGCCATCACGGCACTGAAAGTACTGGGTGCGGACCATCGTATTTACACTGATGTAAATTACACCGGAACAATTGACAGCCGTACACTTAATGGTAATATATATTTCAAAGGTAACTTTGACCCTCTGCTAAATGACAGTTCCTTAATAGAACTTACACGCAGTATTAAAGAGGCTGGTATTGACACCATCTGCGGAAACATTTTCTTAGACAAGTCGATGAAAGAGGAATTGGAATTTGGAGAAGGTTGGTGCTGGGATGATGAAAATCCTACACTCTCCCCACTTACCATAAATGCAAAAGACGAATTTCTTACCGCCATCACAACAGCATTTGAAAATACAGGAATCTATATAAATGCTGATGCCGGTCCGGGAATATGTCCGTCAGAAGCAAAACTTATATGCCGCACTTATCACACCATAGGCGACATACTGCCAGAAATGCTTAAGGAAAGTGATAACTTCTTTGCCGAAGCCATATTCTATAATATTGCGGCATCTACAGAAAAGCCATGGGCAACATCGCGCGATGCAGTAATGGTAATAGACAGACTTATACATCATATAGGTCATAACAAATCAGAATACCGCATTGCAGATGGTTCGGGACTGTCATTATATAATTACACAACAGCGAAAATAGAGACCGACTTTCTGCGCTATGCATACAGCAAGAAGAGAATATATACACATCTATATGAAGCTCTGCCAATAGCAGGTATTGATGGTACGCTGAAGAATAGGATGAAAATGTACAGGAACACTGCTGGTAACGTGCGTGCCAAGACAGGCTCGGTATCGTGTGTAAGTTCGCTGGCTGGTTACTGCAAGGCTTCGAATGGTCACCAAATAGCTTTCTGCATAATTAACCAGGGAGTTCTCAAATCAAGAAAGGCACGCAATTTCCAAGACAAAGTGTGTGCTTTATTATGTGAAGGAATTAACACTGAACTAAATTAAAAATATAATAAAAATTATGGATGTAATAAAAATCAACGTCGAACAACTTGTGAACGCAATGGGACTCACAGGTTCATATTTTCAGATTGTGGAACACATCATTCTTGTTGCCATAACCGCGATTCTTGCATGGGGCTCGGAATATGTATGCCGAAAACTTCTCACTCCTACCATTCTGCGACTAACGAACAGAGTTGGATTTAAGTGGAGCGACATCATATTCAATATGGATATGCTCAAGGCGGCCTGCCGTATAATCCCTGCAATTGTTGTGTGGAAACTTCTTCCGGTGGCATTCAATTCTTTTGATACAGTAATGATCATACTGGAACGCCTGACTGCAATATACATAACTATAATGTCTGCACGTCTGGGTATTGTGTTTGTAAACTCGTTCAAACTTGTAGAACACAATGTTTCGCCATATATACAGCAGTACATTAAATCATCGCTCGGTGTATTTAAGATTATCGTGATATTCATTGCTACCATCATTACGGTGGCAATCCTGATAGACAAAAACCCTTCTACTTTGTTTGCCGGACTGGGTGCTACATCGGCCGTATTGATGTTGGTGTTCAAGGACACTATCACCGGACTGGTTGCCGGAATCCGTCTTACAAGTAATAACATGATTAAGAAAGGTGACTGGATTACCGTGCCTTCTGCAGGTGCTGATGGTAACGTTATAGACATTACACTTTCAACCGTTAAGGTGCAGAACTTCGATAACACAATCGTAACTGTATCACCACAGAGTCTGATGAACGATTCGTTCAAGAACTGGAAAGGTATGCAGGAAGGCGGCGGACGTAAGGTTGAGATAAACGTATTCTACGATTTCAACAGCATTCGTATCGCCGATGATGATTTGAAAAAGAAAATTGCAGAGAAAGGCTATATGTCTATGGACGATATGAAAGGTGATGTGGTAAACCTGACTCTGTTCCGTCATTATTGCGAAAATTATCTCAGAAAGTCTGAATTGGTAAATACAGACATGGATCTAATGGTTCGTCAGCGCGATATCGTTCCGGGCTGCGGTCTTAAGGTTCAGTTCTATTTCTTCCTGAAGTGTAAGACTTGGGCTGTATGGGAGAATCAGTGGGCTGAAATCATGGAATATTTCTACGCTATCTCAAGCGACTTCGGTCTGAATATCTACCAGCAGTTCCCAAAACAGGGTAAGAAGACTGAAATATAATTTATTATAAGCATAAAAAACAAATACCGGCATGAGAATAACTTCATGCCGGTATTTTTATATTATATAATCTTATTTTCTTTCAGCAAAGAACATCTCTGGTTCTTTTCGTTCTGCATTTGCCTGTGCGAAGCCTATTGATGCAGCATCGTACATATCTCCTTCAAAATGGCGACCATTGTTAGGACATACAGTGATGCATCTTCCACATGTAATACATAATGATGTATCCACCACAGACGCATCGGTAAAAGATATGGCACCCACGGGACACATTCGCGCACATGTTCCGCAGTTATTACAATCTTCATTTGGAACAGGACAGAACGGAACGTGCTTATGCGGACAATAGTTATCCTCTTCATTACCTGGCAGTTCTATATGTTTTGTCTCAACATTCAGCAAATCCCCTATTCGTTCAGAAAACTGTTTTATCTTCTCTATATCATCTGCATCGGGACGTTCTGTCGCAACCATAGGGAATATACAGTGACGACCTATAAATGCAGCCGATGCAATAGTCTTGAATCCTTTGCGTTCTACCATACGGGTAAGTTCAATGAGTGAATCATCAAATGCTCGGTTGCCATAAACAACAATGGTTACAGCCTTCGCTCCAGCAGTACGAAACTTACTAATGTTACGTGCTGCCTGTTCCGGAATTCGTCCGCAATATACAGGTGCTCCTACAACCAACAGGTCGTCCTGCGATATCTCTACGTCATGTTCAGGACATTTGTTCGTAACATCGTACTCTGTCACGTCACCACCCAGATACTCAGCCACACCGCGACACACCTTCTGCGTGGTGCGTGTGGCACTAAAATAAACTACATGTATTTTCATCTTTCTACCCTTAAGCCTCAGCAAAAATAGTATTATTTATTGATAAATACGAATGTTAGAGATTAAATGTATAAACCATAACGACTAAAGCATAGCTAATAACGTAAGAATGTTCTAACTCTTTATACGGACATACTTATAATTGGTTATTTATTCAATATGCTCATAAACATTATGATATAAGAAATATTTACATATACCGACGTTCATAAATCCTAAGGAAGTCTTTGTCCATAGTAAACTGCACTTATATTTATCAATATAAGTATTTTAAAATATTATGTTTTCTTGAATGAACAAATCAGACAGACATTAATACCTGCTACTTCTTTTTAAAATTTATATATCACTCACCACACACAGACATTAATGGACTTTCATCAGAATACTTTTTTTACATATTGTTCTTAAATAACATGATGTATTCTTTCTGTTTATCAGCAAGTTATACATTTCGCTTCAATAATCATATATAAGATATCAGAAAGCGTAATACAAACGAAGTTTATTCTACAGATAAAAAAGAGGAAGTGTAATTTATGACGTAAATATAAATTTCAAGACATAATAACAGAAAAGTCTAAGAAGAATGGCATTTACAAAATGTCTATAAAAGAGATTGTAAATTAACTGTATTTCAAGGTACAAAAAATGCACAAAAAAATAAGGTTAAAAAAAACAGATTGTCTCACGACAACCAATCTTTATTAACCTTAATAATCTAATACCATGAAAAACACGATGCAAAGGTAATGCTTATACACGAGAATAAAAGAAAAGCACACCTAAAAATGCATACATATAACATTATTTATATTTTCCATTTATCCATTTAAATGTTTTTTGCTTAATTACCGGCTTTAGTTCAGTTTTTTCTTCGTCGGAAAGCATTGGAGCAAAAGGGGTAAGTTTTATGACGTTGCCCTCGTCATAAAGTTCTGCACGTACCAGCATAGGGTCGAAATATAGTTTAAGACGCTCAAAACGTTCTTCGCTCATATCCTCTGGCTTTACCACAAGTGCGTCGAAGATTTTTTCATCAGACGGCATCTTCTTACTATGTATTGTTCCATACATCCACGAAGACTTTAACTGCCAGTCGGTATCGTAAAAGCTAACCTCGCTGTTCTTATCGGCATAAGTACTGCATACTATGATGACATCATCTGAAAGCATCATCTGAACATCAAGGTTGGAACTTTTAAAGGCTATAAAATTATCTGTCACCTTATTTACCATAACAGAATCGCCAAATATCGTTTTAACGCCGCTATAATAAGGCACTGCATCTGTTTTATCGAACATTATGTTACGGCTTACCGAATCAATATTCTGAAAGAGTGATGCTGGAGACGATTTAAAATAGTCTTTTATGTTCTGAGCATCTGCGGTCATTGACAGTGCGGCAGATACTAATAATAAATACAAACTCTTCATGACCTAAAACTCATAAGAAAAACCTAATGATGCAAACTCCTGGAACTGCCAGTAACTATGCGAAGCACTGCGCTGTGCACCATCGTCGAATCGAGGATATACAAATACCTTTGTAGATATGTATCTGTTGAAATTAAAGGTAAATGTATTTTCCCATTCAAACTCAGTACGCTTGTAAGTGGTATATCCGTACAGACGTGCCTGCCATGAGAAATTATTAAGTATTTTCCACTTCAGATCACATACGAACTCAGAACCGATATCATGCTTTACATGTTCGTTCTCATCAATACCGAAACGGGTAGCAAGCGACTTGTCACGTACATATCTTAAATTATAAGCAATCGGAGCAAGATGTATGTTACCTGTAAGCTTATTGTCCTTAGTGTCCACCTGATAGTCCATACCGAGAGAGAGGTTGATATTCAGCGGAGTCATGAAATCAGAATAGACCTCAGGATCGTTCTCTTTGTAACGCTTCGTAAACTGTGTCGTTGCTATCATCTGCACAGTGTAGTACCATTTGTTGACAGCCTGAAGACCTACTTTACTGGTTAAACGTATAAGGTCCTCGCTTGTCTTGTAAGAATGCAGCGTATCTCCATTTGTTGTCTGGAAACCAAGTTTCAATTCAAGTTTGTTATCCCACTTGAAACGACTCTTGTTGTTATAGTTCATCTCAAACACAGCACTTCCGACCATAGAATAGCTGTCCTCGCCGCCCTTATACCAGTTACTCGACACATAGTTCTGAAGGAACTGTAAGTAAGCATCACCTTTAAAACTCCAAAAGTTTGGTCTTGTAACCACAATATCCATCGGAGCTACTCCTGGATCTTCAGGCAGAGGTGCAACCTTATCCACCAAATCAACGTTATGCTTAATAGGCTTCTTTATCTTATTGCGAATACTTCCTACACTTTCAAGACGACTCTCATTATTGACAATAAGGTCAGGACGAGAGAGATAAAGATTCATCATTGCATTATCCACCTCATCAAGAACATCATCCTTTCCACGTTCCGAATTGTTGATACGCAGTCGCTTAGCGGCAGCAGAATGATAGAATGTGGCAGGTATAAACAGACGGTACATACGTGGATCTCTGTCAGTTATTCCTAATGATTTTTTCAAAGCATTGATAGAATCAAGCTGACGATCATAGTCGCGTAGTTTATACATATATTCTCTTATCAGCGCACTACTGTCGTTACGCGCCTTAAGCTTCAAAGAAGACACTTTCCTTAAAATATTCCCTGTAGAAGACTTCTTAGCAGTGTCCGCTGTGACATTTTTGGCCATAACACTTCCAGCTGACATTACTACAGCAACTAAAAATGATAAAATATATCTGAGATACATATTTTTATGTTTAATTAAACGCATGCAAAGTTAGATAAAAAAAACGAGAGATAAAAACATCTGTAAAATAATATCATTTTCACTGCCCCATACCCTATATTAATACGTTTTTATTTTACCATATCCGATTTTTTGTTTAATTTTGCACATTGAATTTTATATTAGGTATTTAACTTTTAAAACCTTACAACAGTGACAGAAACAAAATATATCTTCGTTACGGGCGGTGTCGCTTCCTCTTTAGGAAAAGGCATCATATCTTCTTCGATAGGTAAACTTTTGCAATCAAGAGGATATAACATTACAATTCAGAAATTCGATCCTTACATCAATATTGATCCAGGTACACTGAACCCTTATGAACACGGCGAGTGCTATGTTACGGTCGACGGACATGAAGCCGACCTTGACCTCGGACACTACGAGCGTTTCACAGGAATCCAGACAACAAAGGCTAACAATATCACTACAGGTCGTATCTACAAGTCTGTAATTGACAAAGAACGCCGTGGCGACTACCTCGGAAAGACAATACAGGTAGTACCTCACATCACCGACGAGATTAAGAGAAACGTCATGCTGTTAGGCAAGAAGTACAATTACGATTTCGTAATCACTGAAATCGGAGGTACCGTTGGTGACATTGAAAGTCTTCCGTATCTGGAAAGTATCCGTCAACTCAAATGGGAACTCGGAAAGAATGCTCTCTGCGTTCATCTTACATACGTTCCTTACCTTGCAGCTGCAAAGGAATTGAAGACAAAGCCTACACAGCACTCTGTAAAGGAACTTCAAAGCATAGGTATTCAGCCTGATATTCTCGTTTTGAGAACTGAACATCCTCTTAACGACGGCATCAGAAGAAAAGTTGCAGATTTCTGTAACGTTGATTTCGAAGCTGTAGTACAGAGCGTCGACATGCCTACTATCTATGAAGTACCTGTAAGAATGCAGGAACAGGGACTTGATGCCACAATCTTAAGAAAGATGGGCGAACCTGTAGGCGAAACACCTGCCATCGGTCCGTGGAAGATGTTCCTGGAGCGCAGACACAAGGCTACAGAAGTAGTAAACATCGGTCTTGTAGGTAAGTACGATCTCCAGGATGCTTACAAGAGTATCCTCGAAAGTCTGTCACAGGCTGGTACATACAATGACTATAAGGTTAACACCAAATTCATCAACAGCGAGAAGATTACAGAAGAGAACGTAGCAGAACAGCTGGAAGGCATGGACGGTATAGTAATCGGTCCGGGATTCGGTCCGCGCGGTACTGAAGGAAAGATTGCAGCTGCTCACTATACACGTACACATGATATTCCTACATTCGGTATCTGTCTTGGTATGCAGATGATTGTAATTGAGTTTGCACGTAACGTACTTGGTTACGAAGATGCCAACAGCCGTGAGCTGAATGAAAAGACAGAACATAATGTCATCGACATCATGGAAAGTCAGAAGAATATCACTAATATGGGCGGAACTATGCGTCTTGGTGCATACGAATGTATCCTCAGACAGGGTTCTCGTGTATTCGACATATATAAAAAGGAACATATACAGGAACGTCATCGTCATCGTTATGAATTCAACAATGACTTTGAGCAGGAATACGAGAAGCACGGCATGATGTGTGTAGGACGTAATCCTGAAAGCGATCTTGTGGAGATTGTAGAAATACCAGGACTGAAGTGGTACATCGGTACACAGTTCCATCCTGAATATTCAAGTACAGTGCTCAATCCACATCCCCTGTTCGTTAACTTCATCAAAGCTGCAATAGAAAACAAAACGACAAAATAAAGAATGGACAAGAACACATTGACGGGCTTTATACTCATTGCCCTGGTAATGATTGGTTTTGGATGGTATTCTCAGCCTTCGGAAGAAGAGATGGCTGAAATGATGCGACAAGACTCTATTACCCAGGTAAAGAAACAACAAGCCGAGTTAAAGAAAAAAGCTGAAGCTGCAGCACAGGAAGCTAAGGTAGAAGAAATAAAGGAAGACTCTACCGCACTGTTCTTCAATGCTCTCAAAGGTAAGGCAGAGAACGTTGTATTAAGCAACAACAGCGTAGCTCTTACTCTATCAACTAAAGGTGGTACTGTTACAAAGGCTGTTATCAAGAACTTCAAGGACCGTAATGGCAAGAAAGACATTACTCTGTTCGACGAGAACACACAGAAACTTGACTTCGTTCTTGAAGCTAAGGATTGTAACATCTACACATCAGACCTGTATTTCCAGCCGAAGAACGTAACAGACTCTACTGTTACAATGGTTGCTGATGCAGGACAGGGAAAGTCGCTCGAACTGAACTATACTCTCGGAAAGGACTATCTGGTTCATTTCTCTATGAGAGCAAATGGTCTGAACGGCTTATTCTCACCTAACTATAATAATGTAGACATCAACTGGAGCGATAAGGTTTATCAGCAGGAAAAGGGTTTCATGTTTGAGAACCGTTACGCTACACTTACTTACAAGGAGAAGGAAGATGGCACTGACTATCTGAGCGAAACTTCAGAGGAAGTTGACGAGAAGATAGAAGAGCCCCTCGACTGGGTTGCCTTCAAAAATCAGTTCTTCAGCGCAGTAATGATTGCTAAGAACGATTTTAGCAAGGACGCTCTCCTTACAAGTATTCCCCAGGAAAAAGGTTCTGGCTTCCTCAAGCAGTACGATGCTAAGATGAAGACATATTTCGACCCTTCTGGTCGTAATGCCACAGAACTCGAATTCTATTATGGTCCTAACGACTTCCGTCTGCTTAAGGACGTAGAGGAAGAAAGTACATTCAACAAGGATCTCGAGATGGAACGTCTCGTTTACCTCGGATGGCCTTTGTTCCGTATCATCAACAGATGGTTCACACTCTACGTATTCGACTGGTTCTCTGGATTCGGCATTCCTATGGGTATTGTCCTTATCCTCGTAACATTGTTACTGAAGGTTATAACATATCCTTTCGTAAAGAAGAGTTACATGGCATCGGCTAAGATGCGTGTACTGAAACCGAAATTGGACGAACTTACAAAGCAGTACGACAAGCCTGAAGATCAGATGCAGAAACAGCAGGCAATGATGCAGCTGTATGCACAGTACGGTGTAAGTCCGTTAGGAGGCTGTCTCCCAATTCTTATTCAGATGCCTATCTGGATTGCGATGTTCAACTTCGTACCTAACGCCATCCAGTTACGTGGTGAAAGTTTCTTGTGGATTGAAGATCTTTCTACATACGACCCAATTATCGAGTGGAACACAAACATCTGGCTCATTGGTGATCACCTGAGTCTTACATGTATTTTGTTCTGTGTTGCCAACGTTCTGTACTCACTCATGATGATGCGCCAGCAGCGCGATCAGATGGTAGGACAGCAGGCACAGCAGATGAAGATGATGCAGTGGATGATGCTTATCATGCCTCTGATGTTCTTCTTCATGTTCAACGACTACTCGGCAGGTCTTAACTTCTATTACTTCATCTCTCTGTTCTGCAGTGCTGCAATAATGTTCGTACTGCGCAAGACTACAGATGATGAAAAATTGTTAGCAATTCTCGAAGCTCGTTATCAGGAGAACAAGAAAAATCCTAAGAAAATGAGCGGTCTTGCTGCAAGGCTTGAGGCCATGCAGAAGCAGCAGGAGGAAATGAGAAGGATGCAGGAAGAAATGAGAAACAGACGCAGATAAGACAAACGGAAATATAGAAGACACGACACAGTCTTCTATATTTCCGTTTTATATTAATTGCAGAATAAGTATAAATTAAAAATAATATTATGAACAAAATGTTAGTTACAGCGGCGGCGGCAGCTCTTATGTGCAGTTGCGGTTCCGTTAATTCCGACGAAAGTTCTAAAGTGAATATCCAGAAAAGTGACATTACACTTAAGAGCGATCTCATGACACCCGAGGCACTTTGGGCAATGGGTCGTATTTCAGCTTCCACACCATCACCCGATGGCAAGAAGATTGTTTATCAGGTAGGTTACTACAGTGTTGAACACAACACAAGCCACCACGTTCTCTACATTATGAACGCTGACGGCAAAGAAAACAAACTTCTTACCACTACGGCAGACAACGAGACTGATGCAGCATGGATTGAGAATGGCGAAAAGATTGCCTTCCTCAAGAATGGTCAGATCTGGAAAATGAATGCTGATGGTTCTGAACGTACACAGCTCACAAACGACACAACAGGTGTTGATGGTTTTAAATTTTCTCCCGACGGAAAGAAAGTAATCCTCATCAAGACAATGCCCTACTACGGAAGCATTGCTAAGAATCCCGACGATCTGCCACTGGCTTCAGGACGCAGAGTTACAGACCTTATGTATCGTCACTGGGACCACTATGTTGAAAGCATTCAGCACCCGTATGTAGCAAATGTAACAGAAGATGGTATCGATGCAGGCGCAGACATTCTCGAAGGCGAACCTTACGAATGTCCTATGCAGCCGTTCGGCGGTATCGAGCAGCTTGCATGGAGCACAGACTCTAAGAGCATCGCTTACACTTGCAGAAAGAAAACAGGTGTAGACTACGCTATCTCTACAGACTCTGACATCTATCTTTACGATCTCGATTCTGGTAAGACAAAGAATCTCTGCAAGCCCGAAGACTATAAGGCTCCTGAAGTAAATGCTTCAAAGTCTCTGCGCAGACAGGCTGTCAATTCAGAAGAGAATCTCAAGAACTGTGTTGGTTACGACCAGAATCCTAAGTTCTCTGCCGACGGCAACTATGTTGCATGGGTAAGTATGTTACGCGACGGATATGAGAGTGACCGTCAGCGTCTCTGCGTATACGACCTTAAGAACGGAACAAAGAATTTCGTTTCAGAGAAGTTTGATTCTAACGTAGACGATTTCTGCTGGGCTCCCGATTCTAAGAGTCTTTACTTCATCGGTGTATGGCACGCATGCGAGAACATGTACAATGTAGACCTCAATGGCGAATACAAGCAGATTGCAGGCGGCATGTACGACTTCGGTTCTGTTCAGATGGCTAACGACGGCAACAAGATTCTTGCTTCACGTCACAGTCTGTCATCAGGCGACGAGCTCTTCATCGTAGAACCTACAGGTGCAGAAGCAAAACAGACACAGATTACATTTGAGAACAAGCACATCTACGACCAGCTTGAAATGGGTAAGGTTGAAGAACGCTGGTGCAAGACAACAGACGGTAAGGATCTTCTTTACTGGGTTGTACTTCCTCCTCACTTCGATGCTAACAAGAAATATCCTACACTTCTGTTCTGCCAGGGCGGTCCTCAGAGTCCTGTAAGTCAGTTCTGGAGCTATCGCTGGAATCTTCAGCTCATGGCAGCCAACGGCTATATCGTAATTGCTCCTAACCGTCGTGGTCTTCCCGGCTTCGGCAGCGAATGGTGCGAACAGATTTCTACAGACTGGGCTGGTCAGTGCATGAAAGATTACCTCAGCTCTATTGATGATGCTTGCGACAAACTTCCTTATGTAGACCGTGACAACCTCGGTGCAGTAGGTGCAAGCTTCGGCGGCTTCAGCGTTTACTATCTTGCAAGTCACCACAATAAGCGCTTCAAGGCATTCATTGCTCACGATGGTGCATTCAACCTCGAATCAATGTACACAGATACAGAAGAAGTATGGTTCAGCAACTGGGAATACGATGATGCTTACTGGAACAAGGATCGTACACAGGCTGCAAGCCGTACATATATGAGTTCACCTCACCTCGACGTAGACAAGTGGGATACTCCTATCCTCTGCATCCACGGCGAGAAAGACTATCGTATCAATGCCAACCAGGGTATGGGTGCATTCAATGCAGCCAAACTGAGAGGCGTTCCTGCCGAACTTCTTATCTTCCCCGATGAAAATCACTGGGTACTGAAACCTCAGAACGGTATTCTGTGGCAGCGTACATTCTTCGGATGGCTTGACAAGTGGCTGAAGAAATAAACAAGTAACTTTTAACTAAATTAATACATAAAAACAATGGTAGAAAATTATAGAAAGAGTCTGCGCGACTCTGCTGCTATGCGTTGGACAGCCCTTGTGCTTCTTGCCATGACGATGTTCTTCGCTTACATCTTCGTTGATGTACTTTCTCCTCTTCAGGAGATGTTACAGACCTCAAGAGGCTGGGACCCGTTAGCATACGGTCACTATGCTGGTTCAGAAACATTCCTTAATGTATTCGTATTCTTCCTTATCTTCGCAGGTATCATCCTCGATAAAATGGGTGTAAGATTTACAGCAGTTCTCTCAGGTGTTGTAATGGTAATCGGTGCTTCAATGAACTGGTACGCTGTTACAGAAGGATTTGCAGGAAGCGGTATCGAAACATTCTTCCAGAACAACCTTAATCTTCCGCAGGAATGGTGGAACGTTACTCCGTTCTATGAGGGAATGCCCGCATCAGCTAAGTTTGCTGCCGTAGGTTTCATGGTATTCGGCTGCGGTGTCGAGATGGGTGGTATCACAGTATCACGTGGTATCGTTAAATGGTTCAAGGGTAAGGAACTTGCTCTTGCAATGGGTGCCGAAATGGCTATCGCACGTATGGGTGTTGCTGTCGTAATGCCTTGCGCTCCTATCATTGCAAAACTTGCTCCTGTAGACGTATCACGTCCTGTAGCTTATACACTCGTACTTATCCTCATCGGTCTGTTCTCATTCATCGTTTATGGTTTCATGGATAAGAAACTTGATGCTGAAGGAGCTGAAGAAGAGAAGGACGATCCATTCAAGATTTCAGACCTTGGCAAGATTCTTTCACTTCCGGTATTCTGGGTTGTAGCTCTGCTCTGTGTACTTTACTACTCAGCAATCTTCCCCTTCCAGAAGTATGCCATCAACATGTTACAGTGTAACCTTGGTTTCTCTTCAGAAGATGCAGGTCTCGTATTCTTCGTATTCCCTATCGGTGCTGCCATCATCACACCTATGCTCGGTAGTTTCCTCGATCATAAGGGTAAGGGTGCTTCAATGCTTATCCTCGGTGCAATCCTCATGATTGTATGTCACCTTGTATTCGCATTCGTACTGCCCGCAACACAGTCAGTTATTATTGCTTACATCAGTATCATCTTACTTGGTATCTCATTCTCACTGGTACCTGCTGCTCTGTGGCCTTCAATTCCTAAACTGATTGATAACCGTCTTCTCGGTTCTGCATACGCACTTATCTTCTGGATTCAGAACATCGGTCTGTACTCATTCCCTATGATTATCGGTTCAGTACTCCGTTCTTCTAACCCCGGTATCGAAGATCCTCTTAAGTACAACTATACTAACCCGATGCTCGTATTCGCATCACTTGGTGTAGCAGCTCTCTTCCTCGGATTTGTCCTCAAGGCAATCGATAAGAAGAAGGGTTACGGTCTTGAAGAACCTAACATCAAGGCATAACAAGTTAAGAGAAGATATAATCTTCAATTAATTTAAAAGACATATAAACGGCGGGACATGATATTTCTTATGTCCCGCCGTTTTGCTTATATATAAATAAGGTGTATCTTTGTACACAGTTTACAGATAACAATATGAAACAGTATAAGATAGCCGTTGCAGGCACCGGTTACGTTGGTCTCAGTATTTCTACCCTGCTCAGTCAGCACAATGAGGTAACTGCCGTGGATGTTGTGCCCGGGAAGGTTGAGATGATTAACAATCGTAAGTCACCTATCCAGGACGATTACATCGAGAAATATCTTGCCGAAAAGCCACTTAACCTTACTGCCACACTTGATGGCGAGAAAGCTTACAAAGATGCAGATTTCGTTGTCGTGGCAACACCGACCAACTACGATCCTGTGAAAAACTATTTCGATACCTCGCACGTTGTCGAGGTAATCGACCTTGTTCTTAAGGTCAATCCCGAAGCAGTCATCGTAATAAAATCGACCATTCCCGTAGGCTTCTGCCGCAATATGTACATGAAGTATGCAGCACAGGGCATAAAGCGTCTTAATCTGTTGTTTGCGCCAGAATTCTTACGTGAGAGCAAAGCTCTTTACGATAACCTCTACCCCAGCCGTATAATCGTGGGATGTCCTAAGATTATCAACGATGAGATGTATGCCGAGGAAAACGATGCCATTCGTAAGATAGCCGACATTGATTTCCTAAGCAAGGCAGCACGTACTTTCGCCGACCTTCTGCAACAGGGAGCCATCAAGAAAGATATTGATGTTCTGCTCATGGGCATGAAAGAGGCCGAAGCTGTTAAACTGTTTGCCAATACTTATCTTGCACTGCGTGTAAGCTATTTCAATGAACTTGACACTTATGCCGAAGTAAAGGGACTTGACTCTAAGGCCATCATCGACGGAATAGGTCTTGACCCTCGTATCGGAACACATTACAATAATCCTTCTTTCGGTTATGGCGGTTACTGTCTGCCTAAGGACACAAAACAGCTGTTAGCCAATTATGCCGATGTTCCGCAGAACATGATGTCTGCCATCGTTGAGAGCAACCGGACACGCAAAGACTTCATTGCCGACAGAGTTTTAAAGATGGCTGGATATTACGACTATTATTCTAATGGCAGTTACGAAGCATCAGAGGAACGTCACTGTGTCATAGGAGTTTACCGACTGACAATGAAGTCAAACAGCGACAATTTTCGTCAGAGCAGTATTCAGGGTGTCATGAAGCGTATCAAGGCTAAAGGTGCCACTGTAATAATCTACGAACCTACCCTTGAAAACGGCTCTACTTTCTTTGGCAGCAAGATAGTAAACGACTTAGAAGAATTCAAACATCAGTCACAGGCCATCATTGCCAACCGCTATGACACTTGTCTTGATGATGTTAAGGAGAAAGTATACACAAGAGATATTTTCAGAAGAGATTAAAAAAACATTCTCATAATCAATAATGCTGAAGGCAGTAACATTTTCATTGTGTTGCTGCCTTTTAAGATTTAAGACATATTCCTTTTTATACTATATATCAGCACATAACCTGCCACGACCTCAGACGAAGAACTTTTTAAAAATAAAAACGAATATCCCTATAGTTTTTTACCTTTATATCTGAATAACAGGATTGATGAGAAAGAAACAGAGTTCTTCTACGGCACTCTTGCAGCCAGTTCGGTCATCACACGTGTTATGCTTGTATATATTTTCTCCACATTAGTAATAACTATTTTCCTGTGCTATATGATTAAGGGCAGTACAACATAAAGTACTACCCTTTTGTTTTTTATCTATATTCTATCATCTGACAAACTACAGATGTTATATTTACCTCTGAAAAAAATAGCGGCAGACATTCTTTACGAACATCTGCCGCCGATTATTGCGATAATTATAAGTTATTATCTGTATTTATTACTTCTGGATTGCAGCAACACCGGGGAGAACCTTGCCCTCGATAGCCTCAAGCATTGCACCACCACCTGTTGATACATAAGAAACCTGGTCAGCAAGACCGAACTTGTTTACAGCTGCTACAGAGTCGCCACCACCTACGAGTGAGTAAGCACCCTTCTGTGTAGCCTCAGCAACATAGTGAGCAATCTCACCTGTACCCTTAGCGAAGTTTTCAAACTCGAACACACCAACAGGACCATTCCAGAGGATTGTCTTAGAGTCGAGGATAACCTTCTTCCAAATCTCAAGAGACTTAGGAGCAGCGTCCATACCTTCCCAACCGTCAGCAATCTCGTGGGTGTTGAAGATCTTTCTGTCAGCATCGTTAGAGAACTTGTTACCAGCAACTGTCTCAACAGAAAGGTATACCTTAACACCCTTCTCTTCAGCAGCCTTAAGTACGTTCAGTGCCTCAGGCATCAGATCGTCTTCGTGCAGAGACTCACCAATCTTACCGCCCTGAGCCTTGAAGAATGTGAATCCCATACCGCCACCGATGATAAGGTTATCTACCTTGTCGAGGAGGTTCTGGATAACGCCGAGCTTAGAAGAAACCTTGCTACCGCCGATAATTGCAGTGAAAGGATGCTTAGCGTTCTTCAATACGTTGTCGATAGCTGTTACTTCCTTCTCCATAAGCATACCGAGCATCTTGTGATCAGCATCGAATGAGTCAGCGATTACAGCTGTTGAAGCGTGCTTGCGGTGAGCTGTACCGAAAGCATCGTTTACATATACGTCAGCGTATGATGCAAGAGTTGCAGCAAACTTCTTCTGACGTTCCTTCATTTCTTTCTTAGCTTCGTCGTAAGCGGGATCTGCCTTGTCGATGCCTACGGGCTTGCCTTCCTCTTCGGGATAGAAGCGGAGGTTTTCGAGAAGCAGCACTTCACCACATTTCAGTTCCTTCGCAGCATCTGCAGCCTTACCGCAGTCGGGAGCAAACTTAACTTCTGTTCCGAGAGCCTCAGAAACGTTCTTTACTATCTGACCGAGCGACATCTTGGGGTTAACCTTTCCTTTGGGCTTGCCCATGTGTGACATAATGATGAGCGCACCGCCGTCGCCGAGAATCTTCTTAAGTGTTGGCAGGGCACCGCGGATACGTGTGTCGTCTGTTACGTTACCGTTTTCATCCAGAGGTACATTGAAGTCAACACGTACGATTGCCTTCTTGCCTGCAAAGTTAAACTGATCAATCTTCATATCTTTTATCTTTTATGATTATATAATATATTTCGATTCTGTATTAATCAACGCAAAGATAGTTATTTTTATTATAACTTTTGTCACAGAGATGTTTTTTTAGATTATTTTATGACATTAACAGTCTTTTTATTGACATGTGACAAACATTATGCACTGTAACTTTTATTAATAATACATAATAGCCATTGGTTTATATTCACTTTTTTGTATTTTTGCACCAACCGTTATAAAAACATGTATGGATATTAAGAATACTGACTCAATTTTCGTTGACGGTCACGAGTGCGTGGACCTTGGTCTTTCCGTAAAATGGGCAACGTGCAACATTGGTGCCGCAACTCCTTTCGACTTTGGTGATTACTTCGCATGGGCTGAGATTAATCCCGTACCCGACTACAGGGCAAGATTCTGCAAGTCGTGGGGTAAACTGCTGCCGTTCATTGGCGGTAATGCTGCCCTCGACACAGCCACGGCTCACTGGGGAGAGAACTGGCGTATGCCGTCGGGTGCCGAAATCGACGAGATTGTTGATAAGTGTCAGTGGCAGTGGACCAACGAAAACGGTGTAAACGGATGCCGCGTAACGGGACCGAACGGAAATTCTGTATTCTTCCCTGCTGCGGGCTACATGATAGGTACAGAACTTAAATACGCGGGACTGTACGGTCACTGCTGGAGTTCAACGCCCAACGAATTCTGCAAGAACAGTGCTTACATTCTGTACTGGGGCGACGGCAACGTGTATCGTCTGTGGAACTTCAGATACTTCGGACGTACGGTACGTGCCGTGACAAGATAAGAGATAAACATTTTAAATAATCAAATAACTAATAGTTTTATAAAAATATGGATAAAGCAGTCAATACTTCGAGTGTCCGCCACTGGTGGAAGGCAATAGCATCGTTTATGCTCGTGCTCTTTACAATGCCGTTAGGTCATGCCCTCATGATTCTTATGGAACATTTCATGGAGCCCGTAACCCTTCATTATGCAGCCTTCGCTCTTGGCTTTGTCGGTATGCTTATGGTCGTGATAGGAGTCTTTGCAAAAGGCGACACACGACAGACTTTATGGGGCTTCTTCGGAGGCTTGTTGTTCTGGACCGGATGGGTAGAGTTCCTCTTTATGTACTATGCCACCCGCTTCGGTACTCAGCCAGAACTTGACCCTGTTACAGGCGAGGTCATCACTCGTCCGGAATACCTTATACTTCCCGCTACGTTCGGTATGTGGATGATGATAATGATGATGTATCTCTTCAGCACACGCAACGGATGTAACTTCATAAACTGGTGGCAGCGTCGTCTGTTAGGTTCTCGTGCCCATGAGATTGCGGCACGCCCTATGACACGACACACAAGTATCATTACGTTCATGGAATTTATGATGATTATATGGGGACTTTATCTGCTTCTCATGTTCTGTTACGATGAGAACTTCCTCGGCGTTCATCATCCCGTAACGCTTATAATCGGTATGGTATGTCTCATCGGCTCGTTCTTTATCTTTGGCAAACAGCTGCGTCTGTCATCATGGGGTGCTAACATCCGCATGGCTATTCCGGCGGTAATTGTGTTCTGGACTCCTGTAGAGATTCTCGGACGTATGGACTTCTTCAGTGAATTCTGGGTAGAACCGCTGAATCATAAGATGGAGATGTCTATCATTCTTGCATCGTTCGTAATTCTTTTCATCTACATGTGGGTACGCGGCAGACATCACAATGCTGAAAACAAATAAGGTGGTTTTTCAGTTGGAAACTTATCAACCTATTCAGGTTATAACAATCGGAACTGACATCTTAATTCAGTACACTACAGCCATCTCACGTATATTCACTTACATTTACATGTATGTCTGCAATCTGTCTCACCTGTATTTGCAAACAGACATACATGAACTTACGATGAAGAAATAACGTGCTTTACAGTATGATAATTTTATAAGAAAACACGCATCCGTACACAAGATTTCTTGTTTGCAGATGCGTGTTTTTGTTTGTTATCTCAGTCCTTATCTTTCTGCGGATAATTAACCAAATACAGTTTTGAAGATGCACGTGTAAAGGCAGTATAAAGCCAGCGGATATAATCATCATCGTACATTTCGGGAGTCATATACCCCTGGTCCACATACACATGCTCCCACTGTCCGCCCTGTGCCTTATGACACGTCACGGCATAGGCAAACTTAATCTGTACGGCATTGAAATAAGGGTCGTTCTTTATCTTATCCATGCGCTCGCGCTTAAGCGGAATGTCGATGTAATCCTCTAACACGGCATGAAAGAGTTTGTCGTTCTGCTCACGGCTCAGCGACGGCGATTCGGAAGAGAGCGTATCGAGAATGGCAGTTACCTCCATCTCACAGTCATCGTAATCGGGGAAACGCAGCGTTACGTCGGCAAAGGTAAATCCGTAAAGCTCGCGCGTCTTTCTTACACGACGCACCATGGCACGGTCGCCATTGGCAATGAACGACAGTTCGCTGCACTTAAGGTGTTCGGGCCAGTAGTAATTGTTGCGTACAACCATGAGCATATCTCCGTAAGACAATCGTTCTTCGTTATCGAGAATAGTACGGCGGATGCCCATGTTATAGATATTTGCACGCTTGTTGCTGCGCGTTACTACGATGGTCTCGTCTACTCCTACTTCCGAATAGCTGTAAGAAAGAGTATCTATGAGTTCGTTACCGCTTATTATCTTTATGTCTGCAAATCCTTCAAGACGTATCTTCGGGGCACTGTCGATGTACTGACCTATAAGCGAACGCACCACGGTGGCATTGTACAGTATTCCCGACTCTGCGCTCTGACGCAGCACCTCGTTGAGATTGGCCTCGTAGACACGCAGTCCGTAACCGGCAATGACACTTGCCGACAATGCCGGAGACTCAAACTCGCCCACGGGAGGAAGCTGTGCGGCATCGCCCGTGAGAAGAAGACGGCAGCCCGGTGCTGAATAGACGTACTGTATGAGATCGTCTAACAGACGGCCGTCGGCGAATGCTGATGCCGACATTCCTTCGTTGGCTATCATCGAACTTTCGTCTATTATGAAGAGCGTGTTATGATGAAGGTTCTTGTCGAGCACAAAACCCGACATATCGCCCGTAAACTGTTTCTGACGATAAATGACACGGTGAATGGTGGATGCCGTGCAGTGAGAACTCAGCGCAAAGACCTTTGCCGCACGTCCGGTGGGTGCCAGCAGACACACCTTACGATTGATGCGGCGCATAAGTTCCACGATACGTCCGGAAAGGTATGTCTTGCCCGTTCCTGCCGAGCCACGCAGAATCATCACCGCTCCCGGATTACGGTCGGTGAGAAACTCCGCAGCCACCTCTATGGCGTTCTGCTGGTCGGTTGTCGGAGGGAAACGGAATTGCAACGAAATCTGTCGTGCCAGTTCGTCTTTTATCATTTTTTGCGCAAATATATTTGTAGTGTTGACAAATTGATGTAATTTTGCATAACATGCCTTTTCGGCGTAGTGCAAAGTTATAAAACAATTTTGTCAGAAGCAATAAATAAACACACATAAATATCAGATGGACGAAAACAAGAGCAAATCCCGTATTACAATAAGAGTCAGCGAGCAGTCGCTTTCTTTTTCTATGGCGGGAACTAATCCGGGTGACATGCCGCTATACAAGAAATATGACTTTAAACGTGGTATTTCTGCTGCTGCCAATCTCAGGGAGGCTCTCAAGACCGAAGATATTCCAAATGCAGACGGTGCCCTGCTGATGATAGACTCGCCAATGGTTATGATGCCGCTCGACAGATATTACGAGGGCTGCGAAAACGTAATCTACAGAAACACTATCACGGGACAGGAAGGCTGCCGTGTGGAGAGCCTTCAGATTCCGCGTCTGTCGGTTATGGCGCTGTTTGCCGTAAATACTGACTTAAAACTTGTGGTAGAAGATTACTTCAGAAAGGTGAAGACTGCTCCTTCGGGTGCTCCGGTATGGGACTATTTCCATCGTCGCAACCTGTCATCACTGCACAGCAGTCTGTACATTTTCTTACACGACGAGAGCATGGATGTGTTCAGCTTCGACCGTAACCGTTTCAAGTTCTTCAACAGTTTCCCCGCAGGTCATACGGCAAACATTGTGTATTACGTAATGCAGGTATGGCAGCTTACTGGTATGAAGGTGGATGCAGATGCCCTTTACATTGCAGGCGACAGAAACAACAAGGACGAAATAAAGGATGCTTTTAAGAAATATCTTAAAAATGTGTTCTGCGTCAATGCTTCGGCAGACTTTAACCGTGCGCCTGCCACTAAGGTGGAGGGTATGGAATATGATCTTATGACACTTTATTCGTGTCCCGAAGATTTATTTTAAACTTATTGGATAATGAGAATTATAACTGGATTATATAAAGGTCGTCATTTTGATGTTCCGCGTACGTTCAAGGCACGTCCCACTACCGACGTGGCTAAGGAGAATATATTTAACGTGGTGCGTGGATACATGAACTTAGAGGACTGTGATGCTCTTGACTTGTTTGCCGGTACAGGCAGCATAAGTCTTGAACTTGTTTCGCGCGGATGCCGTAACGTAATAAGCGTGGAGGCCGACCGCGATCATTTTGCCTTTATCAAGAAGTGCATGGAGAAAATCGGCACCGACCGCAGTTCGCTTATCAAGGGCGATGTGTTCCGTTTTCTTAAGAGCTGCCGCACTCAGTTCGACTTTATCTTTGCCGACCCTCCTTATGCGTTAGAGAAACTGCCGGAGATTCCGTCGTTAATACTAAACTCTGACATTCTGAAGAAAGATGGTCTCTTTGTCTTTGAACATGGCAAGCACAATGATTTCTCCGATAATCCTTATTTCTTAGAACGAAGAGTTTACGGCAGCGTAAACTTCTCTATATTCTCAAAGAAGAAGACTGAAGAAGAAAATAAAGAAACTGAAGAATAAGCACAAAAGACGCAGGATTTGAAAAGGTCCTGCGTCTTTTGGTTTTCATCTCAAAATAGAGAAGCAGACTAATATATTATTATATAACAATATAATAATTTATCTGCATTTAACAACATGTATATATCTTGATTTTCAACAATAACGGAATATACATTTATATAAAATTCATCTTAGATTTTTATCTTATTTTTATGTCTGGCAGTCAGACATAAAAGTCGTTTTACCCAAATTACTGATGTCAGTATCTCAATCCGAATGAGATGTAGGCATTACCGTAGTTATCGAAAACTTCGGTACGTGAATCAATGAACCTGTAACCAAGTTCAACGACGGGAGAGAATTTTGCTGTTTTGATGTACCATGCCAGCGACACATCATAACTTGTACGTTTCCAGTCTGTATTTCTGATACTTTCTAACGACTTAGCACGTATATCAAGAGAATGATTACTTTTTACACTGTTAAGTAGTTTTACGCCGAGACCACCGCCAATACTTGCTCCATTAACATAAGTCTTAGCTCCATTTTCCTTATAAAGACTCAGATTGTCCTCTGCACTAACGAAAAGATATAACATAGGAATAATATCCACATGACATTTGAACGAAAAGTCAACAGGTGTTATTCCGTTACTTCTGAGTCCGGTTGCCGCCGAAGCCTCAAAATGTGTACGCTCTACAAATGTCTGTGCCTGCAAACTGGCTGAGACAAACGTGACGATCAGTGTAATCACATAAAAAATTTTCTTCATAAGAATATCATTTAATATACTTTATTTCTCCCACATATCATCAATCTCCTTGATGTCGATGCCTAACATCTTCATCTGCCGGAAGAACTCAGTAACGCCTGTTTCAAAAAACTTCTTACGACGTTCCTCCATTATCTTGTCACGAGCATTTTCTGTGACATAATATCCCATACCACGCTGTTTATAGATTATTTCGTGTTTACGAAGATAGTCGTATGCCTTCTCCACTGTATTAATATTTATTTCCATCTCGACAGCCTGCGCACGAATACTTAGTATTCGCTCGCCAGACTTTACCTCGCCTGTGAGTATCGCATCGCTTATACGGTCGATAAGCTGCGAGTACATCGGTTTGTTATCTTTAAAATCTAACATAATGTTTCGTTATATCTGCTGAGTTAATTTAAAATTATGATAGCTCCATGCTGCAAACACAAACGTTATTACAATCATATAAGTTACGCGGACTATATCCTGCATGTTTTCGGGAATAGAATCAGAAATATAACTTAAAATAAACACAGATGCAACCATGAACAACAAAGCTATACGCGACAGATATTTCTGTTTCTTTTTTACATAACCTGATATCGTCCACAGCATAACTGCCGTGGTAAAAAGCATAACCGTTGCTATGTTTGTAATATTTAACGGCTCTGTACATAATGATACCACCTGAGATACTAACATACCGTAAGCGGCATTTCCTATGATGCAGAGTACTGCAAGACCTATGATAATTGCTATAATCCATAAGAAGGACTCTATAAGAGCAACACACATTATACTTACAAATTTTTCCTGATTACTTGCCGGAAGCGTTGTCTTATCCATTCCGAAAAACTTATCGTAATACATTTCTACGCTGCTTCTCACAGAGCCAACTAGCGTCATCACAAGAGATACGTTGGAAACTCCTGTTAATACTTTATGGAAATCATCTTCTAACGTCAAGAATAAAACTATCAGGAGTGCCATTCCCAAGAAAGGTGCAAGATAGAACATCTTATTCATAAGTGCCTTATGTAAACGTATAAGGTTTAATATATTTTTAGTATTCATATTTCTGTCGTTTTTAAAAAGTTTGTTTCAGACTGATTATCTCATTATTTCTGCTGAGTTTTCTTAAAGCAATGGTAGTTTAATACAAGATACACCAGAAACATTATTACAAAGTATGTATATCCTATAAGATTCTGTAAAGACGCAGGGATATAATCGAATGCTAATACCGGCAGTACGGTCATGAACATAACGACACGTGTAATATATTTCAATTTGTTTTCTACATAGCCTGTTATGAGCCACAGCATTAATGCAGATGAAAAGAGTATGGTAATAAGCAGTATGTCGGGCGAAAGGTTTTCAAGGCATAACGATAAGACATACGATGATGACATTTCATAGAACAAAGGTCCGATGATGCACAGTGCCACAAGTCCGACGGCTAATGCCACAGACCACATCAGTAAAACAATCATTATTACACAAAGCATACTGACAAACTTCTCCATATTACTTGCAGGCAGCATAGTTTTGTCAAGCCCGTCATATTTGTTGAAATACAACTGCACGGTTGTCTGCGTAGATGATACCGCCGACATTATCAGTGATATATATAAAGATGCATTAATAACACCTTCAAAATTATCTTTTATAATGAAACCCAACGCCAGAATAAATGCTACACCGAAAAAAGGGAGGATGAGATCTATCATCCTTATGCGAAATGAGATTTGCAGACGTATGAGGTTTAAAATATTCTTAGTGTTCATAATTCTTATTTTTTTAATATGACTGTGTGTACTTTACGTTATTGTATGTTCCTATGAGACATGCTGTGATTGCAAAAACATCGTAGGCTATAATTATGTATACCTGGTGTACTAACCGTGCTACCATGACGAATGCTATAAATAATATCATCAGTGATATAAGTGCCTTTGCTGTACGACGACTCTTCTTCTTGGAAACACTGAAACCCGAACTCAACAGTAATATCCAGAATATAAGAAACAAATACATAATGGAACGAGAACCTGTAAAGAATCTTACAAAAGAAGAGAGTATCACGGGCATCATGTCTGTGTCAAAACATATATGCCCTATCATGACAAACATTATGGTGCCTGCCAGCATGCAGTACAGCAGACATATAACCGAAACGGCAGCCATTGACAGCAATATACTTGTAAACTTTTCCTGTAACGTCACAGGTAGTGTCATCTTTCGCATTATGCCGTTTTCTTTAAAATAATTTATGAAAACAAAAACTAAAATGTTACACGTCATAATCATTGACATGGTGAGGTAGCTTTCTATCACCTCCGACATCTCATCTTCCATAATGTATGCCACAAGCACAAATATCAGAGGAACTGCAAACCATATTGCATTTGTGAGTGTCATAGTCTTATTTACAAACGCAAGCCGTGTCATTGCAAATACTTTATTCAAGGATATATTTTTCATTGTTTATCTCTTATTATTTTAAAATTATTATAACTGCGCACTACTGCTAAGATTATTATTAAAATCGAATAGACATTTAATGCCAGGACAACAGCAGTATAACCGTAATCTGACATTACCGGCAGTATCAATAAGTATAATACAGACGATATGACTGCCAATACGTATTCGACATATCTGTTTGTAACTCCTGTTCTGTATGCTATCTTTAACCAGCCTACAAGTGATGCAATGTACATCATAGGTAATATAAATCTGATGTACTTGGTGTCGAAGATTAATCCTAACACCGAAGAATATCCCGTTCCATATATTATATGACTGATTATCAGTAGAAATACTATATCGGTAACTAACATTACGGCTAACCATATAACTGACTTTAAAGCTATCGCCAA
Organism: Prevotella sp.; assembly: GCA_020026195.1. Lineage (GTDB taxonomy): Bacteria > Bacteroidota > Bacteroidia > Bacteroidales > Bacteroidaceae > Prevotella. The sequence continues at coordinate 28,031 of JAHHQW010000001.1, forward strand.
AATCATAGCTGCGTATTTATCTATGTTAGATGCCGGTAATGTTATAATATGCTGCAACCGACTGCTGCCTACAAACTTTTCAATTATCAATATTGTTGGAATAATCATTGACAGTGCTATGGTGAACGATATACTGTCTTCTATCATGTCGCTGTACTGATTATCTATAAAAGTTGTGACCAATACGATAGCAAGCGAATAGACCACGGGCATAATGTATACAGCCCTGCCTTCTTCACCAAGCACCGTCTCTGTAACGGACTTTACTTTATTCCAGTTTACATTGCTCATTTTATCAATCCTTTTGTTACTGCATTGAACAACATTACGATGTCTATCTCCGATTCTTCTCCATCATTAGGTAGTATTACTTTGTATCCGCCTGCACTCTTTTCTGAATAAACTGCTCCTTCTGCCGATGCTGATGTTCCGAATGTGTAACGCTCTGTAATCTCTGACGCTGAAGCATTGAAAGCATTTCCTTCGTTAGTGAGAATTACGAAATGGTCGAGAATGTTTTCCACATCACTCACAAGATGTGTTGATATTATGATGTACTGTTCGTCGCCACAATATTTCATGAGAAGCTGGCGGAATGTCTTCTTTGAAGGAATATCCATGCCGTTGCTCGGCTCGTCCATAAACAGAATTTCTGTCTGTACGGCTAATGAAAAACTTACAAAGGCTTTTTTCTTTTCGCCTAACGACATTCCATATAATTTCTTGCTGCCGTCTATTCCGAACGACTTGATACAGTCTTCAAGTATGTCTTTAGAAAAATTCTCATAGAATGGTGAGTATGCTTTGACAAAATTGTTGAATGTCAGATTTACGTCTGATATCGTATCTGGCATGAAGTATATCTTTGACATTGTATCAACATCGCGTTTCGTAACGTCCTTACCATCTATTTTTATGTCTCCTCCTGTTGAGAAGATTACACCTGACATCATTTTCAATAATGTGGTCTTACCGATTCCGTTTTCTCCGAGAAGACCATAGATTCCTGGCTCATCAAACTCAAGATTAAGGTTCTTAAATATGAAGTTTGTATCTTCGTATGCAAATGTTACATTGTGTAATGTTATCATAATCAGTATTTTAGTTAATCAATATTAGTGTATTACTACTGTATCACACTGCAAATATATGTCATATAAGTGTAGCATCCAAATATTACACCTAAAAAATTTGTTTTTTAACACATGATTATGGAATAATGTCATTAAAGAGGTCGTATCTCATGTACTTAGCGTTTCTTAAATACTCTCAATACTGAAACGAATAAAAAAAGGTCAGCACCTTAATGATACTGACCTTAAAAACTAATATGTCTTTATATTATATTACGGAATTAATATCGAACTGTCGCCATAGCTCAGGAAACGGAAATCGTGTGAAAGTGCATAACGATATATGCTTCTCCAGTCTCCCTTTACGAATGCACTTACTAACAGAAGCAGCGTGCTCTTGGGCTGATGGAAATTAGTAATAAGTACTTTTACTATCTTATATTCGTAACCCGGGGCTATGATAATCTGTGTGCTTGTGTTAAGTACTGACATTTCATGACGCTCGAGGTAGTTTACAATCTCTTGAAGTGCCTCAATCGCTGTGAGCTGCGGATGTTCTTCGTATGGTTCCCACTGATTAACGTGAAGTTCTTCTTCTGTTGCATCAGGATTGGAATGCAGTTTTACACCGATATAGTAGAGACTCTCCAGTGTTCTGACGCTGGTAGTTCCCACTGCCGTTACATTTGCATTGTATGAAATTATCTTTTCTATCGTTTTCTTACGTACTGAAATGTATTCGGTATGCATGGTGTGTCCTGCAATATCCTCGCTCTTTACCGGACGGAATGTTCCTGCTCCTACATGAAGTGTCAGTTCCTCGCGTTCTATTCCGTGAGCCTCAAGGTCCTTGAACACATTCTCCGTGAAATGAAGTCCTGCCGTAGGTGCTGCCACGCTACCCTTAATCTTTGAGTAGACTGTCTGGTATGTGGTAAGGTCGCTTTCCTGTGTGTCACGGTTAAGATATGGCGGAATTGGAAGTTCGCCGGCATGGTCTATAATCTCTGCAAAAGACACATCGGGATTATCCCATGTAAAACGTACTTCATGACTGGTGCCATGTTCGCCAATCTTCTCTGCGGTAAACTTAATGTCGCAGCCGTTTATATTGAGTGTTGTTTCAAGCTGTCCGTTCTTCCATTTCTTTAAATTACCTATAAGACAGTACCATGAACATTCTTTTGTCGTATGGAACATCTGTTCGTAATCTGCGGGAAAAGCTGGTTCCAGAAGGAACACTTCGATGAGGGCACCTGTTGTCTTTGTAAAGTGCAGACGTGCTCTGATTACTCGTGTGTTGTTGAACACCATGAGTGTTTCTTTCGGAACATATTTTGAAAGGTTATAAAACATATCGTCTGTAACCTCACCATGACGATATACGAGAAGTTTACTGTGGTCGCGCTCCGCAACAGGGAACTTTGCTATTCTCTCGTCGGGCAGCGGATAATCGTAATCCTTTATCTGGATGTGTTTTGTATCTGTCATTTCTTACCTTAAAAATTTCTATCGTTTATATAAATCCTCGTATAACGCCATATATGAGTGTAAATACGAAGACGCTTGTTGCCATGTCGATGTCACCGAAGCTGTATCCTCGCGAGGTATATTCTGAAGATACATAACTGTAAACGGGTTCTATCTTACGGGCAATCTTTCCATATATAATATATACTATTAATCCTATGAGTGCTCCCCATAACAGACCTGCAAGGACGTCGGAGGGATAATGTGCACAGAGATAAATACGTGAATAACCATTGATCAGCGACCACGCCATCATCAACAGCGTGAATACGCGGCTGCGAACCATTAGCGAAAGGAATACTGCAACAGCCATTGTGTTGGCTGAATGTGCAGAGAAAAAGCTATATCCTGAATCGTCTACGCCTGGAACAAGCGAGAGCAGCGGTGATGCTGCCGGATCGGCAAAGGGGCGCAGTCGTGCGAAGAATGGTTTTACTGCGATGTTATCTAATATTCCTGAGAAAAGGACACTCATAAAAACCATAAGCATTATGAAAAGGATATGCTTTATGGTTTCGTTGTTCTTTATAATCATGATGAACAGGGCTATATAGAACGGAATCCATGTAAACGGATGCGTAAGTACAGACATAAACGAATCGGCAAACAATGAATGGTTGCCGCCGATTAAGTTCATTATTTCTATATCTGCCGACTGTATTGATGTGAAATCCATCAGATTACCTCCACGCTTTCTTTTCTTACCCAGCCTTCAGTTCCGTCGGAGAGTTTAACGCCGTACCATTCTTTCATGGTGCCGTCTGTTATCTCTACGCTTGTGCCTTCGTGTACAATCATAAGTTCCAAGCTTGTGTCAGAAGGCGTCTTTCTTACTTCTGTAGAAGATGATACTACAACTGCTCCTGTGCGATTTGTCATCTGTTCTTTCTGCTGGTATGCAAAGATGTTGGATACAACGAAAAGTACAATGAGAATTGCAGAGCCGAAGAATCCTACTTTTCTTATCATTATTCGTGACGAGAAGAGATAGAAAAGTACGAGAATAAGCGAAAGTATTATACTTACCACGGCTGTAATGGCCCATCCGTCAACGCTCATCATGTTTACAAGTGCCTTGTAGATTGTTACGAAGAACATTTCTGAACGAGGGGGCATCTTGTCTGCTGTCTTACTGCGTGCCATCTCAAGATTAAACTTGATGTCCTTGTCACCAGGAGACAGAAGAAGAGCACGTTCGTAACTGATTACGGCACGTGTTATGTTATTGAGTCGGTAGTATGCGTTACCGAGGTTATAATATACCTCGGCACTCTCGCCTTCCTTAAGAAGTTTTTCGTATTCTAAGACTGCCTGCTGATAATTACCTTTTGAGTAATAAGCATCTGCATCGACTTTATCTGCTGCATTAACGGCACACGGCAGTAACATCATAAGGATGAGAATTACGAATGACTCTGTATTCTTTTTATTTCTCTTCTTTTTGTTATTTCTCATGTCTGTTTCTATTTCCATAATTGCAGTCATAGCTGAATCAAATGTCTTGTTCATACTTACGCCCTTGTCACCAGGAGCATAACGTTCGAACTCGCATTCATCGAGTGCATGGATAAACTTCTGTACTGTCTCTGCACCTACACCGCTTTCTGAAAGTTTCTCCTCTACGTTCTCTCTGAGAAGTTTCTCTGACGGCATGTTAAGTTTATCACTTACATAACCCCAAAGTGCTCTCAGAACTTCATCGAAGAATTCACCGTCACGACCAGCCTTCATGAGTTTGTCTGCCTTACGGAGACGTTTCACTGCAACACTGTTGGCACGCTTACCCTTAAGTTTCACGATGTCGGCATTCTCTATGGCTCTGCGACGGAAGATTACAAGCAGTGCAATGAAGATTACTGATGTAATTATAAGGAATGCCCAGTAACTTGTAGAGCTGAAGAACAGACGGTCTACGCTGCGATGTTCTGCTTCGCCTTTCTTTATTTCGCGAATATCACGGTCTTTCAAGTTACTGAAATCATCTACATAAGATGACTTGCCGTCACCTTTAAGTACATTTAACGTAAACTTATCGGTCTTTATCGTCTTATAATTCTTCTGGTCAAGGTCAAAGTATGTAAACTCCAATGGAGGAATTTCGTATTTGCCCATGTTACGCGGTACGATGATAATATCGTAAATCATTGTTCCGCTTGCTCCATCTCTTGTAAGCTGCGTCTTATCTGTCGATTTAGGATCGTACTTATCAAAATCCTTTGGAAGTTCTGGCATCGGACAACTAATAAGTTTCATGTTGCCATGACCACTTATCTGAATTCTCAAAGTAACAGCATTATTTGCAGTAACTTCATTCTTATCGAAATGTGCCTTTATATTGAACTTACCAACGGCACCGGAGAAATTATCCGGACGCTTCGGTAATGGTTCTACATGTAATGTTATGGGAGCTGTCTTTATCTTCTTATTTACTTCAACGTAGGCTGAACCACCATTGAACATTGCCTCGAAAGGATCGAAGTTACGGTCACGCTGCATTACTACGCCGTTAAACGTAAGCGAAGGTATCGTAAGATCGCCCGACTTCTGCGGATAAAGAAGATACTGACTCCATATTGCAGTCTTATAAGTACGTCCTCCGATGTTTTCAAGACGGAAACTGCGTCCGCCTGTCTGAAGGACTTCTTCGGTAAGGAATCCTGCAACGTCGGGCATCTTGACGTCAAGCTGTGTAAGTCCCACTGCAGTACATACTTTATATGTAAGAAGTACTGGTTCCTGTTCGTAAACCTTCTTCTTATTGGTACTTACCTGAATAAACAAATCCTTACCAGTAATTTCTTCACCGGCATAACTCTCTCCTACCGGTCTGCGCTGCTGTCTTCTCTGAGCCTTTGCGCCACCACCGTTAGAATTACCATAAGGATTGTCAATTACCCTCACGGTACGCTTCTGAGAATGAAGGGTCTTACCGTTAGACAACCATATTGTGGCCTGCGGCAATGTATACGAACCTTTCTTAGAAGCTGAAAGAATATAAGTATAAGATATCGAAGACGAAGTCGTAGCATGGCCGTTGATGTTAGAGTAACTCTGCTGCACAGATGTACTCGGACCATAAAGGATTTCCAAACCGTTAGGAAGATTTCCGAAACGTATGTCTTTAACTTCGGTATTGCTAACCGTAAAAATAAGACGGAAGTTGTCACCAACCATCACATCGTTAGGAACGTTGACCTTCACTGTCTGCGCACTGACCGACAGGAACATCAGCAGTACTATAACCGAAAATATGTATCTTAAATGTCTCACGTCTAATATTAATTTTTACCAGTTCTTCTCTAAGTCTCTCTTTCTTGGCTGTTCTTTCATTTTGTTCATTCTATCCTTAGTCTGCCTTTCCTGGCGCATTGCAGCGTTAAGCAGCTGTTCCGCATTCTTCTTACTCATGCGGTCGCTCTCATCTTTCTTGGCATCCGACTTCTTCTGCTTGTCTTTGTTAGGATCTTTCTTATCCTTATTTTCCTTATCGCTGTTCTTCTTGTCGTTGCCATTCTTATCCTTATTCTTGTTTTTGTTGTCGTTCTTCTGCTGAGGATTATCCTTCAGAAGTTTTTTACATAAAGCAAGATTGTAACGTGTCTCGTCATCATAAGGATTGTCTCTTAGTGCCTGCTTGTAAGCCTCTATTGCCTCGGCATACATCTTATGATTCTGACATATTACGCCAATGTTATGGTTAGCCTGTGCCCTGCGCAATGGAACTTTCTCCATACGTGCAGCACTCTGAAACTCCTGAACCGCAGCCGAATCACTGTTCTGCATCATAAGTGCACAGCCCAGATTGTAGGCAGCCTGAGGATTATTAGGATTACTTTCCAAAGCCTTCTTATATTCCACTTCGGCCTGTGCATAAGAATCTTTCTTGAACAGACGGTTGCCGCGTCGGATACATTTACGGTCGTTATTTTCTGAATCAAGCGAAGGATCCGATGTATCTATAGAATTAGCATTAACGTTTTTCGTTCCCGAACCAACGACACTCTTGTTTTTCTGTGCCATTACATCGGTATAAGAAAACGCAATAAAAAGAAATAATAATATATAACCTAAAGCTTTCATTGTTTTTTCTTGAATAGAGTTATACGTTTCTGCAAAAGAGTCTTGCGTTCCATTACGAACACCTCTATAATAAGCAACAGAAGGGCAATTATTGCAAATGCCTGGAACTGTTCGTCGTAACTGCTGTATTCATTACTGTTTATATGTCCCTTTTGTAACTTAGCTATTTCGGCATTAAGTTTTTCTGTTGCGTCGTTTGTGTTATCAACATGTATGTAAGCGCCTCCGCCTGCCTTAGCAATGTTGCGACACATATCTTCGTTAAGATGAGTTACGACCACCTGTCCGCTGCGGTCCTTAAGATAAGTTCCGTCAGGCATCTCGATAGGCGAACCCGAAGGAGAACCTACACCAAGTACATAAACCTTGATACCTCTCTTATGTGCTTCCTTGGCAGCATTCACTGCATCACCGTCATGTTCCTCACCATCAGTAATGAGAATAAGAGCACGACCTACATTCTCCTGCTGTGTAAAGCTGTGAGAAGCCTTATCTATGGCAAGGGCGATGTCAGTACCCTGTGTTGCCACAAGTTCGGGAGATATTTCTGAAAGGAACATCTTTGCCGAAACATAATCGCTCGTAATAGGAAGCTGGATAAATGCATCACCGGCAAATACCACAAGTCCTATCTTATCATTAACAAAGTTGTCTACCATATCTTCGACAAGCATCTTGCTTTTGTCGAGACGCGACGGAGTAACGTCTTTAGAATACATAGAGTTACTTACGTCCATTGCGATAATACTTTCAATACCTACCCTTTCCTCTCGGTTTATCTTTGCACCCATCTGCGGACGAGCAAACATTACGATGAGAACTGCAAGTGCAGCCATGAGCAATGCGGTCTTAAGTATTTTTCTATGCGCCGAGAAGTCGGGCATAAGAGATGAAATAAGTTTCGGATCGCCTAACTTTCTAAATTTCTTTCGTCTGTTAATCCATACGCCTATATACAGAAGTATCAGGACTGGTATGATTAGCAGCAGGTATAAATATGTAGGATTTTCAAATCGAAACATTTCTATTCTATTCTTTTAATACGTTTTTAGTTGTTATGGTACTCTGCGGAGAACTGTAAAGCGCAAAAGAAGTTCGAGCAGCAGAGCAATCACGGCTACTAATGCAAACGGCTGATAAGCTTCGTATCTCTTGCTGAATTTCTTAACGTCCATCTTTGTTTTCTCCAGTTTGTCAATATCCTTGTAAATCTGTTTCAGCTGTCCTGTATTTGTTGCACGGTAGAAGTTACCGCCAGTCTGTTCGGCAATGCTGCGCAAAGTCTTCACATCTACGTCAGCACGCAGATTGACATACTGTACAGTACCTGCAACCATCTGAGGATAAGGAGCAAGATTATTAGAACCTACGGCAATGGTGTAAACTCTGATATCAAGACTGCGTGCTATCTCCGCAGCAGTCATCGGTGATATGTCACCCATGTTGTTACTACCATCGGTAAGAAGAATAACCACCTTACTTTTAGCCTTACTGTCCTTAAGTCGTGCTACAGAGTTAGCAAGTCCCATTCCCACGGCTGTACCGTCCTGAATAATACCTGTTGCAGCAATATCAGTACGGACATTCTGCAAAAGGTTAAGCAGAGACTGATGGTCTACCGTCATAGGACACTGTGTAAAAGCCTCGCCGGCAAATATTGAAAGACCGATGTTATCGTCGGGGCGTCCTAAGATAAACTCAGAAGCCACGCTCTTGGCAGCCTCTATACGGTTAGGTTTCAGGTCTTCGGCAAGCATACTGGTCGAAACGTCCATTGCAAGCATGATGTCAATACCCTCCACCGTCTTCTTTCTCCATGAATTATGAGTCATAGGACGTGCCAGAACAATTATTATCATTACGAACGTAATCAGTCGTAATGCGTTAGGGAGCCACATTATCCTTACCCTCCAGCTCTTAGGAGCATATGCATAAGGATAAGTATCGCTCATCCTCATTGTAGGCTCTCCGTTTTTTCTGTAAAGCAGAAACCATATAAAATATGGTATCAGTAACAGAATTAAAAATAAATATTCTTTATCTGCGAATTCCATAATGGTTTCTAACTTAATAAGTCATATATGTTATACACGACGTAAGCTAAAAGCAATACACCAGCTATGCCGATTATTACGACCGATGCCTTGATGTACTTTCTTGACTTTATGTTACGCTTGTCTTCTTCCGAAATCTTAGGCTTCACAATCTTAACGGCTTCTTCGTTCTCGTTCTTTGTCTTATTGATGAAGTCTACGGCGTTTACGAGGTTCATGTCGTTTTCATTAATCTGCACATGATGTTTTGCAAACTTAACGAGGTCGGCAGTAGTGAAGAGACTGGTAAGTTCAGCAATCATTTCCTCGTCACCATTCTTCTGAAGCTGTTCGATAATCTCGCTACTTGTCATTTCCATTGCAGAGAAACCATAACGTTCCTCAATGTAAGTACGGATTGTATCGGTAAGACGTGTATAGTATTCCTTCTGATCGCCAGAAGAAGTAAGATTCTCGCTCTTAATCTTTTCTATTCTCTTCATTGCTCTCTGATGCGGCAGGAGATTCTTCACGATACGCACATTAGCAATAATCGGTTTGTTCTCCTTCAGGCGGATTACAAGATAGAGACATACGAACAATAAGAGAAGTACTAACAGAGATAAAAGGAATAAAGACGACCATTCCTCCCAAGAGAACGGAGAATCCTGTACACCCTTAGGAGGATAGAACTGGTCGGGATGCAAAGTGTCTACCGGAACGGTAAGAACCTTTAGTGCCAGACTTTTTCCCTTATATGTCTTATTATCAATCTTTACCTCGATGGGAGGCAGATAATAAAGGTTTTCATCAAACGACGTAAGAGTATAGACCTTACGTACATGTACCATATTATCATCGCTGTCCATCGTATCGGCATCATTCTCGCCCGTTACTTCTATGCCAGGAACCAAGATGCTGCTATCTTTAGCATTAGGCATTACCAGTTTCTGACCCTTCTCCATCGTTACGTCGACAGTCATGTGAGCCTGCTGACCGATGAGAATCTGTAAAGAGTCGAGACTCTGTTCTACAGAAACCTGTGCCACGGCACTCACCGCGGTACACATCATTATATATAGAACAAAAGCTATTCGTTTCATCATAATGTTATAACAGTTCTTTTATCCTCTCTTTGCAAACAGAATCATCAGATATTTTACAAAATCCTCATTAGTAGCTATCGACACTTCGTCGACGTTACTTCTCACGAAAGTATCTTTAAGACGATGTTGCAGTGAGAGCCAGTAATTACGGTGCGCATTACGAAGTTTCTTGCTCGAAGTATCGAGATACATTTCATGTCCTGTTTCGGCATCCTGTACCTTTATGATACCCACGTCGGGAAGTTCGCGCGCCAACGGGTCGTACACCTGAATTGCAACGACATCGTGCTTACGACTGCTTATGGAAAGCGTGTCAGAGAAATCATCACGAGTGTAGAAGTCGCTCATCAGGAAAGCTGTACATCTGCGTTTCATCACGCCGTTAAGAAAGTCGAGCGCCATCTTTATGTCGGTGCGTCTGCTCTCCGGCTTGAAGTCAATCATTTCGCGAATGATATACAGAATATGTTTACGACCTTTCTTCGGTGGAATATACTTTTCAATCTTGTCAGAAAAGAATATTACACCTATCTTATCATTATTCTGTATGGCACTGAACGCCAGAGTTGCGGCAATTTCAGTAACCATGTCAGTTTTTGTTTCGTTTCTTGTTCCGAAATTAAGCGAACCGCTGACATCGACCATAAGCATAACAGTCAGTTCACGCTCTTCCTCGTAAACCTTTACATAAGGCTTGTGAAAACGAGCCGTAACATTCCAGTCGATGTCGCGCACGTCGTCACCGAACTGATACTCTCGTACTTCGCTGAAAGCCATACCCCTGCCCTTGAAAGCCGAATGATACTGACCGGCAAAGATATTGTTGCTAAGTCCGCGAGCCTTAATTTCTATCTTGCGTACCTTTGCAAGTATCTCCGACGTGTTCATCAGGGAACCTCCACGTTATTGATTATCTTACTTACTATTTCCTCACTTGTTACATTTGTAGCCTCGGCCTCGTAAGAAAGTCCGATACGGTGTCTCAGTACGTCATGAGCAACGGCTCTGACATCCTCGGGCACTACATAACCTCTGCGCTTAATGAAGGCATAAGCCTTTGATGCCTTTGCAAGAGAGATGCTGGCACGTGGCGAGCCTCCGTAAGTGATGAGTCCGTGAAGTTCCTTGAGTCCGTACTTTTCGGGATATCTTGTTGCAAACACGATGTCTGCAATATACTGTTCTATCTTCTCGTCGATATAAACTTCGCGAACAACCTCGCGAGCCTCGATTATCTGCTTGGCCGAAACGACAGGCTTAACTTCGGGCAGAGCGCCTTTCATGTTCTCACGAACGATAAGTTTCTCTTCCTCAAGTGTGGGATAATCGATAATAACCTTAAGCATAAAACGGTCAACCTGTGCTTCAGGCAACTGATAAGTACCCTCCTGTTCAATAGGGTTCTGTGTTGCCATTACGAGGAATGGGTTAGGCATATCGAATGTCTCGCTGCCGATTGTAACCTGATGTTCCTGCATTGCTTCAAGAAGAGCACTCTGTACCTTTGCCGGTGCACGGTTAATTTCATCTGCAAGTACGAAGTTTGCAAAGACGGGACCCTTCTTTACATGGAAGTTTTCATCTTTCTGAGAATAAATGAGTGTACCGATTACGTCGGCGGGCAACAAGTCAGGAGTAAACTGAATTCTGCTGTATTCTGAATCAATAAGTTGAGAAAGAGTTTTAATTGCAAGTGTCTTTGCAAGTCCCGGTACACCTTCGAGAAGGATATGTCCGTCGCTAAGCAGACCAATCAGCAATGAATTAACAAGATGTTTTTGTCCAATAATAACCTGATTCATTCCAGTCATCAGGTCTGTTACGAAACCGCTTTTTTGTTCTATGCGTATATTAAGTTCACGTATATCAACAGTCTCTGCCATAATTACTTTTGAGTTTTTGTTTTAATTTTTAATTTACGCAAAGGTACATAATAATGCGATACATCGGGGACTCTTGAAAACTAAAATATATTAAAATACACTTGTTAGCGCATCTTTTTAAGAATTATTGTGCATCTTTTGATTTTGTAAGTATAAAAAGTCATCTTATAGATTACATAATTTTTATGTTTCACGGCATTTTTGCCATCCGACAAACAAAACATTTTGCCAGTTTAGTATATTTTACAAGTTATGCCGCTACATTCTCAAACATCCGTCTGCGATAATAAATATATATTAATCAGCGCATTCTGAGTGCCTGAACATAAATGTCAGCAGGATTGGTGCCCTCTTCTCCTTCGGGCACTTCTTCGTTCCAGCGCTCACGATAATAGTCTTTCCAGTATTTTGTCACACTGCCTGTGTCGTCGTGAAACGACATCGGAATGGTATTAAAAAGCCTTTTTCCGTCAATTCCTACATACGATTTCTGCACCAGTTCGCTACAGTAGATTTCATTGTCTCCGGCATGAAATTTATAATCGTAAGGACGTCCTACAAACCTCAATGCATTCTGCAATGTTCTGTGTTTATCTGTACGCGGTACACGTACGCGTATGTAATGTCCTTTCTCTGCTTTTATAGAGTCGGCAAGTCTTACGGCCACTCCCCTGTGTGTGGCATCTATCACCATCGGGATACCTTCTACACGCACGAATATTGCCACATGATCGGCTGATATTCTGTCTGTACCCGACGTGACATCCGTTATACAGTTACCCTCATCGGGCACATGGAAAAGAAGATCACAGTCCTGAAGTTCCTCAAAATCAGTTACAACATGCTGCGCCGTAGCAGAAAGCCATGTCAGTAACACAAATAATATGCATATAATATTTCTCATTTATTTAAAATATTGCTACCTTTGCAGCAAAGTTATATAAAACATATATATTATGAAAGTTTTAAACACAGAAAAGGCACCGGCAGCAATCGGTCCGTACAGTCAGGGAATTAACACAGGTAATTTAGTATTCTTATCAGGTCAGCTTCCTATCGACCCCGCAACAGGAAGTTTCCCCGAAGGTGGTATCAAGGAACAGACACGTCAGTCTCTTCTTAACGCACAGGCTATTCTGAAGTCAGAAGGCATGGATCTTAAGAATGTAGTAAAGACAACAGTTCTTCTTTCAGACATCGCTAACTTTGGTCCTATGAACGAGGTATATGCTGAATTCTTCCAGCAGCCGTTCCCCGCTCGTTCTGCTTTCGCAGTAAGAGACCTGCCGAAGGGTGCTCTCGTAGAAATCGAATGCATTGCTGAGAAATAATAATTTCTGTTCCGAAAGGAATATATAAAAATGGGACGAAAGGCTTATTTGTTCTTTCGTCCCATTTTTATATTTATAATATTTAACGTTATTTTCATCTGATATAATATCCTTACACGTTGATTATATCAAATAATTAATGTATCTTTGCGAAAAACATTGAAACAATAATAGTTTTGCAATCATATAAAAACTGATAAAAGACTATGTAATAAAAGTTCTGATTCTGGCTACGAAACAGAATACGGTATATCAAAGATGAATGCCGGCACAGCCTTATGCCAACAGGGCTTATGCGGGTATCGTTATATTTGATGCAGAACATATTTTAATATAAGACATAAGATACGACATATATGAGTTATAAGAGATTTTTTATATCAGCTTTATTTTTCACGACAATGACCGCTGCAACATCCAATGTCAGTGCAGCAGAAGCATTCCTTTCTGAAGATGACGGAACGGAACACCATACCGAAATGGTAAGTAAAGGTAACTTCGAGTCGTGGACCAGCAAGACCATTAAGGAAAGTGCAATACTCGGAGGCAAGAGGGTTACGCTCATGAATCTCGGCTCGCCATGGGAATCGTCGAACGTATGGGCTAAGGTATGCGGTGTTACAAAGACTAACATCAGCGTGTACCGCGACTCTCATCCGGGACACGGAAGCTGTGTAAAACTTCACACTCACATAGTGGAAGCCAAGGTGCTTGGAATTATCAACATCAAGGTGCTTGCGGCAGGTGCCATCTATTTAGGAGAAATGCCCCAGCCTATACGCGACACGAAAGACCCGATGGCAAAACAGAACATCGGTATGCCTTTTACAAAACGTCCGAAGGCTCTGATGTTCGACTATAAGGTGAATGTAGTAAAGGGTGACAGAATAAGACAGAACGGTATAACGAAAGGTTCTAAGGTAAAGGGACAGGACATGGCGGACTGTGTTCTTTATTTGCAGAAACGCTGGGAAGATGCAGAAGGCAACCTGTATGCAAAGAGAATTGGTACTACGGTTGTAAGATGGGACAAGAGCACTGACTGGATAAACAATGCTTCGTACGACATTCATTACGGTGACATAACAAAAGAGAAGTTCTACAATTCTTCATGGGGACTGCTTAAGGGCGAGGATACTAAGTATGCCCGTAACTCTAAAGGCAAGATAGTACCAGTGAAAGAAGTCGGATGGGGCGATGCCGATGACAAACCGACACATCTGTTATTGCAGTTCGACTCAAGTCACGGCGGTGCTTACGTAGGTTCTGTAGGCAACACCCTGTGGGTAGACAACGTACGACTTGTTTACTAACACCGCGCCGACACTAAAACAAACGAATACCCCCGAAAGTACTAATGCCTTCCGGGGGTATTTATTTATCACATATCTTATAAAACTTATTGCTATACGTTACTGCGGTCTATCATGTCAGAGACATTTCTTGAGAGTTCTTCTTCGTTATTCTCCCACTCAGAATAGATATTGCATATTGCCTTGCCCTTGCTGTTTACTATGTCGTACCAGTATTTCTCATCACCGTCGTTAGACACCTTAATCGTAAGAGTCTCGCCGAAGAATGCTTCGCGACAGAACTTAATGTGCAGATGGCGCGGAGTGTATTTCTTAATAAATTCAAGAGGCTGTGTGGCAGTACTTATCAGCAGATATGTACGGTTACATACATGACCGTTAAAATCCAAGTCTGTTACGTTTACCAGATGTTCCACATCCTTAAGATGCTGCTTGTTACTTATATCCTCCACCACATCAGTCTTCAGATGTGTTCCTTCAGCCGTTATTCCAGCCTTTGCAAGCATCTCAGCTGCCGGGAACGGACGTTTTGTCTTCTGATTGATTATCGCCCATACGCTTGTGCCCTGTGCAAACACTTCGTCGTCAGCATCGCAGAGCCAGTAATCAACATAAATCTTCACAGAAGATATTTCGGTAAAAGAGATTTTCACCGTCATTGGCGATGACCACAGCGGGCGTTCCTTCACGAAATCGACCTGTAGATCGTAGATTATCCAAATAAGGTCGTCCTTGATGATATCGAATGCCGCCAGATGCTTCGACGTAAGGAAACGGGCAAAACAATCCTGGAAATAAAGCATTATGGCGTTCGGTGTCATGTGATAGGTTATATCCATGTCTGACGCGACAATCAAATATTTCTGCTGATATTGTTCCATTGTTACATTTTCATTAAACCAGCACAAAAGTACACTTTTTTTCACGAAAAAGTTTCTGTTTATTTTATTTTAACGCATTGTTATACATTAAAAAAACATAAATGCTGCACATTTGTTTAAAGTGCGCCACGAGAAGCCGTGCCACGTTTCTTTGACAAGCTGTACTGTTGCAGCCTCAACTATTGGTTTAACGATACACACGCAGAAAGTATGTCAGACAGACAGCACGGTGTGTATAAAAACAAAAAGAGACGTGCGTCTCACGACACACGTCCTCCAATAAGTTTTTTTACTATAATTATTATTTTACAATGATTTTATTTCCATTTACGATATATATGCCGTTTTCGGCCTTGTTTACTCTTCGGCCCTGGATATCAAACATCTTTTCGCTGCCATCTGCATTATTTATTATGGAGTCAATGCCTGTAGATTCTGTTACGTTCAGGACATAATAAACAGTAGTCTGAGCATATTTTTCATTTTCCTGTGCAGTAGCACGAATAATTGTAGTACCAGCACCGTTGATAGTTATTTCGCCTGTGAGTACGTCTGCCATTGCAACATTTTCGTCGGTTGAGATATAAGTTACTTCCAAACCTTCGGGATTGCTAAGTTCGGGAGCTGCGTAAGATGCACCGTCACTCATAATGAAGTCAACTGTCTCTACAGAGAACGAAATATTTGCAGCAGGCTTGATGTTGTTTCTTCTTACAAAGATATCTTTTACTGCCCATGTTCCTGATGTTTCGCCTGTACCATCACAAACATACTTAAAGCCAACCTGGATAGTTTTCCCGTTAAACTCCTCTGGTATAGGCAGTCTGTCAACTAATACGTTCTCAAAGTCTTTTGAAGGATAAGTTATTTCTAACTGCTGCCATTCGCCACCAACTTCCCTGATCCATACCGTATCGTATTCTTTCATCATTTCGATGGTAGGATAGTTATAACCTGTATGTATGAAAGAAAGATTATTACCGTTAAGGTCGAGCTTTATCTCTGGAGATACCATGTACGAAACTGTTTCTTTGTCAACCTTTGCATATCCGCTGGCCTGAATCCATCCGCCATATACGGTAGGCATCCAGATGTATTTACCTGCACCTTCGCCTTCTTCGGTAAAACCGTTAAGATTATTGTCTGCAAAATCTTTTCCTACATATAAGATGGTACTATCTAAAACCTTGAGGGTGTATTTTGCAAAACTTGCATGGTATACTCCGTCTTTGGCTGCCAGTGCTTTGATTACTGTCACACCTGTAGACTTTATTGTTATCTCGCCTGTCTGTTCGTCGATTGATGCAACATCTGAATTGTCTGAATAGTATTTCACATTTACTTTATGAGGATTGTTGAGCACAGGTGCAACAAATGCCTCACCGCTCATCATTTCGTATTCTACTTCTGTAACATCGAAAGAAATTTCGGGGTCCTTAAGATTAGGATCATCCTTATTTACGTCGGTTACAGTGAGGTTATAACTTGCTGTTCCAACCTTAAAGTCATCTGTTTCAACTGTTGTGGCAGTGATTTTTGTATTACCTTTTGCAAGAACTGTAACTACGCCCATTTCGTTTACTGTTGCTACGGCTTCGTTCTCTGAAGTGTATGTAACAGGAACCATGAAGATATTGAACAATTCTGGCGATTTGAAAGGATCAGGATTACCAAGGTCGTAAGTAACATCTGTTACGCCATAGCTAATCATAGGATCTGCCTTTTCTGTCGGTTTCTCGGTAACAACCTCTACAGAGAAGTTCTTTATCTTCCATATACCGGCATTAAAACCACCAGGAGCTGTATATTTAAAACCAAATTCTACGCACTTGCCTTTCAGTTCTGAAGGTACTGCCATCTTATCGGCAATGGTAAACATTCCTTGCCAGAACTTTGTTATCTTGATGTCTATCCACTGACCGTTAACTTCTCTAACTACGAAACCTACTTCATTTTCCATGTCTTTAAAGAAATCGCAGCAATGTTCGAAACGTACCTGATAGTCCTGGTCACCTAACTGTATCTGCGGAGATACGAGGTAATTTACGAGTTGTTCAGAATCATCTATCTTTCTATATGCATCTGCTCTCACACATTCGTTATCAACAGTCCATATATCATCAAACTGACCATTATAGCCTTCTACTTTAAACTTGCCGAAATCGCTAGCAAACTTTTCCTCAAAAATCACATTTGAAGACTGAGCCATTGCATTGTGTGCAAACAGCACTGCTAACATCAGCACAAACATACTGACAAATTTTCTCTCCATAGTTCTTACTATTAGGTTAATAATTCTTTACCAGCTCTCAGGCTGATTGAAAAGTTTAGTATCGTATTAGATCAGAGTTGTGCTTAATCATTTTCACATGATTTGTTTCATGCACAAGTGTAATGCGAATATATTAACAATTTATATTAAAAGCAAATATTTAGGCACTAAATGTGTAAAATTCATGTAAAAATGTACTATTTTGTAATATTATGCTTACATTTTTATACGTTTATACACTAATTTATACATTCTGCATACAAATTCCGCTGTATTTGACATCTGAAAACTTAATACAGCATCGTGCTTAAAGGCATACAGAATTATCATTATACGATTTTCGCATTATATGCCACTTATCAATATGTGTATAAAAAACATTCGGAGTGGCTTTTCAGTGCTGTTTTATTGAGTTATTTCAAAATTATTTATGTATCGTCCGAAATATGCAGGCACAAAAAAGCACTGTTTTATGGTGTTTTCAAGTTGGTGTCATGACACCAACAAACTATCACACGTATGTTTCCAAACTTTTGCAGTTGCAAAAGTTTGGAAACGTAGGTTGTTTACCTTGCAAACATGCTGTGTTTAGTTAAAAAACAAGGCAAAAAATTCAGAAAATAATGGTTTTTGAGTGATTTTCTGCTGTTTCCATCTTGAAAATGCCTCATAAAACTACAAATTTCGACGTATTTCACAGGCTTTTAATTTTTTAGATGCGGAAAGTCTTTATGCGTAAAAGTGACAGATTGTGTCGTAAGTACATTTTAACATTTACACTTTCATTCCGATATATTATATGCGAAAGATTTTACGTACACAGAATATGGTTAAATTCACAGTATATTATATTGTTATATCATTATATAATTTAATATACGAATAAATATAAGTAAATGACAGACAATAAAAAAGACCGGACTGGCATTATGCCTAATCCGGTCTTACAATATACAGAAAATGTTTTATCTTATTATTATCTCGTTGGCAAATATCCATCCGCCACGTGTCTTCTGCGAAGCCACGATACGATAGTAACGAGCCTTTGCACTACCCTTCCATACGTAAGAATTTATTACGTAGTCCTGTGCAGGTTTCTCAATGGTGCGTTCCTCAAGGAGTTCGAAGTCCTTGCCGTTATCCGACTTATACACCTTGACGTTGTCAGGATAGTAAATCCACGGTCCGTTGAACTGCATGAACTCACATTCAAGAGAATGTATTTCGGTAGGCTGCTCCATGTCAATTGTAACATCCATCGGACGTGTGCACCAGCCCTGCCAGCGACCATTGATGTATTCCCAGTTACCTGCCCATCCGTTAGTAAGTGTCTCTTCGCCTACACCCTTGTACTGGTCGGCATACATTGTGTTGTAGATTACCTTCTTGCCACGTGCCAGATGGTTTATCTCTGTACGTGCCTCCTTACGCATTCCAACCTCGTTGCGGAAATCGAATGCGTTATAACCCCATGCCTTCATAACGTCGAGCGCGGGAAGTACACGTTCGCGGAAGTTTTCATAAGAAGTCTTGTTTTTGCTCCATCCAATCTCTGCAATGGCAAGAATTCTCGGATATGTCATATATTCGCAATGCTTCTCGTTAGGAACAAGTTCTGTCCACAGGTTACCCTGAACACCGTCGATGTAAGGTTCAATCTCCGGCATATCCGCGGGAACCGGATCGTATTCGTAAACTCTCTCCAATGGCAGATATCCGCCCATTGCTTCAGGCTGAGTAACAGGAGCATCCTGATAGTAATCAAGATAGCAGTGGTCTGTAGGCGACATTATTACATGATGGCCGTCTTTAGAAGCCTTTATACCGCCAGACACACCGCGCCATGACATTACAGTGGCATTGGGAGCAAGTTTGCCCTCAAGTATCTCGTCCCATCCCAAAAGGTTACGACCATTGTCGTTAAGGAATCTCTCTATGCGTGCTGTAAGATAGCTCTGTAATTCGGGAGTGTCCTTAAGGTTGTTTTCCTTCATACGTTTCTGACAGAGCGGACATTTTGCCCAGCTTTCGCGTGAGCATTCGTCACCGCCGATGTGAATGTATTTAGAAGGGAACACGTCCATTACTTCTTTCAGAACGTCTTCAAGGAATACGAAAGTCATCTCACTTCCGATACAGAACTCGTGTCCTGTTGCTCCGCATCCCAGTTCGGGATAAGCATGCAGAACTTCATCACTGTGTCCGGGCATCTCAATCTCCGGAATTACTTCTATATGGCGTTCTGCCGCATAACGAACGATGTCACGAAGCTCGTCCTGTGTAAAGAATCCACCGTATGCACCGGGAGTATCCTCTGTACAGAATGTGCGCTTGCCGCTGTTCCACCACACGTTCCAGTCAGAATCAGTACGCCATGCTCCGTTTGTGGTAAGACGCGGGTATTTCTTTATTTCCATGCGCCATCCTCCGCCATCCGTAAGATGCAGGTGCAGACGGTCCATCTTGAAATATGCCAGCGCATCAATCTGTTTCTTTACGAAGTCAGCTGTCCACATGTGACGTGAACAGTCGAGCATATATCCTCTGTACACGAAGCGCGGAGCATCCTTGATGTCGGCATATCTTACCTTACCATCTTTTGTGAGCTGGCGCAGTGTCTGAATACCATAGAACAGTCCGGTAGGTGTTTCTGCAACAATCTCTACAGTCTTTTTGTCTGAGCGGAAAGTATATCCCTGGAGAGTCTTGTCGTAGAGTGCATTCGAAGCCTGTTCGGCAGTACCCGTACAAGTAAGTTTAAGTGTTGTCTTCGATTTTTTATTAAGAAGTTTTACTGAGTTAAGGTAATCTGTCATTGCCTTCAGGTCGCTGCCTTTAAGGTTGGTCTTAACCTTCAGTCCGTTACTTACGTCTACGAATCCTTCGCCGTAGGTTATCTCCGTGGGCTGCGGAATGATCTGTGCCTTGCCGTCTGCCATGCTGAAAGCAAGCAGTGCCAGCACAAGGAACATTTTAAGAGAGTATCTCATGCTAATTGTATGTTTTAGATTGTTTTTAAATATCGTTGATGTTTACATAACCATGCATAACGGCATAAATAGTGAGTGCCGATACACTGCGTGCATGCAGTTTGTCGTTGATGTTCTTACGATGTGTCACTACGGTCGGGAGACTGATATTCAGGCGGTCGGCTATCTCCTTGTTAATAAGTCCTCGTACTATAAGCGTAAGAACTTCTACCTCGCGTGGTGTCAGCGGACAAGTACTGGCAGCGGTTACTTCCTGCGGAAGATTCTTTCCATGTGCATGTGCGTGCTGTTCAAGCATAAGAAGCGACTTTATGAGCTGTTCTTCGCTTACATCGACATTGATGCAGTGGAATTTTCCAGACAGCGACGATGCGCTCTCGCTTGTTGTAAGAACAATTGTCTTGTTGCGATGATTTTCGAAAAACGTCATGTTCTCGAATACCACCTTCATAGAAACAAAATAATGGAAGAACTGTTCTGCTCCGCCTTCAATGAGTTCCTGGCAGCTTGAAAACGTGCTTACCTCCACTACAGGCATTACCTGACGGAGTATAGACTTTAGTCCAAGTACGGTAAGGCGGTTATTATCTGCTATAGCTATCAGTGGCTTTCTATCCATTGTAGGTGTATAAAGATATGAAAAATGTTTTTGTATATAAAGTGGTTTGTTATCTGTTTCTTCTGTGCTGATCGTTTACAATGATGTCGAGTAATATTTTCTTTGACTCGGACGACCGGTAGACGTATCTGAAGTTAAATCCTTCGTCGGCATAGGCACGCAATTCGGGCATGGTACTGACGCCCTGACGAAAATGGCTTTCGTATTCTGCGGCATGCTGTTTAAGATATAATGCGTTGTCGAGACTTCCGCTAAGTGTGTAATGATATGCTATGGTTCGGGAAGAGGCATCGAACGTCATACTGTCCTGAACTATATTTTCGGCTATGTTAAGCGGGCAGTTCTTACGTGTAAATTCTTCGGCATCTGCGGCGGCTCTTTCTTCAAGGCTCTGGCGGCACGATACCGTAAACATCATACATACTGCGGCTGCAACAAGCAGTTTCCTCATCATGATATAATTTTTACTTCAATTCAAGAATACGTATGTCACCATTATTCATACGTGCTACGTCCTGCATATCACGACCATAAACAACTGCCTGGATGGCTCTGTTCATGATACCGTGTCCTACGGCAAGAATAACTTTTCCGGGATACTGTTCTTTGACGGATGTAAGGAACTTGCGGGCACGTTCCATTATCTGTGCTTCGGTCTCTACTGTTTCTGGCCACTCGGCTGCAAACGGATTTGTTACTGCCTTGCCTGTCAGCTCACCCCAGTCACGTTCTCTCAATACAGGTGTTGTTACAACCGGAAGGTCGTGAGGTTCTGCGATGATGCGGCATGTCTCTGAAGCACGCTTGAGGTCGCTCGAAATAAAAGCATCAAAATAAACTTCGGCGAACTTATCACGCAGTGCTTCTGCCTGCTTTATTCCATTTTCTGTAAGTTCACCCTGCATCTGTCCCTGAAGGATATGTTCTATATTACCTTGTGTTTCGCCATGTCTGACGAGATATAACTTTGTCATTTCAAATAGTTTTCTACAAAAATACACAAAATAATTGGTTTTTATACATAAAACGTTTATTTTTGTATCAAAATAAAATTATCTATGAAATACTTAAGCAGCTACTTTCTCCGTGCATTGTTTGCAATTGTTATAGGAATATTATTGATTAAAAATCCTGGAAGCATACCTACAGGTATCACCATGCTTGCTGGTTTTCTGTTCTTGATTTCGGGTATAATCTCGTGTTCATCATATATCGGCATTCTGAAGACCGGGGGTATTGACAGCATAACGGGCGGCAAACGCAATCCTATTTTCCCAATCGTGGGTCTGGGATGTCTGCTTTTCGGTGCCGTGATGATGTTCGACCCTGAGTTCTTCGTACGTTTCCTGATGTATATATTCGGCGGCATACTGGTGCTCGGAGCCATTAACGAATTTGTTATTCTGACGCGTATGCACAGGGTGGTAAAGGTTTCTGTATTCTTCTGGATTCTGCCTTCGCTGATTCTTATTTCCGGACTGGTAATTTTATTCAAGCCCATGAGTACGGCAGAACTTCCGTTCATAATAAGCGGATGGTGTCTGCTTCTGTACGGAATATCAGAACTGATACATTCTATAAAACTATATACTGTAAACAAGAACATCAAAATGCTTAACAAACAGAATAACAAGGAGGACTTTTCTGACGTTGAGGATTTTGAGAATAAAGATTAAAGTACCGAAGATACTGTTATATAATGAGTAACCGACTGATAACGATACTTGGTCCGACGGCTTCGGGCAAGACCGACCTTGCAGCGCATCTTGCTGCACAGCTTAATGGTGAAATAATAAGCGCCGACAGCCGTCAGGTTTATCGCGGAATGGACATCGGAACAGGAAAGGACCTTGCCGACTATGTGGTAGATGGGAAGAATATCCCTTATCATCTCATAGACATAGAGGAACCTGGCACTAAATATAATGTCTTTGAGTTTCAGCGTGACTTTCTGAAGGCTTACGAGGGAATTGTTGCTCGCGGAACAACACCTATCCTGTGCGGCGGAACCGGAATGTATATCGAATCGGTACTGAAGGGTTATCGTCTGTTTGAGGTTCCTGAAAATAAGGAACTGCGTGCATCGTTAGAGTCTAAGTCGCTGGAAGAACTTACGGCAATGCTCGTGGCTCTCAAGAAGGAAAACAAATCGGTAATGCACAACTCTACTGACGTGGACACCGTGAAACGTGCAATACGTGCAATAGAGATTGAGACTTTCTACAAGAATACTCCGGCAGAGCAGACTTCTTTTCCTGACATCGAATCAATCGTATTCGGCGTGTCGGTAACACGCGAGGAACGCAGGGAGAAAATAACATCGCGTCTGCGCAAGCGTCTTGCAGAGGGCATGATAGATGAAATAAAGGGACTCATAGACGGAGGCGTAAAACCTGAGGACCTGATATATTATGGTCTTGAATATAAATATGTAACACAATACGTCATTGGCGAATTATCGTACGACGAGATGTTCTCTCAGCTTCAGATTGCCATTCATCAGTTTGCTAAACGACAGATGACCTGGTTCAGAGGAATGGAACGCCGTGGCATCGAAATTAAATGGATTGATGCAATGCTGCCGATGGACGAAAAAATTAAAAAAATTACACAATGGCTGTAGAAGAAACACGCTGGGGCATGATTTACTGTCCGAAGAGGAGTTTTTTCCAGCGCAGCAGCGGCTGGGAAAAGATTGGCCGGTGCATTGAGGAGTGCGGTGTCCAGTTTGACTTCATTCAGAGTGAAAATAAAGACAGCGTGGAACGTCTTGTTAATATGTTAATTAACAATGGCTATAAGACTATCATCATTGTAGGCGGCGACTCTGCACTGAACGATGCCGTAAACTGTCTTATGAATGTTGATAAGGATACGCGCGACTCTATCTCTTTAGGTGTCATTCCATACGGTGGTGTAAACGATTTTTCCAGGTTCTGGGGCTACAGGGAAGGTGAAACGGAGGATACTGTAAAGTGGATTAAGGAGAAAAGAATAAGAAAGATTGATGTCGGATGTATGAGATACACTGACAAAGACGGGAAAGAGCATGTGAGATATTTCCATAACTGCGTTAATGTGGGACTTGTTGCTTCTATAATGAAGATGCGACAGCAGACACATAAACTTTCTGGCTCGCGCCTTATGTCTTATGTCTTTTCTTTTGTTCTCATGATTTTTCAGAGACTGGAATATAAGATGCACTTTAAGATTAACACCGATGTGCTGAAACGTAAGATAATGACAGTGTGCATAGGTAATGCTTCTGGTTACGGACAGACTCCGAGTGCGGTGCCTTATAATGGTCTGCTGGATGTTTCGGTGGTTTACCACCCTGGCATAATGCAGCTTATAGAAGGTTTCTATCTTTTATTTACTGATAAATTCTTAAATCACAAAAACGTTCACCCTTATCGCACGCAGAAGGTGGAGTTTTATGACACATCGCATGCGCTGATGAGTATCGACGGACGTATGTTTCCTACTCCGGAAGGTGCCTTCGACGTTACTGTAGAAAAAGAGGTCATAAACTTTATTATTCCTGAATAACCAATAAAGTTATATATAAAAAGAAAACGACAAAGGATTTAAATTTCCTTTGTCGTTTTTCTTTTATACTTGTTTCAAAAATTTGTGCTTACTTTTCAGCTGTAAGTGCTTCCATAATCTTTGCTTCGAGTTCGTCGCACAGATCTGGATTATCCTTAAGTACAACCTTCACTGCATCACGACCCTGAGCAAGTTTTGTCTCACCGTAAGAATACCATGAACCGCTCTTCTTAATAATGTCGAAATCAACACCAAGGTCTACAATTTCGCCTGTACGTGAGATTCCTTCGCCAAACATGATATCAAACTCTGCCTTGCGGAATGGAGGTGCAACCTTGTTCTTTACTACCTTTACGCGTGTGCGGCTGCCAATTACGTCTTCGCCATCCTTTATTGCTGCGGCACGACGAATATCAAGACGAACACTTGAATAGAACTTAAGTGCGTTACCACCTGTTGTTGTTTCAGGATTGCCGAACATTACGCCAATCTTCTCGCGCAGCTGGTTGATGAATATACATGTTGTATTTGTCTTGCTTATCGTAGAAGTAAGTTTACGCAGAGCCTGACTCATAAGACGTGCCTGCAATCCTACCTTGTTGTCGCCCATGTCACCCTCGATTTCAGACTTAGGTGTAAGAGCTGCAACAGAGTCGACAATAAGAATGTCTATTGCTGAAGAACGAATAAGTTGGTCGGCAATCTCAAGTGCCTGCTCACCGTTATCTGGCTGTGAGATAAGAAGGTTATCAACATCTACGCCGAGGTTAGCTGCATAGAAACGGTCGAAAGCATGCTCTGCATCAATGAATGCCGCAATACCGCCGTTCTTCTGCGCCTCTGCCATTGCATGGATTGCAAGTGTTGTCTTACCAGAACTTTCGGGACCATATATCTCGATTATTCTTCCACGCGGATAACCTCCTACTCCGAGTGCTGCATTAAGAGCAATACTTCCTGTAGGAATTACATCGACAGGCTCTATCTGCGCATCGCCGAGCTTCATGATGGAGCCTTTGCCGAAGTCTTTTTCTATCTTAGACATCGCTGCCTGCAATGCCTTGAGTTTATCTTCCTGTATGTCTTTTGCCATGATTCTTTTTTAAGTTTTAAATATTAGAGTTCGATGTCCTCGTCGAATACTTCGTGCCATGGCAGTCCCTGCTTGTTAAGCTGTTCCATGAATGGATCGGGATCGAACTCTTCTACATTCCATACACCGGGCTTGCGCCAGATTCCCTTGAGGAACATCATTGCTCCAATCATTGCGGGAACACCTGTAGTGTAACTTACACCCTGCATACCTGTCTCGTTGTATGCTTCCTGGTGCTTGCAGTTGTTGTAGATGTAATATGTATGTTCTTTACCATCCTTTATACCACGGATACGGCATCCGATGCTTGTCTCGCCTTCGTAGTTCTCGCCAAGGTCCTGAGGATTGGGAAGAACTGCCTTAAGGAACTGCAAAGGAACAATCTGATGTCCTTCGTAGTTGATTGGCTCAATGCTTGCCATTCCGATGTTCTGAATTACATCAAGGTATGTAAGATACTGCTGACCGAATGTCATCCAGAAACGTGCACGCTTAATTGTGGGGAAGTTCTTTGCAAGACTCTCAAGTTCTTCGTGATACATCAGATAACTCTCGCGCGGACCGATGTTAGGATATGTCAGAGGTTTGTGAATCTCAAGAGCTCCTGTCTGTACCCACTTGCCATTCTCGTAATAACGTCCTTTCTGAGTAATCTCACGGATGTTGATCTCAGGGTTGAAGTTGGTTGCAAATGCCTTATGATGGTTTCCTGCGTTGCAGTCTACAATATCCAGATAGTGTATTTCGTCGAAGTGATGCTTTGCTGCATAAGCTGTGAAGATACCGCTTACACCCGGATCGAAACCACAACCTAAGATTGCAGTAAGACCGGCATCTTCGAAACTTTTCTTGTATGCCCACTGCCAGCTGTATTCAAAGTGAGCCTCATCCTTAGGCTCGTAGTTTGCTGTATCGAGGTAGTTAACACCACATGCCAGACAGGCATCCATAATGGTAAGGTCCTGATAAGGAAGAGCAAGGTTAACTACAAGCTCGGGCTTGTATTCGTTAAACAGTTTCTTGAGCTGTTCTACATCGTCGGCATCAACCTGTGCCGTCTTAATGTTATGATTACCGATTGCCTCTACAATCTTATCGCACTTAGATTTTGTACGACTGGCAATCATTATGTCTGTAAACACATCGGCATTCTTTGCTATCTTGAATGCCGCAACAGTTGCTACGCCGCCGGCGCCAATGATTAATACTTTTCCCATATTTGTAATTACATTTTCTTCAAATCGTCATCTGTTATACCAAGTGTATGCATTATTGAAAATCCTAATATCACCTGGTTCTTTTCCCAGTCAGATTTCTTGTGCATCGTCACTGCGGTAAATTCGATATCCTTGTTGTTATCTTTATTTTTCTTCTTATAGTCTGTAAGTCCTGTCTCGATATTCTTGTAATACTTTTCCATATCTGCAACGACTGTAATAGACTTTACAGTTTCTTCAACTCCGAACACTGCTATTGTCTCTGAAAACATCTCGCCTTTAAGCGCTTCGTTCTCTACAGGTATTGAAGTGTAAACGAACTCTCCTAAATTGTCCTTGAATGCCTTATCGTTAAGTTCTTTCTCAAAGTCTGAAGGGACATAATGGAACAGTGCCTTCTTCTTATGATCGTGAAAGAGTATGACTGCCGTCTTGTTATCACCGGGAACGAGACCACCGTCAAGAGCTATGCAGTCTGTCCATTGTGCCAAGTCGGCTTTCTGAAACGAACGTCCGAGCTGTTTCTCGAAACCGCCTTTCAAAATTCCTGTCACTTCCTCCAGATAATCTGTATCAACAACTATTATGTTATTCGCGTCAATATTTGTTTTATTTTCGTCTTTCATGTCTGCAAAGATAGTAAATTAAATTAAATATTATATTATTTTCTACTTATTTTAGGTAGATAGAATTAAATTCGTAACTTTGCGATTTGATATATAAACAATATTTTACCTTAACCATTTTAATTATTAAAAACAGATGTCTGCGTTGACAATTTCTATCGTTGCCGTATTCGTAATCGGCTACTTCTGTATTGCCCTTGAGGGTGGTCTAAAAGTAAATAAATCGGCAATAGCATTGCTGATGTGCGTGGCATGTTGGACTCTTTATATGGCGGCACCAATGGATTTCATCCTCGAAGCTGACCCATCATACACCGGAGGCGAAGCCGGACTGATGGACAGAATCAGTGATATCCTGAAACTACACTTGGGTGAAACAGCTGAAACTCTATTCTTCCTTATGGGTGCCATGACAATCGTTGAGGTTGTTGACCGTAACGGAGGCTTTAAGTTTGTCAGGGAACGAATGAAGTCGAAAAGTAAACGAGCCTTATTGTGGAAAATTGCTTTTACAACGTTCTTCTTATCTGCAATCCTCGATAACCTTACTACAAGTATCGTAATGATAATTGTGCTGAAGAAACTTCTTCAGAAACGTAGCGACCGACTAATTTATGCTTCTCTCGTAATTATCGCTGCTAACAGTGGTGGTGCTTTCTCTCCTATCGGTGACGTTACTACCATCATGCTGTGGATTGGCAACATGATTACTACTCAGGGCGTTATGGCCGAAGTATTCTTCCCTGCGCTCGTGTCAATGATTATTCCTGCATTCATTCTTCAGTTTATGATAAAAGGCGAATTGGACTGCGACAGTCTTTGTGCCGACGAAGATGTTTCTGAATTTACTAAAACTCAGAGACGTATCATCTTCTTCCTCGGTGTGGGCGGTCTGATGTTCGTTCCTGTTTTCAGAACACTTACAGAACTGCCTCCTTTCATGGGTATTCTGCTTGTCCTCGGTCTGTTATGGACAGTTACAGAGCTTTTCTACCGCAGCAAAGGTACTGCATCAAACCGTGTAGGAAAGTTGCTTTCTCGTATTGACATGTCTACAATATTGTTCTTCCTCGGTATCCTCATGGCTGTTTCTTGTCTTGAGGAAATAGGAATTCTTAAGAGTCTCGGTATATGGCTTAATGACATTTCAAGCGGCAACCATTATCTTGTTACAGGTATCATCGGTGTCGTTTCAAGTATTGTTGATAACGTTCCTCTCGTTGCAGGATGTATGGGTATGTATCCTGTTGCTCCTACTGGCGACATGGCCGTTGACGGTATATTCTGGCAGCTTCTTGCTTACTGTGCCGGCGTTGGCGGTTCTATGCTTATTATCGGTAGTGCTGCAGGTGTTGTTATCATGGGACTTGAAAAGATTTCTTTCGGATGGTATCTTAAACACATAAGCTGGATAGCTCTTGTAGGTTATCTTGCCGGTATGTTAGTTTATTGGATTCAGCGTATGATTTTCTTCTAAAGATATATACAATCTATTTTATAACGGTCCTTCTGACAATATCAGAAGGACCGTTTATTTTTACACTATCATAGTACGAAGAGGATTATTAAATGACATACGATTAATTGATCATCATATTCTTAATAAATATATAAGTCTTTATTGTTAAGCTGTTATTATAATCAACTTCTATCTTGTGCACTGATAAGGAATAAAGAATAGAAAAAGACTTAGCCTATATAAAGACTAATATCATGAATTTCTTTACATTGAGTTATTGACACAAATAAATCTTATTGTATACTCTGATAACAGATAAAAAATAAAGGATATCCTTATTCAAAATATCCTTTACTTATATTGTTCTTTATCTGTGATTTACTGCATAAAATAATCTTCAAGTTCCTGTCTTGCCTTCATTTCATGATTATCAAGGTCTTTAATGATAAGTCCCTTTTCAAGAAGGGTTATTCGGGTTGATATATCAATCGTATGCATAAGGTTATGACTGCTTATAAGGATTGTACACTGTGTTTCCTCATTATATTTAACAAGCAGTTTCTTAAGAAGGTTCTGACTCGACGGATCCAAGAAATTGAAAGGTTCATCGAGGATTATTATTTCCGGACGTGCAATCATTGCCGCAATTATACCTACCTTCTGTTTGTTTCCAGCAGAAAGACTTCGTATAAGTTTGTTGTGTCCCATAATCTCTCCATTCATAAAACCTTCAAACTCTTTAAGACGTTCGTCTATATCTTCTTTAGACAGACCATTAAGTTTGCCTGTGAAATACAGGAATTCTTCAGGTGTAAGGAAGTCGATTAGAAATCCGCTGTCTATAAAAGAGCCTGTATGATGTTTCCATTCCTCACTGACAGCAGGATTAATATTGGCAGAACCTTCTGCATCGAAAGTATAGTTTACAGTTCCCTCATCAGCCTTTATAAGGTCGAGAAGCAGTCTGAACAATGTTGTCTTACCTGCACCATTGTTTCCAACGAGTCCTAAAATTTCACCCTTATCAATACTTAAGTTATCAACAGAAAGTACTGTAGTTCCGGAATATATTTTCTTAAGATTATTTATTGCTATCATAATATCAGAGATAAAAAATGGTGGAAACCATAAGCCAATAAATTTCAGGCTTAATAGATTCCACCATCAAATTAATCATTATAAGTTCTTGCCACAGCAATTCTTAAACTTCTTTCCACTACCACAAGGACAAGGATCGTTACGGTTAGGCATCTTATCCTTTATAATAGGAGTATGAGACTGAACATTCTCACGAGTATCCTGGTTAGCAGCAGCCTGCTGATTTTTATCAGTAAGGTCTTCTTTCTGCTCAACATACTGTTGTCTTCTCTGTGTCTGTTCAGGTGCCTCACGAACTTCTTCCTGCTGTACCTCAGGTATACGGCAGCGCATCAGGATGCTGACGATACGATCGTTCATAGAATTAATCATCTGATCCCATATCTTAACACTCTCAAGTTTGAAGATAAGCAGCGGGTCTTT
Organism: Prevotella sp.; assembly: GCA_020026195.1. Classification (GTDB taxonomy): domain Bacteria; phylum Bacteroidota; class Bacteroidia; order Bacteroidales; family Bacteroidaceae; genus Prevotella. The sequence continues at coordinate 58,607 of JAHHQW010000001.1, forward strand.
CTGTTCGTATGAAGCATTCTGTACACTGTGCTTAAGATCATCAAGTTCACGAAGATTCTCTTTCCATGAATCATCAATGATATGGAGCATGATTGTCTTTTCGAACTGTTCTACAATACTACCAGCCTCTGTCTCGTAAGCTTCCTTAAGATTACACGGGATATTATAGAACTTCTTGCCATCTGTAAATGGAATCACAATTCTCTCATATATACTGCCCTGCTCTTCATATACTCTCTGAATTACAGGCCATGCTAATGTCTGAACACGTTCCATCTTACGCTTGAAGTTATCCATTGCGATATCGAATACCTTCTCTTCAAGATCTCCACGAGATGTATTTGTGAATTCTTCTTCTGAGAACGGACACTCCATGGCAAAGACCTTTATGAATGCTTCCTTACATCCCTGATAGTCATTGTTTTCTATTACATTTGTAATACGATCCCAGATGACATTAGTAATATCCATACCGATACGTTCACCAATAAGTGCGTGATGGCGCTTCTCGTAAATAACAGTACGCTGCTTGTTCATAACGTCATCGTACTCGAGCAGACGCTTACGTATACCAAAGTTATTTTCTTCGACCTTCTTCTGTGCACGTTCTACACTGCTTGTAATCATTGAACTCTCAAGACGTTCGCCTTCTTTAAATCCAAGACGGTCCATAACGCGTGCTATCTTCTCGCTTGCGAACAGACGCATAAGTTTATCTTCGAGAGAAACATAGAATACAGAAGAACCCGGGTCACCCTGACGTCCTGCACGACCACGGAGCTGACGGTCTACTCGACGGCTCTCATGACGTTCTGTACCAATGATTGCAAGTCCACCTGCAGCCTTAACTTCTGGTGAAAGCTTAATATCAGTACCACGACCTGCCATGTTGGTTGCAATAGTTACAGTCTTGCTGAGACCAGCCTTTGCGACAATTTCAGCTTCCTTCTGATGTAACTTAGCATTAAGCACATTGTGTGGAATGTGGTTGAAATCAAGCATACGTGAGAGAAGTTCTGAAATCTCAACTGATGTAGTACCAACAAGTACCGGACGACCAGCTGCGATAAGTTCTTTCACTTCTTCAATTACAGCGATATATTTCTCTTTCTGTGTCTTATAAACACGATCGTCCATATCTTTACGGAGAATAGGACGGTTTGTAGGAATTTCTACAACATCAAGTTTATAAATATCCCAGAACTCTCCTGCCTCTGTACTTGCTGTACCAGTCATACCAGCCAGTTTGTGATACATACGGAAGTAGTTCTGAAGTGTAATTGTTGCGAATGTCTGTGTTGCAGCCTCAACTTTAACGTGTTCCTTAGCCTCAACAGCCTGGTGAAGACCATCACTCCAACGACGGCCTTCCATTATACGACCTGTCTGTTCATCGACAATCTTTACTTCGCCATCAATAACGACATATTCATCATCCTTATTGAACATTGTATATGCCTTAAGCAACTGCTGCAGTGTGTGAACACGTTCGCTCTGAAGAGCATAGTGAGAAAGGAGCTGATCCTTTTTATCAAGACGTTCTTCATCGCTAAGATTCTTTTCAGCCTCAAGTGCTGAAAGCTGTGCAGTAATATCGGGAAGTACGAAAAGGTCTTTATCTTTTACCTGACCTGCAAGCCAGTCTGTACCTTTATCAGTAAGATCTACCGAGTTAATCTTCTCGTCAACTACGAAATACAGAGGAGCAACGCATTCAGGCATCTTACGGTTATTGTTCTCCATATAAACTTCCTCAGTAGCAAGCATACCTGCCTTTATACCTTCTTCTGAAAGGTATTTGATAAGGGGTTTATTTTTAGGAAGTGCCTTATGTGAACGATAGAGTGAAAGGAAGCCTTCTTCAAGCATCTTCTTATCATTCTTCTGGTTACCTTCTGTAATAAGTTTCTTAGCTTCAGCAAGATACTGTGTTGCAAGTTTACGCTGTGTTTCTACAAGACGTTCTACCAGTGGCTGATATTCCTCAAACATCTGGTCTTCTCCCTTTTCAACGGGACCAGATATAATAAGAGGTGTACGGGCATCATCAATAAGCACTGAGTCGACCTCATCGACAATAGCATAGTTATGCTTGCGCTGAACTAAGTCATTGGGCGATGTAGCCATGTTATCACGAAGATAGTCGAAACCAAACTCATTGTTAGTACCGAATGTGATATCTGCCATATATGCCTTACGACGTTCTGGCGAATTTGGACGATGCTTATCGATACAATCTACAGAAAGACCATTAAATTCGTAAAGCGGTCCCATCCATTCAGAGTCTCGTTTTGCAAGGTAATCATTGACAGTTACGACGTGAACGCCATTACCAGTAAGCGCATTAAGGAATACCGGAAGAGTAGCTACAAGAGTTTTACCTTCACCAGTTGCCATTTCGGCAATCTTTCCCTGATGCAGAACGACACCACCGAATAACTGTACATCGTAATGTACCATATCCCATTTGAGGTCGTTACCACCGGCAATCCAATGATTTGAATATATAGCCTTGTCGCCTTCTATTTTTACGAAATCTTTTGTAACTGCGAGCTGACGGTCAAAGTCGTTTGCTGTTACAACAACAGTTTCGTTTTCTGCAAATCTACGTGCTGTATCTTTTACGATACTGAATGCAACAGGAAGTACATCGTTAAGTGCTTTTTCATAAATTTCGAGAACCTCTTTCTCTAATTTATCAATCTGATTAAAAATACCCTCACGCTTGTCAATAGGTGTTTGTTTAATCGAAGCCTTAAGTTCTGCAATCTTTTTCTTTTCTTCATTTGCAGAATCCTGTACGTACTTCTTGATTTCGTTTGTACGTGCTCTCAGACCATCATTGTCAAGAGCCTTAATTTCATCATACGCATCCTTAACCTTATTTACAAATGGCTGGATGAGTTTCATATCCCTGCTCGACTTATCTCCGAACAATGATTTTAAAAAATGGGTGAAATTCATATCTATATTTTTTTCTTTCTTATTTCGTTGTAAGCTATATTATTGCAGCTGCAAAAATAACACTTTTTTTAATATTTACTATATAAAATACATATTTGCTATGTTTTCGTATTAAAACAGTGGTTTGTTTGCACATGCGTTAGGCGCACGTATCTTTATCGCTCTTGCAACGGTAGGCGCTATATAACTTACACTGACAGGCTCGCCAATGACCTCAGGATTTATTCCACAGCCATAGAACACCATCGGAAATGGTACAAAAGAAGCTCTGGATATGTGTGTTTTGAATGTTTCTTCATTATATATCTTCCATCCGGGTGCCACTTCAACGATTATGTCACCACTACAAAGTGGATTATATCCGTTACGGATTTCCATTCCTCCATAAACTTCTGATGCCAAGATTTGTTTTCCGGTAACAACATCCTTCACACCTTCGCTTATCATAAGGAAGTCTTTAGCCTTATCCAGTGCGCTGTTAAAATCTATCTTTGACTGTTCGAAAAGTTCTCTGTTAAGATAGATGTGATTACGGTAAAAAGCTTCTACATAACGACCCTTACCATACTTTGCGCCAAAATAAAGGCTGAGAAAATTTGCAGTACGGTTTATATAAAATGTACCTGAAGGTATTCCGTATGCTTTAGTTTCGGTTTCTTCTTCATCAATATATCCCGTACCTGTAAGCACGTACATAACGTGCTCGTTACCAACAATATTATCGATCTTTTCTATAAGCCTCGATATATATCCGTCAAGACGGAGGTAAGTATCTTGAAGTTCTCGGATTCTGTTCTCGTCACTACTACTGCCATCCTTAAACATTCCGGCATAAAAAGTCACAGACAGCATATCCGTTACATCATCAAAACCTAATGCAGAGTTCTTTATGCATGCCTCTGCCATATCCTCAACGGCATCATTTACAAGTGCACTCGTTTTGAAATCACGATACTTGTTATCTCCAGCAAATCTGTGAGAGAACTTACCTATTGAGTTGTCGTTCATGAAATAGCTGTGTGAACCTGACAGTACGTTCAGAGGCTGCCATTTCATTGTTTCGATCTTAATTTCCGGTGATGACGTCTCATTATACAGCTTAAGCCATGAAGGTGCTTTCTTATAATAATAAGATGATGTACACCATTTACCACTGTTGTCATCAATCCATAGCACTCCATCGGCAGAATGTCCCGCTGTGATTATTGCTGCATCACGAAACGGAGATACAGAATATACAAGTGCCTTACCTTCTGTAGCCACCTTGAGTTCATCACTCAGTGTTGATACAGAAAGATATTTGGGCGATGCTGCATCTGTTGTGTAAAAACCGGGATAACGATTGTCTTCATCACATTTAACTTCACGGAGAGTTTCTCTTTCAATCCACTCATTTCCAACGATACCATTATAATAAGGTGTAGACCCTGTCATAATGGACGCAGTTGCAGATGACCTGTCTATAGGTTTGAAGTCGTACGATGCTGCAGTGTAAACCTTTCCGTTATTGAGCAACAATTTAAATCCTTTGTCACCATACATGGAAGAGAAAGCTTCCATATAGTCTGTACGCAACTGATCGACAACTATATTGACAACCAACTTAGGCGTAGGTTTTATAACCTGCGCCTTAATACTTCCACTTGCAATCACTGCAAGGATTATGGTCTTTATATATAAATTGTTCATCTTTCTAAATTCAATTTTCTTTCATAACGCAGATGCAATACCGCCCTTATCAGGATAACACCTGCAATCAGAGACATCGAAGTATCAACATCTTGCAAGAAAACAGACGATAATATCATCAGAACACTCATTACCATCCATATCTTCCACCATATACATCTGCGATTCTCTTTCGAAGTTCTGTAAATATTGCGTATGAAAAACAGAGGCAGGGGATTAAGCATTAAAACCATCAGGTTAGTGCTTGTAGTCGGATGTTGTGAGAAAAACATTATCACTATTATTATTCCGGCTAATCCTGTAACTGTCATCATAACCACATCGAACCATAATGTAATCTTATGACGTATGTTTTCATAAAGCAACAACAAAATACATGCCAAAAGGATAATGACAGCACACATAAAAGGTGTTATAGGTAATCCTTCCATCTCCATCTGCTCACCAGACTGGAGTATCACCTCTGTTGATTTTACTAACGGACGTGTTTCCCCATCCTTTTCTATCACCGCCTTTGCAAAATCATTCATCAGATAACCTGGCAAGAACTGTCGTTCTTCCGTTGTTGTATTTAAGTCAGCTCCAAATCCCAAAAGAATATCATTTCCTAATCGTGCCCACGGATAACCTTCATTACATTTATGAATAAGATCTCTAAAAGACAGATTCCCGACACTCTCTGGATATACGACATTTCCGTCAATAGAGTTTACTATCATGTCACGTGCCATCGTTGAACAATTCTTATAAAAACAATTGTAACGATAAAAGCGATTTTCTAAACGATAGTTCTCTGCAAGAGCTTCAGCCAGAGTTTTCTTTTCTTCCGAAGTAAGATTTATCTCCTGCTGTGTTATACTGCTGCCATACCTACGATATTCATATTCAAAATAATAATATGGAATTATTCCCATACTATATTCGGCAATACCAAAAGTAAACATAGGAATAAACCACTTGTCACTAAAATCAAAGACACCATAGTTTATGACATAATCCTGTCCTTTCGACGTATCTTGATAACGTATGGCTGTATGGCCGTAAAGACTATACACCTCTGGATGAGGAGAACATGTCAGCAAACTTATGTGTATGCTGTCTAATGCATTTATTTTAGGAGATTGTGTAGACGATGAAACGGTTATATTACTGAATAACAACAATATAACACATGCTATACAGCTAATAATATTTCTTTTAAATCGTTCCACACTGCAAAAATAACTTTATTTTCTCACTTTACGTGCTATTATATCGTTTTTTTTCAATAATTTTGCAGCCCACAGCGTTATTGTAATACAGTGAATCTGATTATAGACATAGGCAACACATGCACCAAATTAATGTGCTTTGACGGCAATAATATGGTGGAGTTCGTAAAAGTTACGGGCAGCAGAATTGAGGCTACTGCCGAATTCTGTCGCAATCATACTTTTTCGATTGGTATTTGCTCGTCGGTAGCTGCCGAAGACCCAACGTTCGAACAGTTTCTTGACACTTTACCTTTTGAGGTTATCCGATTACAGTCGGGAATAACGCCGGTTCCAGTAACAATAAGTTACAAGACACCGCTAACACTCGGCACAGATCGTCTGGCTGCCGTAGTTAACGCATCATGCAGAAGTCCGCATCAGGATATTCTTGTAATAGACATAGGAACCTGCATAACTTACGATTTCATAGATTCTGAAAAAAGATACATAGGCGGTAACATCTCACCAGGAGTTCTTATGCGTCTCAAGGCTTTGAATCATTTCACAGGCCGTCTGCCTCTTGTTGATGCTGACGGAGATTTACCAGAAATGGGATATGATACAGAAACAGCTATTCGAAGTGGTGTAACACAGTCAATCAAATATGAAATTGACGGTTATGTCAAGACGATGCGAAACAAATATCCTTCTCTTATAGTGTATATCACCGGAGGAGGCTGTTTAAAACACCACTATACCGAAAGCAATTTTATCTTTACTGAAGACCACATGGTTGCAGAGGGACTGAACATTATACTTCAATACAACAAGGAAATACGAAAGATATAAGATGAGAAAGAAAATATACCTTATTTTAATAGCTGTTGCATGTACTGCTGCAGCTTTTGCGCAAAGCGGAACAAATTCGCCATACAGTCAGTACGGTTTTGGCGTTCTGTCTGATCAGTCAAACGGCTTTAACCGTGGTATGAACGGATTAGGACTCGGTAGTCGTGCAGGCAACAGAGTGAACTTTATCAACCCAGCTTCTTATTCTGCAATAGATTCACTTACATTCATATTTGATGTAGGATTATCAGGACAGAATACAAATTTTAAAGAAGGATCAAGACGTATTAACGCCAAGAATGCAGACTTTGAATATGCTACTGCAGGTTTCCGTCTGTTTAAGAATCTCGGTATGAGTTTCGGTATCGTTCCATTTACAAATGTAGGATATAATTACACATCATCACAACTGCTTAACAACGAAAGTCTTGTGAGAAGCAATCAATCTTACGAAGGAAGCGGTGGTATTCATGCTGTTTACATAGGTGCAGGATGGCAGGCTTTCAAGGGATTTTCTATTGGTGCTAACATTTCTTATCTCTGGGGAGATATAGAAAGAAGGATTCTGAGTACCTATAACGATCAGAACATCAACTCACTAAGTAAGATTTATAATTTGGAAGTTGCATCGTACAAATTAGATTTCGGACTCCAATATGAGCTGCCAATTAGCAAAAAAGACAAATTAACTTTAGGCGCAACAATGAGTCTCGGTCACAGTCTGAATGCAGAACCTTCATGTGAGATAATATCTCGTAATCCTGGTACAAATATCTCAGACACCACAAAATATACTGTTGGAGAATCTGTAGAACTTCCTTTCACTTATGGTGTCGGAATCATGTATAACCACAACGACAAATTAGATTTAGGATTCGACTACTCTCTGCAACAATGGGGAGCGACTTCTTTCCCTACATATAATAACGGAACTTACATATCAAGGGACGATTACTTTATGGACCGTCATAAATTTACATTTGGAGGAGACTACTGTTCTAACAAGAATGGTCGTTCATTCTTATCACGCTTACATTACAGAGCCGGCGTATCGTATGCTACACCTTATTATAAGGTAGGCGAAAAAGACGGTCCAAAAGAAATAAGTGTAAGTGCAGGTTTTGGTATCCCTGTTAAAAACTTATGGGGAAATCGTTCTATGGTAAATATTTCAGGCCAGTGGGTCCACTCTTCAGCAAGCGGTCTCATCACAGAGAACACTTTACGAATCAACATTGGCGTTACATTTAATGAACGCTGGTTCATGAAATGGAAAGTTAGATAATAGGACATTGGACAAAAACATTATATATAAAAGAGGACGTAACAATGCTGCCACATTATTATTTATTATAGTGGCAGCTACGTTTTTTGTATCCTCTTGTAATAACACTAAAGAACACACGGCACCTGCCATTTATCCGCAGGACTCCGTAGCGGTTATGTCTTCATACGGTGTAAACACTTTAGTATCAGACTCTGGAGTAATGAAATACCGCATAGTAGCTGAAGAATGGATTGTCAATCAAAACATAAATCCTTCACAATGGATTTTCGAGAAGGGACTTTTCATAGAGCAGTTTGACAAGAAGTTTCACATAGAGGCTTATATTCAGTGCGATACAGCTTATTATTACGACATTAAGAAACTATGGGAACTTCGCAGCCGTGTACGCATGCGTACTAAAGACGGTAAGATATTTTCGAGCGAACAATTATTCTGGGACCAGGGAACACACGAACTTTACTCAAACTGTTTTTCTAAAATTATCATGCCTGACAAGGAACTTCAGGGAGACTATTTCCGAAGTAACGAACGTTTCACAAAATATTCCATTGGAAACTCTAAGGGTTCAATGGATAAAGACAATCTTAATAAGAACGAACAACCTGTAGAAACAAAACAACAGGACGCTGATACAACTGTCGTTGAAAAACGCGAACCTGTCAGACCTAAAGCAAAATTCAAATAAAAAGATGGACGACTCTGTAGATCTAATAACCATTATTGGCATAATTATAACAATGATGTTCTCGGCATTCTTCTCCGGAATGGAGATGGCTTTTGTTTCGAGTAACAGAATGCTAGCCGAAATGGAAAAAGGAACAAACGGTATAACTTACCGAATTCTTTCTTTCTTTTACAAGCATCCCAACAATTTTGTAAGTACCATGCTGGTAGGCAATAACATTGCCTTAGTAGTATATGGTATTCTTATTGCCAAATTATTTGACAATACCATATTCAGCGGCATGAATCCTGGATTCACAATCCCGGCAGATACTATTTTATCTACATTCATAATACTTTTTACAGGAGAGTTTCTTCCTAAGACACTGTTCAAGAGCAATCCGAACTGGATGCTTAAGATATTTTCGTTACCAGCAATGATATGTTACATAACATTATGGCCAATATCACGATTCTCAACATTCTTGTCGAAAATTATACTCCGTGTAACTGGTAATAAGATTGAAAACGATTCGGAAGACGGAGCCTTTTCGAAAGTTGATCTTGATTATCTTGTGCAGTCAAGCATCGATGAGGCAAAAAGCCATAGCGGTAATATAAACGATGAAGTAAGGATATTCCAGAATGCTCTTGATTTCTCTGATACAAAAGTTAGGGACTGTATGATTCCACGAACGGAGATTTGTGCTGTGGAAAAAAACTGCGAACAAGAAAGACTGCTTTCTAAGTTCATTGAAAGTGGTAAATCAAAAATAATAGTATACGAAGAAGACATAGACCACATCGTAGGCTATATACATTCTTCAGAAATGTTCCGAAATCCGTCTACATGGAAGAATCACATAAGGACAATGCCCTTTGTTCCAGAAACAATGAGTGCACGAAAACTTATGCAGACTTTTCTCCAGCAGAACAAGAGTCTCGGTGTTGTTGTAGATGAATTTGGAGGAACAAGCGGTGTTGTTGCATTGGAAGATATTGTGGAAGAAATATTCGGCGATATTGAAGACGAACATGACAGCAACAACTATGTAGCTCGATGTACAGGTGAAAACGAGTATCTCCTTTCAGCACGTCTTGAGATAGACAAAGTGAACGAGACATTCAATTTAGATTTACCAGAAAGCGAAGAGTACATGACCATAGGCGGACTTATTCTATTCAAACTTCAGAGTTTTCCTAAAATAAATGAAGTAGTAAGAATTGGCAAGTTCGAGTTTAAAATAATACGAAATACCATGACAAAAATAGAACTTGTGCAATTAAAAGTGAATGAATAAAACAATTTTTACGCTAAAACATATATAGTTCAGTTTATTTTTAGTATTTTTGTGCACTTATAAAGTATTACTAAGGAAAAATAATAACATAAAAACAATAAAAACGTAATGGCAGCATTAGGAAAAATCAGACAAAGAGGCGTTATACTATCCTGCATAATCGGACTTGGTATATTCGCTTTCATCGCCGGAGATATGTTCCGTGCCTGCGAATCGCGAGGAAATGAAGCGCGTCAGCAGGTTGGTCAGATTCTCGACGAAAAAATTAGTGTTCAGGAGTTTCAGAAACTTGTTGACGAGTACACTGACGTCGTTAAGATGACTCAGGGAGACAACTTGTCAGAAGACATGATGAACAGAGTGAAGGACCAGACATGGGAAAACATGATTATGTCTAAGCTCATTGAAAATGAAGCGGACGAACTGGGACTCACAGTAACTTCAGAAGAAATTAAGAACATCCTTCAGGAAGGAACACACCCCGCTCTGCAGCAGCTCATGAGCATTGGTTTCGTAAACCAGCAGACAGGTCGTTTCGATGTAAACGTCATGAACAAATTCCTTCAGGATTACGAAAAGGCACAGACAACAAACCCACAGATGGCAGAGTCTAGCCGCCCTATTTTCAACTACTGCCAGTTTGCTATGAAGCAGCTCCGCGACCAGCTCCTGCAGCGTAAATATCAGGTTCTGCTTGCAAGCTGCATGCTTTCAAACTCTGTAAGCGCTAAGGATGCATTCGATGCAAAGAACATTGAGAGCGACATAAAGCTTGCATATTTCCCTTATGCAGAAATTAACGACAAAGATATCAAGATTGAAGATTCAGATTTAAAGGCTGAATATGACAAGTGCAAGGAATTGTTCTTCCATGAAATAGAAGCACGTGACATTAAGTATGTAGACTTCAAGGTTACAGCTTCTGAAACAGACCGTAAGCAGTTGAAGGAAGAGCTCGACACTATGGCAGCAAAGCTTTCTCGTGCTGAGAATCCTTCAGAAATTGTACGTCGCAGCGGATCAACAATTGCATTCCTCGGCATTCCCGTAACAAAGAACGCATTCCCCTACGATATCAAGAAGGGTATCGATTCTATTTCTGTCGGTACAACAACTAAGGTTACAGAAAACATAGCTGATAACACATACAACGTTATCCGCCTTATTTCTAAGCAGCAGCTCCCCGACTCTATCCAGTTCCGTGCTATACAGGTTGCAGGTGCTACTCCTGAAGAAGCTCACAAGAGAGCAGACAGTATCTACAATGCTCTTAAAGAAGGTGCAGACTTCAAGGTTCTTGCAAAGAAATACATGCAGTCTGGTGACAGCATCATGCTGACATCAAGAGAATACGAAAATGCTCCTTCAATGGACAAGGATACCAAGAGTTACATTGAAGCTCTTAACAACACTGCTGTTGGCGAACTCAAGAATGTAGAACTTACACAGGGCAACATCATTATTAAAGTTACAGCTCGTAAGGGCATGACAGATAAATACGTTGCTGCTGTTATTAAGAAACCTATCGAATTCTCTAAAGATACATATTCTAAGGAATATAACAAGTTCAGCAACTTTGTAAGCCAGAACACAACAGTTGAGGACATGGAGAAGAATGCCGAGAAATTTGGATATACTGTTAAGGAACTTAAGGGTCATAGCAGCGTAACTAACAATCAGCATAACATCGCACGTCTGAGCAACACACGCGAAGCAATGAAGTGGTTGTTCGAAACTGAAGAAGGTAAAATTTCTCCTCTTTATGAATGCGGTGACAATGATCACATGCTCGTTATCGCTCTTACAAAGGTTCACCCTGCTGGTTACGAACCTTGGGATGATGAAACAGTTAAGGAAGTTCTTACATCTCGTATAATAAAAGATAAGAAGGCTGAAATGCTTTCTAAGAAGTTCGAAGGTGTTACATCTATTGCAGCTGCAGAAAAGGCAGGAGCAAAAGTTACAGACGTAAACAAGATAACATTTGCTGATGCAGCTACTATCATGCAGCTTAATGCTTCAGAACCTGCTCTTAGCGGTAAAGTTGCAGCTACAGCAAAGGGTGCATTCTCTAACAGCGTAGTTAAAGGTAACAATGGTGTTTATATGTTCCAGGTTGTCAACAGAACTAATCTCGATGAAAAGTATGACGAAAAGGCATACATGGAATCTTCTAAGAGAAATATCATGAGAACAATGGGTAATCCTATTGCAGTTCTTTGGCTTAACGCAGACATCGTAGACCACAGATATCTCTTCTTCTAAAATTAGAAATATCAATTAAAATATTAAAAAGCATTCCGAATTAATTCGGGATGCTTTTTTTATTCCTTCTATTATTAAGAAGTGATTATAATTAACCAGGATAAAAGGCTTCCTTATAGAGTTATATTCAAAGTCAGACATTAAAAATTATTAGTCTTATTAGAAAACACCTATACAATGTTATTTAAAAATCCTATATCTTGTAAGACATATATTAATGTACGAAACATTTCACATTGATATAATATTATCTGAATACCTCATTATATCATCAGTCAAATCAATACATATTATTAATTTTAATACTGCTATTTTATTACACTTGAAATACATTTTCGATTACTCCCCTAAAAAGATTCCTCAATATTATATCATGAATTTAATTTCATAAAAGGCAGTATAAGTATTTATAAGTCTATTATTTTTTAATATTAAGACTTGTAATTTGTATTAATTAGTCTATCATCATATTTAGGTATCAAATCAATAAAAGAGAGTTACACGGTAACAAATGTGATGATTTTTGTTAAAAAAATACCAATATATAGGTAATATAGTTATTATTTAGTTAAAATGAATAGGAAATTGGAATTTTTACAGCTATAAACTTTGATAATAAAAAATATGTATATATATTTGCAAACGTAATAACAAGAACATTATGAATAAAGTTATAATAACTGAGAAACAAGCATACGATAAATTAGTAGAATGCGGGCTCAGACCATCAATGCAGAGAATTGAGATTATGAAATATCTCCTATCTCACCCGTCACATCCTACAGTAGAGGATGTCTACACAGGTCTTGTTTCAGAAATGCCGACTCTGAGTCGCACGACAGTATACTGTACGCTCCGTTTATTTGCAGAGAACAATGCAGCACAGATGATAACGATAGATGAACATCGTGTATGTTATGACGGGAACACAAAGACACATGTGCACTTCTATTGTACAAAATGTGGAAAGATAACAGACTTATACGAAGAGGATGTTCCAGAATTAAAGAAAAAAGAAATAGACGGATGTCTAATTCAGAATGTACAACTCTATTATAAAGGTATCTGCAAGGAGTGCAGAGAAAAAGAGAACAACAAATAGAAAGAATACGAAAACAATATAAATAATAAAATACAAAAACATTATGAAGAAGAAATTTATATGCACAGTGTGCGGTTACGTACACGAAGGTGACGAAGCTCCAGAAATGTGTCCGTTATGTAAAGCTCCTAAGAGCAAGTTTAAAGAAATGACACCTGCAGACGAAAAGGGATTTGCAACAACTCACGTACTTGGTGCTGCAAAGAACGAAAGCGCTAACGAAGAAATGATTAAGGATCTTAATACTCATTTCAGCGGCGAGTGCTGCGAAGTAGGAATGTATCTTGCAATGAGCCGTCAGGCTGATCGCGAAGGTTATCCTGAAATTGCAGAAGCATTCAAGCGCTACGCATTCGAAGAAGCAGAACATGCATCTAAGTTTGCAGAACTTCTCGGTGACGTTCTTAAGGATACAAAGAGCAACCTCGAAGCTCGTATTGCAGCAGAGCGCGGTGCTTGCGAAGACAAGTTCCGTATTGCAAAGAACGCAAAGATGGCAGGAATGGATGCAACTCACGATACAGTTCATGAAATGGCTAAGGACGAAGCCCGTCACTGCGCAGGTTTCATGGGTCTGTACAAGCGTTACTTCGAAGGCAAGTAATAAATAAAGCATCAGACAAAAACATAAAAAACGGATGAATTAGTTTTCATCCGTTTTTTTGCTTAATTCCTAAAGTTCTAAATGTAATGGACTAAGTTTTTCTATATATGTTTACTTACCATAACTGGTAACTTATAAATACGATTTGCCTAATGTAAAAGCATTTTACGCTGTTAGGAACTATATTAGTTACCAACAACACGAACCTTGCCGTTTACAACGTAATAACCTTTTTTCAAGCTATTAAGTTTATCTGTATTTCCTACCTTGCATCCGTTCAAATCATAGACATCATCTGAATCCGAAGAACTATCATAATTTACAGCGTCAATGTCAGTAGTTCCGTCAAATGTCATTGTCATTGGAACAGCACTCATACTACTCGGACGTCTGATATACCATCTGAATCTGTCTACCCTTGTCTGACCAATATTTCTACAGTTTAAGAGCTTATTATCACTTACGATAAAATAATCGTAATCAGGACTGATGTATTCGTTGTCCTGTACAAGATACTGTCTGTATTGCGCAAATACGCATACATCATTATTCTGACAAACTTTCTTAGTACAATTAATATCAAATGAATCTACTGGCTGTTCCGTAAGATAACGTTCTGAAACTATGTCATTTGCTGTCGTATTGTCATTATTCTCACTCTTTATTATGTACGGAACATTAGCCTTTAAAACACCAGAAATATCCCTGACAAAATGTAAAGCATTTGCTTCTATTGCATTTAACCTATATACAACAAGTTTGTTTTTACCATTGTTGTATAAATGATTGTAATCCTTTATAGGAACATCTACAGGGAAAATCAGAGTATTATACTTCTGACCTAACTTATAATCTCTTTGCAGAAACAGATAATTAGCCTTTGTGTTCACATCATTGTCAGGAATCATATCACTAATGTAATCGGCATTTTTAAAACGATAATAATAGAGAGGCTGTGCATCATCTTCAGTTACGTATGTTAAGAATGTCGAATCCTTTGTGACCAATGAAGAAACATAAAACGGCTTCTTATAGCGTTTCGATACATAAGATATTCTAAAAATATTATTGACACAATAGAAATAATAATAATCTTGGACAGGATCAGGAACATCATCAATCAAATGCATATAGATGTTACCATAGATGCGATCTATAAAATGCCAGTACTTTTCATTAGCGACATCGTAGATTGCAACTCTGTGCTCGTTGTAATAAACATTAGGAGTCATCGGTTTTAGAAAGACAATGTCTTTATACCATTGTCCTTCCATCGGTTCGTCAACGAAATAGTAACGTGCCCAAGTTCCCCTTTTGCCAGTAGTTATCTCAGACACAAGTTTTCTACACATACCGTCTTGAATCGGCATTTTTCTATCCGAAACGAAAAGAAGATCACTCTCATACTTCGGAGTCAGAACACCGTTGAATTCTTCCAATTCAGGCTGAGCGTTAGCTTTCACTAAAAACATAGAAAAGAATAAGAAAGCTATTATTCCTTTAAAAGTAAAATTAAAATTAGATTTGAAAAAATATGATATTTTCATATCGGCAAATATAGTCATTCACTATAATTTAAACAAACGATACAAAAATATAAAGTTAATGTATATAAAAAAAAGCAGACATTTAACGTACCGAGCGATAAAAGTCTGCTTTTTATAATTATTTAATAGTCTTATTTATTTACTGATCCACCCATAATATCAAGCAACTCATTTGTAATTGCCTGCTGACGACTCTTGTTATAGGCAAGATTCAGGCCCTTTAACAACTCGTCGGCATTATCGGTTGCAGTCTGCATTGCCACCATACGTGCTGCATGCTCACTTGCATTACTGTCAAGCAGAGCTGTATACATCATAAGATTCAGCAATCGTGGAATAAGAGAACCTAAAACAGAGCACATGTCAGGCTCTACGATAAAATTATCATTCAGAGGCTTAACATTCTCCTGTTTCTTTTCCTTTCGAGATCCATGCTGGCGTAAGTATTCCTGAGCCTTTGCAGACATCAGATTAGAAGACTTAAGATCACGATCATTTTCAAGTGATACAGTACTTACATCTATAGGTAAGAAAGTCTTACGTGTAAGTATCTGTGATCCGACACTCTTGAAATGATGATAAATAAGTTCTACCTTATCAATCTTTCCTTCGGCATACATCTGAGTAAGATTACGTGCTATCTCAATACAATCATGAGCGTTTGGTTTGTCAGCAAGCTCTACAAAATTACCGGCAGGAGTATATCCCATTTTTACAACCTTCTCGGCCACTTTACGTCCAATCGGGTAAACGATGATATTTTCCTTACCTAATCCTTTGTATTCTTCGAATGTTTCCGTCATAAGACGGATGATATTAGCATTAAATCCACCACAGAGACTGCCGTTCGATGCAAATACTACTACAGCCACACGTTTTACGGGACGTGCCTCGCTATAGACAGTTTTTGCTTCCACTTCTGCCGCTAAGAAAGACTTGAGGATGTACTCCAGCATATTCTCATAAGGGAGCATATTCTCTATCATCACCTGTGCACGGTGTAACTTGGAAGATGCCACCATCTTCATAGCACTTGTAATCTTACGAGTGCTGTTGACAGATGCTATACGATTTTTTATCTCTTTTAGTGACGGCATAGTTTGTTACTTTTTATATTGTCCTGCGACGTCAGCCATTACCGACTCAAGAGTCTTTGTAATGTCATCGCTTAACTTACCGGCAGCAAGCTGATCGATTACTTCCTTATTAGAAAGACGCATGCGCTCAAGGAATATGTCCTGACATTCACGAATCTTTTCAACGGGAACATCACGCATCAATCCATGAACACCGCAGTAAAGCATTGCTACCTGTTCACCTACAGACATAGGCGAATACTGAGGCTGGATTAGAAGCTGTGTATTCTTTCTACCACGGTCAAGAGTCATTGCTGTTACGGCATCCATATCACTTGAGAACTTAGAGAAAGCTTCAAGCTCACGATACTGTGCCATATCGATCTTCAGTGTACCGGCAACCTTCTTCATACTCTTAATCTGAGCAGAACCACCGACACGGCTGACAGAGATACCTACGTTGATGGCAGGACGGAAGCCCTGGTTGAACAAGTCGGTCTCAAGATATATCTGACCATCGGTAATAGAAATTACGTTGGTAGGAATGTAAGCTGAAACGTCACCAGCCTGTGTCTCGATGATAGGAAGAGCAGTTAAAGAACCACCACCCTTAACCTTGCCTTTAAGACATTCGGGTAAGTCGTTCATCTGTTCGGCAACTTCCTGCTGGTCGTTAATACGGGCAGCACGTTCCAACAGACGGCTGTGCAGGTAGAACACGTCACCAGGATAAGCCTCACGTCCAGAAGGACGACGAAGAATCAGAGAAACCTCACGGTAAGCAACGGCCTGTTTTGAAAGGTCATCGTAAACTACGAGGGCAGAGAAGCCTCTGTCTCTGAAGTACTCACCGATAGCAGCACCTGCGAAAGGAGCGTAATACTGCATGGCAGCGGGATCGGCAGCAGTAGCAGATACTACAATTGTGTAGGGCATTGCACCACGTTCCTTAAGAACCTGTACAAGCGAAGCAACTGTAGAAGCTTTCTGACCGATAGCCACATAAATACAATATACAGGATGTCCTGCTTCGTAGAAACTTTTCTGGTTAATGATAGTATCTACAGCAATAGCTGTTTTACCAGTCTGACGGTCACCGATGATAAGTTCTCGCTGTCCGCGACCAATAGGAATCATAGAGTCGACAGCTTTCAGACCAGTCTGCAGAGGTTCCTTTACCGGCTGGCGGTAAATTACACCCGGTGCCTTACGGTCGAGAGGCATCTCAAACGATTCGGTCAGATCGATATCTCCCTGTCCGTCGAGAGGCTGTCCAAGAGGATTGATGACACGTCCTAACATATTGTCATTAACTCTGATAGAGGCAATACGCTTTGTACGCTTAACAACCATACCCTCTTTAATACCCGAAGTTGAGCCGAGAAGCACACAACCTACGTTGTCTTCCTCAAGGTTCATCACGATGGCCATGGTTCCGTTTTCGAACTCAAGCAATTCGTTTGCTTCAGCGTTGCGAAGACCATAGATACGTGCAACACCATCGCTCACTTCGAGCACGGTGCCCACCTCATCGTAATCCTTGCCACAATCAATGCCTTTCAGCTGATTGAGAAGAACCTCAGATATTTCACTTGGTTTTATTTTATCTGACATTGTTATTTTTCTTTTTTGAATTAATTACGTTCCCCTAACTCAGTATCAAATACATTATTATAGGGAACGGGAATTCCCAATGGGGATTTATTTTACTTCTTCAACTGTTCCAGAATGGTACGAATCTGCGTTCTAACGCTCGCATCAAGTCTGTAAGTATCGTACTCAAGAATAAAGCCGCCTAAAATTTCGGGCTGTACCTCGGTATCGAACTCAACAGTTCCTTTAGTTTTTTTCTCCACCATCTGGCGCATCTTCTGCTGCGTGTCAGAAGAAACGGCAGCGGCAGTGATAAGTCTTCCGCGGATGACGTTCTTCTGTTTTCTATAAAGAGTGATATACGAATTAGCTATGAAATGCAGGATGCCTCCTCTATTTTCTCCTATTACAAGATGTATGAAACGTCTCGTAGCATCACTAATCTTATCGCCACAGGCTGTGACGATAAGACTTTCTTTCTGGTCGTTGGAGAGCATCGGATTCTTCATCGTCGATTTCAGCTGCGAAACTCTGGCATAGCTTTCAGAGAGAAATGACATATCTCTGTACACTTCCTCTTCAAGTCCAGCCTCGGTACTGTATTTCAGCATCGCTCTGGCGTATCTCACCGATATTACTCCTATCTCCATAACTATTTTTCTTTATCTACAGAAACTTCATCCAGCAGCCTTTCAATCATTTTCATCTGGGCATCGTCGGTAGAGAGCTTCTCGCGGAGAATTTTCTCTGCAACCTGAACAGACAGAACGGCAACCTGCGAACGAATCTCGCGTATAGCTGCTTCTTTCTGATTCTGTATCTGGGCTTTCGCCTCTTCAATAAGGCGGGCTCCCTCATCCTTAGCCTCTGTCTGTGCCTTCTCAAGAATAGCTGCACGTGTTTCAGAAGCTTCCTTAAGGATTGCTGCCTGCTTGTCGCGAGCCTCTTGCAGAAGAGTTTCACTTTCTAATTTGATATTGGTAAGCTTAACGTTTGCCTCATGTGCGTTCTTAAGACTCTCGTCGATGAAAGCCTTACGTTCGTTCACCATGTTTGTAATAACTGGGAATCCCCACTTCAGCAAAATGGCGAAGACGATGACGAACACGAGCGTCATCCAGAAAAGCAGACCACTATCGGGAATTAATAATGACATAAGCTGTGAATTACTATTGTTTATCTACTCTTTGTATTACATAACCAGACAGAGAATAGCTACGATGACTGCAAAGAAACAAACACCTTCGATAAGGGCTGCTGCGATAATCATTGCAGAACGTAAATCACCAATCTTTTCCGGCTGGCGAGCCATTGCGTCCATTGACTGAGCACCGATTTTTCCAATACCGATAGCTGCAGCGATTGCTGCGATACTTGCACCGAGAGCGGCACCTACTTTTGCTACAGCGTCAGCTGCCAATAATAATGATAACATAGTCTTTAAATTTTTAGTTGTTCTTATTAATAATTATTTTCTATAATCTTTTTTAGATTTCTTCTTTTTCTTCCTTTACCTGTGACAGTGAGATAAACACTGCACTAAGCATTGTGAATACAAGAGCCTGGATGAAACATACCAGCACTTCGAGCAGCATCATGAACGTACTCATAAGTGTACTGATTACTGCCATAGAAGAACCTGCCCACATGTTTACGCCATACATAATGAATATGATGAGTGCGAATGAAAGAGCGATGGCATGACCGGCAAACATATTTGCAAAGAGTCGGATCATAAGTGCCAGAGGCTTTGTGAAAAGTCCGAAGAACTCAATCATAGGCATCAGAGGCAGAGGGAACTTAAGCCACAGAGGTACTTCCGGCCAGAAGATTTCCTTATAGTATGCTTTTGTTCCGAACAAGTTGGTAACAAGGAATGTCATAAATGCAAAGAAGAATGTACATGCGATATTACCTGTAAGGTTACCGCCACCGGGAGGGAACGGAACCACACCGAGAATATTAGCCGTGAATATGAAGAAGAAACACGTCAGCAGGTAAGGAGCAAACTTATCTGCCTTGTCGCCCAGTGTACTCTTGATTACATCGTCGTAGATGTACATTATAAACATACTCATAAATCCAGTGAAACCCTTCGGAGCCTCATCGTCAATCTTATGGCGACGATACCAGCGGGCCGGGATTAAGACTACGATAAGCAGTATAATACCGTCTATTATAGCTACCAGGGCAGTCTTTGTAAGAGATATGTCGAGCGGACGGACTTCTTCGCCGCCTTGCATTTCAACAATTTTGTTTTCATTACTTCCACTTCCTGCGATATAGAGTTCGTGAGGACCCTTGCGATATCCTTTCAGTTTACCCTCGGCAATGGGTTCGTGCTCGAATTCCGAACTACAGAACACGTGCCATCCGGTAGAACTCTTTACGATAATGGGCAGATGTATGATTAGCGGAGTATCACCGACATCAGTAATATGCCATTCATACGAGTCGTTGATATGTCCCATCATTATGCCTGCGAAATCCACTTCACCAACCTTTTTTTCGCCACTGCTTGCAAAAGCAGCCGATGTAACGAATAGAAGCAGTGCAACGCACAACAAATGTTTTACGTATTTCATTTCTTAGTCTTTAATTTATTGCCTTTTTCTATCAAGGCGAAATACACGCTGTCGAATACTAACAGTATAAAATAGAATGCCAGAAACATTATCACGAAATAGAGAACTGTCTGAGGCTCTCTTACAACAACGACATAAATCAGTACTGCAAGAGTGGCTACAAACATTCTTACGCCTGATGCTATGAGATAGAACTTTGTTATATCAAATGTTCCGCCCTGCACCACTTTCTTCCATGAACGATTGTATATAAGTCCGATAATGAAACTATAGTATCCGCAAATTTTCAACTCTGTGACATAACGCTTTGCGTCGAGGTAATCAAGCGCAAACATCGACAGCACGACAAGTGATATAACTATCAGACACGTGTAAATCAGATGTCTGTCTGCAATTTTCTTTACCTGTGAAATATCTACAGCCATTACATTTTATATTACAACATCTATTCAATAGCGAGACGTACTTCGTTTTTCTGTACTTCCACGAAACCTCCGGCAATCTTTATGGTATGTTCGCCGTCTTCGGCTACATAACTGACGATGCCTTCAGTGAGCGATGATATAATCGGCGCGTGATTTTTCAGAATCACGAACGGACAAATCGTACCGGGGACGCCAACGCTATCCACTCCACCTTCGAAGACCACCTTTTCAGGTGAAACTATTTTGAGATACATATCCATAACAGCACAGGTTTATTGTTCCTTAGCAGATTCGAGAAGTTTCTTACCCTTGGCAATAGCATCTTCGATAGTACCTACGTTGAGGAATGCCTGCTCTGGGAGGTAGTCTACTTCACCATCCATAATCATATTGAAACCTTTGATAGTATCTTCGATGGGAACCATCACACCTGGCAGACCTGTGAACTGTTCTGCAACGGTGAACGGCTGACTGAGGAAACGCTGTACACGACGTGCACGGCTTACAGTAAGTTTGTCCTCGTCGCTAAGTTCGTCCATACCAAGGATAGCAATAATATCCTGAAGTTCCTTATAACGCTGAAGAATCTGCTTAACGCGCTGAGCTGTGTCGTAGTGAGCCTGACCAACAATCAGCGGGTCGAGGATACGGCTGGTAGAACCTAACGGGTCAACGGCAGGATAGATACCGAGCTCAGTAATCTTACGGCTAAGTTCTGTTGTAGCATCAAGGTGTGTAAATGTTGTGGCAGGAGCAGGGTCGGTCAAGTCATCGGCAGGCACATATACAGCCTGTACAGATGTAATAGAACCACGCTTTGTAGAAGTAATACGTTCCTGCATCACACCCATTTCGCTTGCCAGTGTAGGCTGATAACCTACGGCAGAAGGCATACGTCCAAGAAGCGCTGAAACCTCTGAACCAGCCTGTGTGAAACGGAAGATGTTATCAATGAAGAACATGATATCGGCAGGTTCGCCGTTCTTGCCACCATGGTCACGGAACTCTTCGGCAACAGTAAGACCAGAGAGTGCAACCGAAGCACGTGCTCCAGGAGGTTCGTTCATCTGACCATACACCAGTGTAGCCTGTGATTCCTTCAGTTCGTTAGGATCAACGAGAGAGAGGTCCCACTTGCCCTGGTCCATTGCCTCACGGAATTTCTTACCATATTTAACGACACCAGATTCAATCATATCGCGGATAAGGTCGTTACCCTCACGAGTACGCTCTCCTACACCTGCGAATACAGAATAACCATTATGTCCTTTTGCAATATTGTTGATAAGTTCCATGATAAGAACAGTCTTACCAACGCCGGCACCACCGAACAGACCAATCTTACCACCCTTCATGTAAGGCTCCATAAGGTCGATGACCTTAATACCAGTAGAGAGCATCTCCTTACGTGTAGACAATTCTTCAAACTTAGGAGGTTCTCTGTGAATGGGGTATGCACCCTTCATGTCGAGTTCTTTCATACCGTCGATAGGTTCACCTATCACGTTCATCATTCTACCCTTTATCTGTTCACCAGCAGGCATAACAATCGGACTTCCAGTAGGAACCGCCTCAAGGCCTCTCTGAAGACCGTCGGTATTATCCATGGCAACAGTGCGCACAGTGTCTTCACCAATGTGCTGCTGCACCTCTACCACCAATACTCGTCCGTCGGGGCGTTTAATCTTCAAAGCCTCGTGTATCTTTGGCAGCACCTTCTCGGGATCCTGACCCTCAGTATCGAAATACACGTCGATTACAGGTCCGATGATCTGAGAGATGTGTCCGTTAATCTGTGTCATAAGCTTATCTTTAATTTAAGTGTTAATCTAATTTACGTGCAAATTTAATAATATTTTTTCGAATCGCGCAAACATTTTTTTTAATTATTTACATAATCATATCTTTTAATGACAAATCATCACTTATGATATGCAAACCATACTTAGTAAAGTCTTTCTCGTTTAAGTATCTGTTATAACGCACTTTACGATGTTTCTTCACTGCATCTGCATCACATAACGACATGTTCACTATATAATAATGTACGCGCGCGCAAAGAGTTTAGATGCTCAGGGCATCAAGTACCTTGATAAGTTTCATGTCGAAAGGTTTATCCGAACGGATGGCATCGCTGAAAGGCACATACACCACCTCGTTGTTTCTTACACCTACCATGACATTTCTCTGTCCCTGCATTATGGCCTCAACAGCGCCATATCCTGTACGGCTGGCAAGTATTCGGTCTTTTGCAGAAGGGCGTCCTCCGCGCTGAAGATGTCCGAGTATAGAGACTCTCACGTCGAATCCTGGGAATTCCTTCTTCACTCGGTCGGCATAATACAGTGCGCCGCACTTAGGACTCTCGCTCACGATTACTATACAGCTGCGCTTACTTTTTCTTATTCCTCGTTCCATGAAGCGCGCCAGCTGGTCGACGTCCGTCGAGTCTTCGGGTATTATGGCAGCCTCAGCTCCGCTGGCTATGGCACTGTTCTGTGCAAGATATCCTGCATCGCGGCCCATTACTTCTACGAAGAAGATACGTTCGTGACTCTGTGCCGTATCGCGAATACGGTCTACACATTCCACGATAGTATTCAGAGTTGTGTCGTAACCTATGGTAGAGTCGGTGCCATAAAGGTCGTTGTCTATTGTTCCGGGAAGTCCGATACAGCATAAATCATAGCGCTTTGCAAATTCCATCGCGCCTTCTATAGAGCCGTTTCCTCCTATAACCACGAGAGCATCAATGCCAAACTTCTTTACATTCTGGTAGGCTTTCTCCATACCCTCAGGAGTTCTGAAGGCAGCAGAACGAGCCGACTTAAGAATTGTACCGCCCGACATTATTATTCCGCTGACGTTTTCTGTTGAGAATGGTTTTATGTCGCCGGTTATAAGTCCCTCATAACCTCGATAAATACCCATTATGTTAAACCCATTACTAATACCTGTGCGTGTAACGGCACGTATGGCGGCATTCATACCAGGAGCGTCGCCGCCAGAAGTAAGTATTCCGATATTCTTTACTTTTGTCATACCATTATTATATATTTAAAGGTATATACTAATAACGGCCATAGCTGCCAGTCCGGCTGCGAGACCGATAAGAGCATAGAAACCTACATTCTTTATATACCAGAAGATGTGCAGACGCTCTACCTTGATGAGAGCCATTCCGCTCATTGATCCAAAGACGATGATGTTTCCTCCCACGCCGGCTGTAAATGCTATGATTTTCCAGAACAGTCCGTTCTGTACAAAGTTCTGCATGTAATCGGCATTAGCGAGTGTTGCAGTGGCAGCAGCATCCGCCACGGGATAAAGAGAGAACATACTCATTGCCGATGCAAAGTTATCAAGTACACTGCTGAGGAGACCGGTAAAGATGCCGAGAACCCACACATTGTGCACATTATTGTCAATCCAGTCGGTTACGTAGTTGAGAGCACCTGTCTCTCTCACCACGCCGAGTGCCAGCATTATACCCACTACGAAGAGCATCATCTGCACCACTCCGTACTGAAGGGCACGCGGGAAACGTTTCTGAATCATTTGGTCTGCATTCATAAGTTTGCGGTTGAATATTTCGTTTACCACCCACAGAACGGCAAGGACACACAGTGCTCCGAGGAACGGACTTAGTTTGGTAATGCTGTGGAATGTCGGTATAAACCACAGACCTCCGATGCCTACGAAAAGAAGCACGATGCGCTGCGAACGGTTAAGGTTGGTATCATCGCCACGATATGGGAGTGTGAACGATTCCGAAGCCACTGTTTCGGGCAGTGCTCTTCCTATCATGTAGGTAGGAATAAGCCATGCTATAAGGCACGGAACCATCAGCGACATCGAGAAATTAGTTGCCGTCACCGCCTCGTTGGTCCACAGGAACAGTCCCGTAGGATCACCGATTACGGTCAGTGCACCACCGCAGTTGGCGGCAATCACCACGGCACATCCATAAAGTATTCGCTGTCTGCGGCTTGCCACAAGCGTATGCATTATCACGAGCATCATCGACGTAGTGGTAAAGTTGTCAAGGTTTGCCGACAGAAGGAATGTTACGCTCGACATAATCCACAATAGTTTGCGGCTCTTGCGCGTAAGCATTATCTCTCTCAAGAAATCGAAGCATCCGTTATTGAGCAGTATTCCTACGATGGTCATCGTGGCAAGGAAGAAGAGCATTATCTCCGCAGCCTTACCTACATATTTAATATATATGTTATCGGCAATGAACATCTTGACATTCGAACTTGAATGCTGTGCACCGGCAAGAAAGGCGCCGTACTCGTCGGGATGCTGGCTCATGACAAAATCTGTTCCATAAGAAATGTACAGGACCCATCCCACCGTACACATGAAAATTGATACGGCAGCCTTATTCACATTGGTAATGTGACTTGTCGCTATAAGTATATAGCCAAATATCAGAATTGCTACGATTATAAGTGTCATGGCGTTTAATTTTCGATTGGCACAAAGTTACGAAATTATATAATATGTTTACATAAAAGATTGGTTAAATTGTATTTTCACACATACATTATTTGTATGATTTATACTTTTGCATGTTTAATTAAGACATTATGTTGGTATACTTGTATAAATAATCTAACTTTGCATAATGTTTGACACTACAACACATCAAAACGGCATGAAAAAAATACTATTTTTTATCGTAACTTTAATGATTGTCGCTCTGCCTTCTAACGGAAAGAACGACAACCGAATCACTAACATTATTGTTTCGCTCGACGGATGCAGATGGGATTATACCGAATGGTACGACACTCCATTTTTCGATTTCATGGCAGAACAAGGTGTTAAGTCGGCTCTTATTCCGGCTTTCCCGTCGAAGACTTTCCCTAACCACTACACCATTGCCACCGGACTGTATCCCGACCATCACGGTCTGATAGCTAATAATTTTTATGATGAGGTTAACGACGAGCATTTCTCTTTAGGTAACAGAAAAACCAAACTGTGTTCTGATTATTATGGCGGAGAGCCTATATGGATTACTGCTAAGAACAACGGACTGAAGACTGCCGTGATATACTGGCCTGGTTCGGATGTTAAGATTCGTGGCAGCTACCCTGACATTTATTACAGATACGACGACGAGCCGCGCCTTACGTTCAAAGAGCGTGTAAGCAGAGCCATAGAGCTGTTGAAGAGCAGCGAGCGTCCCGACCTCATTATGCTGTATTTCGACCAGCCTGACACTAACGGACACCAATATGGTCCTTATGGCAAGGAGACTCGCAAGGCTGTCGAGGAGATGGACCGTGTGCTGAAGAGTCTGTACAAGGGTATCGACAAGGCGGGACTTAAGGACAACGTGAACCTTATAGTAACTTCCGACCACGGAATGACTCCGGTGATACCCAAAAACATTGTAAGGGCTTCGGACTATATCAAACCTTCATGGGTGAAATTCATCGAAGGTAATCTTCCGGCTAACATTTATGTAAAAGCGGGATGTGCCGACTCAATCTGTAATGCTCTGAAGGGCGTAAGACACATCAAGACATATAAGAAGCAGGATATGCCTGAATATCTGCATTACGGCAGACATCATCGTTGTGGCGATGTGATTGTAATCCCCGACCCCGGATGGGTGTTCGGCGATCGAGAGTCGAGTGCGCTCGGTGCTCATGGTTACGACCCTGCATTCTTTGACATGCACGCTATGTTCCGTGCCATCGGTCCTTCGTTCCGTCATGTGGATTTTCCTCACTTCGACAACATAAATGTATATCCTCTTCTCTGTCATCTGCTCGGCATAGAGCCTGCGATGAACGACGGAGATATTAAAAACGTGAAAGGAATGCTCAAATGACAGAACAACTTTTAAGACATCTCGCAGAACATTACGAGACGGAAGATTTTCTTCCTGCCGACCCTTCATGGTTCATGCATCAGGTTAACGGCGACTTAAATCAGGAGACTGCTGCCTTCATTGCGTCATCGTTAAGTTACGGCAGCCGCAAACAGTTCTTTCCTAAAATTCAGTTCATACTCGATGCCTCGGAGGGTAATGTTTACGAATGGGTTAAGAGCCGCAGTTTTGAGAAAGATATTCCCGACACGCAGCAGTGTTACTACCGTCTGTACACGTTTCACACCATGAACAAGTTTCTCAACGCATTGGCTGACATGATAAACGAGCATGGTTCTATAAAGAATTTCATGATGGCCTCGGGCGTCAGCAACGGTATGTCGGCAGTACAGGCCATAACAGGATTTTTCTCTTCGAAAGGCATAGAGACTATAATTCCGAAGAACACTTCATCAGCATGCAAACGTGTATGTATGTTTTTGAGATGGATGGTACGCTCCGGCTCTCCCGTGGACTTAGGACTGTGGAGTGACGTTATAGACCGCCGCACTCTGATTATGCCGATGGATACTCATGTGGTTCAGGAGGCTGTAAAACTCGGACTCATGGACAAGGCTTCTACTTCTATGGCTGCTGCGGTAAAACTTACCAACCGCATGCGTGAGATTTTTCCTGATGATCCGTTAAAGGGTGACTTTGCTTTGTTCGGATATGGCGTAGACGAGAATAAAGAATAATAGTATGTTATTATTATATAAGACAAAAGCCTACTGCACACATCGTGTGGCGGGCTTTTGCTTTTAAATGTGTTACCTGTCGTCTCATCATTTATTTCTTTCAATAAGTATATAACAATATAATTATAGATATTCGTCTGATGTTCTTGTCTCATTTTAACAAGTAAGGCAAATTGTAAATAAGAGACAAAAGGTGCGAAACACATCAGAAAAAGAGTGCTGATATTCGAATATTTGAAATTATTCGAGTATTATTTCGAAATAAGCCAACGAAAAAAACGGCATTTTTCTTCGTTTTACAACTAACGCAACTACATTTGTTCGTAAACGCAATTGCGTTTACAAATTTATGCAGTTGCAAAAGTTTGCAAACAGGGCATATTTACCATGCAGACAAGGCTTGATTGGTGTGCAAAAATCACTCTTTCAGAGCGTAAACATGGTAAAATAATAAAAACAAGAGTCATAAGACCGCTAAATCACGTACATATATGATGTTTTCAGTATAACAGATACTGAAAATTTATTTTTCAGGCATCTTTGCGAAGCCGTCTGATATTTATAAAAAAGTTAAATATCGGTCGGTTTACCATAAATGCACATACCATACCTATATTAATATGTACATTCTATTATAAATAGGAAAAGGTACATCCCGAAAAATTTAAGCAGAAAAACTCAGGACATACCTTTTGAAAAAAGCATTATTAATTTTTTATCATCAGACCCTCAGAAACTTTACAAGACACATCATGACACTCTGTTTTTTAAGTTTCTGCCGGGTCTGATTAAAGAACGGTATTTACCGTAAGAAATCATTATTTCAATATTTCGCCACTCGAAAGAACCTTGATGGTAATCTCCTTATCACCCTTCTCAAGTTCTATTTCGTAATAGCTTCCACCTCCTGAAAGACTTACAAATTCAGCCTCGTCAATTTCGTAGCCCGGATAGCTTGTCTCTATGCTCTTAAGAACCACTTCGGGAAGACCGTTTACGGGAACTTCGTATCTTGTAGAAAGATATTTGAAATCCTTACCAAAGAACACTTCCTTATCCATGTTCTCGTGTCTTATCTCCACCTCGTAAGCATTACGCTCATAATCGAAGTCAAGGATTACAGCGCCGGGATACATCTTCATAAGAGAATCGGCAATCTCTGACGGGAGTTCAGGAAGATAATTGTCGTCATCGTAATCTACCGTAACTTTGCGCAGAGTTCCGTCGGCAGAAAAATGCAGTTCTAATTCTTCACGTCCCTTTTCTACCTCCAGGACATAAATCACAGGCATTCCAGCACGTTCCACAACATCTACATCGTCTACACGCCAGTCGGCATACTCGCTGTTCTTAAACGAAGCTGTTACTTCCACAGGCAGACTTCCGAAGTCAGAATCTCTCTCTGTCATCTTCCATTCATTTGTATTGAACCAAGCCTCAGCCGAACATCTGTCAATATCAAATTCAAGAACGTAGTAGCCGCTGTTTCTATGCCAGTCTTCCACCGGAGTATCAGGATACTTATTGCTGAAAGCCTTCTGCACAGCAGCAGGCAGGTCTTCAAAACGGTTTACGTTATCATCGTCATCGCTGCAACTCAGCAGCACTGTTGTGAACATCGTAGCAAATGCCAGACACATCAATTTTAATTTATTCATAATGTATTATTATATATTTGTAACAAGCAGTCATTTACCATCCCTTTCTTTCGTCCGAAGGACTGCTCTTACTTAACGGACGTCTCGCTGCAAATATAAAAATATATTACCCGCAACAAAGAGTAGTAGTGTCTTTTTAACTAAAATGATATGGTTTATTAACCATAACATACTAATTATGAGCATATTCTAAATACTTTTTAACCAAAAAGGAGATTAATGACACTTTTTCCTTATTCGGAACGGACTGTACGTAAGCAAATGCTATGTTTTGGACACTCAGAGTACTTCTTTTCTATGATTTTCAGACCAGAATTTAACATTCGGATACATCTTAAATAGCAGTCTGATAATGGTTTAAATCATAAATATTATAAATTCATGAATAATAATACACATTATTTTGCTCATAACACCTAAATGTATTACCTTTGCGCACAATACTTTTTTCTTCTAATAAAGTATTCTGAATATACGGATTCAAAACAATGAACAGAATAATACTGACTATTTTAGCTTTATGCAGCTTTACTTCGGGCATTGTCGGACAATCTATAACCGACAGTATTACGTACAAAGTAGAGATGCAGTCGGCTTTTTCTAACAACAACACACCTCTCTGGCTCAACGCCAACAGGTATGGTCTGAGTTCGTTAGATAAAAGTAACGGATATCTCAGAACAGCTGCGATAAGGAATCTCTCGTACGACAAGAGTTCGAAATTCGATCTCGGCTATGGCATTGATATTGCTGCTCCCTACAATTATACAAGCAATTTTGTTATTCAGCAGGCTTTCGTGGAAGGAAGATGGCTGCACGGAGTTCTTTCTGTGGGAAGCAAGGAATATCCCATGCAGCTTAAGAATAATCTTTTAAGCAGTGGTTCGCAGACTCTCGGCATCAATGCCCGTCCTGTTCCTCAGGTGCGCATAGCTCTGCCGGAATACTATACATTCCCCTTCCTTAACAGATGGCTTCACGTCAAGGGACACATCGCTTTCGGAAAGACTACCGACGATAAATGGCAGGAGGATTTCACAGACAAGAAGACTAAGTATACTTCTGGAACACTGTATCACAGTAAGGCCGGATATATAAAGATTGGCAAGGACGAGGCTCCGTTCTCTCTGGAACTTGGTCTTGAGATGGCCTGCATCTTCGGCGGCGATGCTTATCGTCCTAACGATGACGGAACAATGGAGAAGATTAGCAGCGGAAGAGGTCTCAAGGCTTTCTGGAATGCTTTCATACCGGGCGGCTCTGAAGCTAACGAGACTACATATAAGAATGCCGAGGGCGATCAGCTTGGAAGCTGGATTATAAGAGCAAACTACAAGAACGATGACATAGAACTCGGTGTATACTGGGATCATTTCTTCGAAGATCATTCCAGTATGTTCTTCCTCGACTACAATGGTTACGGCAATGGTGACGAGTGGGACAAGAAGAAAGACCATAAGTATCTGCTCTACGACCTTAAGGATATGATGCTCGGTGCCGAACTTAAGATTAAGCACAAGGCTTTCATCAAAGGTGTGGTATTCGAATACATTTATTCTAAATATCAGAGCGGTCCTATGTTCCACGACCATACACCAAGTATCCCCGACCACATAGGCGGTATGGACGAATACTATAATCACAGCGTCTTTACAGGCTGGCAGCACTGGGGACAGGTAATGGGAAATCCGCTCTATCGCTCACCTATATATAATGAAGACGGAACGATAAACATAGACAATAACCGATTCTATGCTTTCCATCTCGGTATAAACGGCGAACCATCAAACGTAGTGGCATGGAGACTTCTGTGTTCTGTTCAGAAGGGATTCGGTACATATCACAAGCCTTACGCTGATCCTCATACTTCGATGAGCATGATGGCAGAAACAAGCATCACACCTCAGAAGAAGAATCTGAAGGGATGGAAACTCAGTCTGGCATACGGAATGGACACCGGAAAGATTTATGGTCATAACTACGGCGGAATGATTACGCTGTCTAAACGCGGACTTCTTAAGAAGTAATTGATTTATGAAGAGACTTATATATGTAATACTGGCAGTAATCTGCATCACGGCTGGTTTCTCCGGCTGCACACTGGAGATGTCGGACAATGGCGATCTTGACGGCTTCTGGAATCTCAGACAGATAGATACTCTTGAAACAAGACGCACGGTGAACGTAAAGGACGAACGCATCTACTGGTCGATACAGCTTAATATGATAGACGTACGTTTCGTTGATGACAAGTTCAAGGAATGTGTCATGAAATTTGAAAAGTCTGGCGACACCATCACCATAAACACTCCGTGTTACTTTAATCATACAGACGGAGACGTTCCTCTGACCAATGCAGACCCTCTGCGCCCGTATGGCATAAACTCTATGAACGAGAGATTCATCATAGAAAACCTGAGTTCAGACAAGATGACTCTGAAATCAGAGACACTGCGTCTGTTCTTCAGAAAACTCTGACATAAAGAGCAAATCATCAGTATCATTAAATAATATAAAATGATACAAAATATACAGTTTACACAAGGCTGTCTCATACATTTGATACAGCTTTGTGTATTTTTTTATACATATATTCAATAATAATATATAAAACACGTTATAATATTGAATATGGAATAAACTTGGTAAGCTACGGCATAACCCTATAAATAACACGAACCAACAAACCGATGTTTCAAATCATAAAATACGATGATTTACACATTACAAGAAATGTGTTGTCAATTAAGTATTTAAAAGGAAAAGTTTTGGCTGCTTAGCTTGTATTTATTACCTTTGTATGATAAACGAAGATTGAATACGAACTGCAGCGATGCACTGCTGACATTTTGCACAGATGCAAGCAGAAAAGAAAGACATATAGTTTACGGATATATAGGTTTTATTGCATAATGCTACGGTTTTAACAAAAAAAGAAAAACTCTTTTATACAAATAAAAAGAAGTAAAAGTTTTACATACGACAATGAAAGCATGTTTTATGGGTCTGGGGTACATAGGATTACCCACTGCCATTATAGCCGCAAAGCACGGCATTAAGATTATAGGTGTTGATATAAATCCTAAAGTTGTAGAAGCAACTAACCAGGGACACCTCCACATCATCGAACCAGGAATGGAAGAGATGTTACAGGAAGTTGTTTCGTCTGGTGCACTCAAGGCTTCGACAACGCCTGAGACAAGCGATGCTTATTTCATGGTTGTCCCTACTCCTTTCAAAGGTAACCACGAACCCGACACTTCATACGTTGAAGCTGCCACAAGAGCTGTCCTTCCGCTCCTTAAGGAAGGCGACCTTTATGTCATTGAGTCTACTTCGCCTGTAGGTACTACAGAGAAGATGACAAACATCATCTTTACAGAACGTCCCGAACTGAAGGGTAAAATCTTCATCGCTTATTGTCCGGAACGTGTTCTCCCAGGAAAGATTATCTACGAACTTATTCATAACGACCGCGTAATTGGCGGTATCGACGAGGCTTCTACCGACAAGGCTATAGAATTCTACAGCCAGTTTGTAGTTGGTACTCTTCATCGCACTAACTGCCGTACAGCAGAGATGTGCAAACTTACAGAGAACTCAAGTCGCGACGTACAGATTGCCTTTGCCAACGAGCTTTCTCTCATCTGCGACAAGGCAGGAATCAACGTATGGGAACTTATCAATCTTGCTAACAAGCACCCGCGTGTTAATATCCTTCAGCCGGGATGCGGTGTTGGCGGACACTGTATAGCAGTAGACCCTTATTTCATAACTGCCGACTTCCCCATGGAATCTAAGATTATCGGTACTGCACGTGAGATAAACAACTATAAATCGTTCTGGTGCGCTGAAAAGGTTCAGAACGCCATGCTTAAGTTTGAACTTGAGCACAAGAGAAAGCCACGCGTAGCTATGATGGGACTGGCTTTCAAGCCCAATATTGATGATATGCGCGAATCGCCTGCAAAGTATATTACTACAAAGGTAATGCAGACTTGCAACAACGCTGACATCATGGTTGTAGAGCCTAACGTAAAAGAACATAAAGTATTCAAACTCACTGATTATCGTGAGGCTTACGAAAAGGCAGACATCGTAGTATTCCTTACTGCTCACGATCAGTTTAAGGAACTTAAGATGGACGATAAGAAAATAATACTCGACTTCTGCGGTATTTTCAAGAAGTAACATCTATTACCGTAACATATTTAATACGGGACAATAATAATACAGGGTGGCCGCGGCTGCCAGAATATAAGATATATGAAAAAGATAATGTTGGTCTTCGGCACACGCCCCGAAGCAATTAAGATGGCTCCTCTCGTTAAGGAGTTCGAAAAGCATACTGAGGAGTTTAATACTATTGTATGCGTAACGGGGCAGCACAGAGAAATGCTTGACCAGGTGCTGAATATTTTCGACATAAAGCCTGACTATGACCTGAACATCATGAAACAGGGACAGGATCTCTACGACGTCACAGCCCGAGTTCTGCTCGGTATGCGAGATGTTCTAAAAGAGGCACAGCCCGATGTAGTTCTTGTTCATGGTGACACAACAACATCAACGGCTGCGGCTCTTGCTGCTTTCTATCAGCAGATACCCGTAGGTCATGTCGAAGCAGGTCTTAGAACTCACAATATCTACAGTCCGTGGCCTGAGGAAATGAACAGACTTATAACAAGTCGCATTGCAACATATAACTTCAGTCCTACACAGCTCAGCCGTCAGAATCTTCTTGACGAAGGTGTCAAGGACGATGCCATCACCGTAACCGGCAATACTGTTATTGATGCCCTGCACATTGTCGTAAACAGAATTAAGAACGACGCTGCACTTGACGGAGAACTCGAAAAGGTTCTTGCCACAGCAGGTTACGATGTCAATCGTCTGAAGGATGGCAGACGTCTTGTTCTTATCACTGGTCATCGTCGTGAGAACTTCGGTGACGGTTTCATCAGCATGTGCAATGCAATAAAAGATCTCAGCAACAAATATCCTGAGGTAGACTTTGTTTACCCCATGCATCTTAATCCTAACGTACGCAGACCTATTCACGAGGTGTTTGGCAAGGATTTGTCAGACCTTGGTAATATGTTCTTCATCGAACCGTTGGAATATCTGTCGTTTGTATATCTTATGGAGAAATCTAACATCGTACTTACAGACAGCGGCGGCATTCAGGAAGAAGCTCCGGGTCTTGGAAAGCCCGTTCTTGTAATGCGCGACACTACAGAACGTCCCGAAGCACTTGATGCCGGAACAGTAAAACTGGTTGGAACTGATTACGATAAGATAATGTGTGAGGTATCATCACTGCTTGACGATGCTGCTGCATACGAAAAGATGAGCAAGGCCGTAAATCCTTATGGTGACGGCAAGGCTTGTGGAAGAATAGTAAACGTACTGATTTAAATGAAGATAACTCTAATAACACAATATTACAAACCCGAAATGGGTGCGCCTCAGAACCGTCTTTACGAGATGTGTTCAGGACTTAAAAAATTAGGGGCTGATATTTCTGTTATAACGGGTATGCCCAATTATCCTACGGGCAGAATATTCGATAAGTATAAAGGACACTTTACATCTACCGAAACAATAGACGACTTAGAGGTTAAACGTTTCTGGCTTTATGCTTCAAACAAGAAAAGCGTTCTGCCAAGACTATGGAACATGGTGTCGTTTTCTGTCACCACGCTGTTCTCGTTTAACTATCTTCGTAAAAGAAAGAATGATTTAATCATTGTAGAGTCTCCCCCACTTACTCTTGGTCTTACGGGATGGCTGCTGTCTAAACTCACAGGAGCTAAACTTGTAATGAACATTTCAGACTTATGGCCTCTGTCGGCCGTGGAACTGGGAGCAATACGCGAGGGAAGTCTGCCTTATAAGGTTCTTGCCGCAATCGAAGGTTTCCTTTATCGTAAGTCTGTCCTCTGCTTGGGACAGTCACAGGAGATTGTAGATTACATCAAGGATCATGGTGCCAATGATGTATATCTGTTCCGCAATGGTGTTGATCCTAAGCGATTCAGTAACATCAGCAGTGATAAGAAACGAGCAGAAGGTGCACCAGTGAAGATTGTATATGCCGGACTGCTTGGTTTCGCTCAGGGAATACTTGGTATATGTCAGAACATTGACTTCAAGGAACTTGGTGCAGAATTTCATATCTATGGTGCCGGTGGCGAACAGAAGGACATTGAGAATTATCTTGCTAAGAACAGTAACAAGAATATATTCTATCATGGAAAGGTGGCACGAGAGGAAATTCCTAACGTATTAGGTGCTGCCGACTGTACACTTATTCCTCTTGTTAAGAATATCTTCGGTGCTGTTCCTTCAAAGATATACGAATCTATGGCTGCCGGACTTCCTATTGTGTTCTCTGGCGAGGGTGAAGGTGCCCGCATTATCAAAGAGAATAACTTAGGATGGGTATCGTCGGCTCTTGATTATGACGCTCTGAAAAAGAATATCAAGATGATTGTGGATTCTCCTGCTGACTGGGACATAAAGAAGCAGAACTGTATGGACTGTGCTAAGAATAAGTTTAACCGTCCTAATCAGGTTAAGGCTCTTTACGATTATATTAAGACTAAGATATAAACTACAGACTTTTACTTTATGACATAATAAAAGGTTGGATTTCTTTATCCAACCTTTTTTATTTTCGTTTCGTATCAGACGTTCATAATTTCATTACTACGACAATCATTAATCTGTTAGTCTTTCAATACATTGTCGAGAATGTACGTCAGCGCATCATGATTGAACTTACACCATCTCTTATACTTTATCTTACCTGTAGACACATGATCAATGTCTATGACCTTAAGAGAAGGGTCGTAGATAGTCTTTAACTCGTGATTACGGCAAAGTTCCGCAAGATAAATCTCTTCTCCATAAAGGAACACGGGATAATTGACTATTCCGCAACGATTATAGAAAGACTTTGTAAGTATTATGAAAGAGCCATGTGCGAGATATATTTCACGACGCGGTACAAGCTGCTGTTTCGAAGGCTTACGGAACTTATACACATAATTATAGTAGAATGCATAAAGCATAGGATGACTATAAAGGAACTGCATTATCTTTATAGAACGACGAGAATAACGCTCCATACGTCCGGGATTACGATGCTTATTTTCCTTACGCGAATAAATCTGCGGAGCTACGATACCTATATTATCTTCGTACTCTGCCACGGCAAACTTCTGGAAGAAATCTTTTTCTACTAAGACGTCGACATTAGATATGACATAGAAGTCATACTGCGACATATCAGCCTGCTGCATACCCTTTCGTATACCACCGAAATATCCAATGTTCTGATGATTTCCAATTACGTTAACTCGTATATTAGCAACATTATAACTGACATCCTTATAGTCCTTTTCTGTATTGTCAACTACAAAGACATCTGTAGAAACTTCAGCACACAGTGCCGCAGCCTCATCAAGTGACGTTATATAGTTATTCAGTTCACTATAAGAGTTGTAGTTTACACAAAATATTGCTAATCTTTTCATTTCTATTTATCAATGTTTTTATTAT
The DNA here is from genome assembly GCA_020026195.1 of Prevotella sp. Lineage (GTDB taxonomy): Bacteria > Bacteroidota > Bacteroidia > Bacteroidales > Bacteroidaceae > Prevotella. The sequence continues at coordinate 95,563 of JAHHQW010000001.1, forward strand.
GAGGTTTTGTGAAAAGGCCTGCAAAGATTCCTTTCCACATAAAGCACCAGCTCTTTATACCATTCTTACAGAACGGCAGATAAAATACTCGCATTATATATTTTATTCCGTTATTTATCTTCCACTGACGCGGAACATACGGACGACGTAACATCCACATGTAGTTTCGCAGCTGATAATAATAACGGAAAGGTGCAGATACCACGTCGTTAAACTTCCATATCTTTATAAGCTTACGACCAATGGTATGTGTTATCGTCACGTTAGGTGTTATTGCACAGAAATATCCCTTTGAGTTAGCACGCCAGCACCATTCGCTGTCCACTAAGTCTATGAACAATGGTTCTTCGTTAAGACCTACATCCTCAAGAACTTCTTTTGAGATACAAGCACCCGAAGCTATAATGTTCTCTCTGAATATTACAGAGTCAGAGAGATACTTATCGGTATGTATGTCCGACTTATACTCCCCTTCACTGCGTCCGTTTATTAGCATCGGTCCCATTATTGCGAGTTTGGGAAATTTCTCACGAGCCTTCACATATTCGTCTGCTATACGTTCGGGATAATCGGGAGCAAGACGACTGTCCTGATCTAACATCACAATAAATCTATAACCTTCAGCCGCCCTTATTGCCCTGTTCTGAGCCGCAGCAATACCAATGTTTGCACCATTGGCAATATATTTCATCTTGTTAATAGATTCACAGTTAAGGGCCGGTGTCGGCGAATTATCGCATACAACACCTGCATAACGTGATGAAATATCACGGACATTACTGATATCATCCTCCGAAGGATTATAAAGAATGATAATAACTGATATGTCTTTACTCTCAACCATCATGCCTTTATCTTGTCTTTAAAGAATTCTCCAAAGGAAATCTTAAATCTCTTCTGTGTCATCAGGAAGAATAATATAAGATACTGGAATAAGTCTGAAATACCTACGATGAATACTTCCTGGAAGAACTGCAACATCAGAATATACACTACGTATGCATAAACACAGCGTGCCACCTGTCCTCCGCTGCGTGCAAGACGATATATGAAACCTGTTATCACTCCGTAAACCGAGGCGAACAATGCAACACCCTTATATCCGAAATCCTGGAAGAAAGGCTGGAACACCGTATACACATTGGTAGGAATTGGAACCCATACGAACTCCTGAAGGTTTGGCATCACGGTATAATCGGTTCCGAATATTTTATTTGCGAAACTGTAGATAAACGTAAACGAACGTGTACCTATCTGATCGTTTAATATCTCCTGTGTCTTACTGAATGCCACCGACGGTGACAGGATATACATTGAGAAGAACTTTCCGAATGTACCATAGTTCTCTGCATCGACATTAGAACGAAGCAGGTTAAAGCCATAGAAAAATACTATTATGAAAAGACACCACAGGAATATCGTTCTGAGTTTTACTTTCTGTTTTTCGTACAGGACAAAGAGTGTAGAGAAGAACAGGAAGAACAAGAATCCTTTTTCCATGATAGACGCTGCATACATGAGGTTTATCATGAGTACGGTGAAGAATACACCTTTACCCAACTTCTTTATATTCCACAATGCTATAACGTAAAGGGCTTTGTTTATGGTGTTCACATATTTAAGGATACCCGCTGAATCACCAGTCTTTGACTGTAACACGGCAAGTGAACGTATGTTAGAAAACAAATCTTCTGTACCGAACATCATAACTATCTTGTACACTTTATACACAAAGTAAGGAGTACATACAAGTGCTATGACGAAGAAGAACATGAAGACACCCTTATTAAGGTCGGTGTCGTCGTCCTTAAAGACATACTGTTTCGACGGCAGTGCATAATATGTTGCCGTGGAGAATATGATAAGTGTCGGTACCCACAGCATGACACAGTAATGGAACTGAAGACTTAGAGGATCGAGATAACCGATGTCATTAAGACTCAGTAAATTGATTGCAAGCCATACGCCTGCCGTAAGCATCCAGGGCGAAAAGACATCGCCCATCTTTGTGGCAAAGAACAGCAGAACAAGTATTGCAAGAAATATTATTATTATCGTTACCATACCATCAGTTCCTCCATAATCCTTTAGCCGTTCCGCGCATAAGCTTGTTAAACTGCACCATGTTTACTATCGCACCGGGAGTATTTACGACACACAGTGCAGCTATTATTCCGGTGAGTCCCATCCATTTGCTGAATAACCACGCCACGGGGATAAACAGCAGTGCCGCGATGACGGTAAATATAAGCTGCATATTAAGTGCGCCTATACCGTTAAGGATGAGAGAATAACTCATGCTGAACATAATGATAAACATATATATTGCTACTCCGATGGAAAGAGAAAAAGGTACATGTACGTTTTCTCCTACCCACAGAGGATAAATAAATCCGGATATAAGTACCATGACGATTAACAATACGCCTAACAGAGCCACCAATCGGTGAATCTTCTTCATAGAACGCTTTATCCATTCCATGTCACCGGCAGCATAGGCGTCTGTCGTCGCGCTCCAGTATGGTATTGCTATAATGCTGAAGAACATCATGGCAAAGCTGAAATATCTGTAGGCTACCTGATAAGGTGTTACGAGTTCGGGCGTAAAGAATCGGGAAATAAGTGTGTTAGATGTTGCAAACAGTATCACTGCCGCAATCTGTAACACGAAGAACTTCATTCCAAGACTGAACAGGTTGCTCAGTGCGCTGCGCTTGAAATATTTGACCGACGGGCGCAGTTCGGGATGAAGGAATATGAATGTTATGGGATACGACACGAGATATACAAGCAGTGGTGAGAGTGTGTATGCCACTGCTACGTGCAGCAGCGAATGCACTCCGTTAAGATACAGTATATATGTCCATATAAGTGCAACCGTCTGACCGAGAACTACCAAGGCATTGTTTACAGCCGGCAACTGTAGTCCGAGGTACACGTTACCCACAAACTTGAATATAAAAGTCATGCACACAAATACCACCGATGCTATAAGAACCTCATCCAATGTATCGACAATTCCGTTGTCAACATTCAGAAGTCCGTAAGTATCAGTAAGCAATATCGCCGCCACGAGCAGTAACGCCACAGGTGTGATTATGAATATCAGCATGAAGAACGTAGACGAAACACTTTCGCGAGCACGTTTGATGTCGCCATTGGCAAGCTGCGACGCAAGAGTATTGCGCAGTCCGTTACCAAGACCGATATCAAGAGAATCTATCCAGAGAAGAATAGAACTTATAGTCATCCATATACCATTCTCGTAATTACCGAGACAGAATATAGTGACGGGCACAATCAGCAGCTGCACCAGTCCCGACCAACCCTTGATAAGGAATGAAAAGAATATATTCTTGTTTATAAGAGATGTACGAACGTCCTTACCCATCAGGCATTATCCTCCTTTCCCTTCAATAATCTGTATTTCTTTCTATATAAGATAAAAAGAGTAGTAAACACTAAAGAATAGAACAGCCACAGCAGTGCATTTGCTATATAATGTGGATTAGTTGCTTCGCGGGCAACAATAGGATTAACGAGTGTAGTAAGATACACGTCACCCTTCACGGCAAGCATTTCGCAACGTTCTTTCAGTTCGCGAAACTTCTCGCACTGAGCATAAGCCCTGCGCATCTCCGCCTGCAATGCAGTCTGCACCGTCATATAAGTCTTATCCTTTACGCCTTCATGAGAATCACGAAAGTCACTGTACTCTTTCATCTTCTCTTTGTAAACAGCCTGTGCATCCTTCAGGTTATCTTCAAAATCCTTTGCTATATTGAGATAACGCATGTGATAACGCTCCGTTATCTTCTCGTGCAATAATTGTTTAAGCATTTCGGGCATCATAGCCGAAAGCATAGGATCGCACGAACTCACCTGAAGAGTCAGTGTAGCATTACCGCGATTAAGAGAATATCTTACGTTGTCATCGACTATATCATCAATGGTATGATTAGAAAAAAGATTATAATACCACGGATAATCCATCTCTGTCTTAAGGTAATCTTCGTAAGTACCAGCAAATTTCCCGTCAGAAGTACGGACACGAAGTTTCTTTACCTTCTCGCGGAAATCTATCGTATGAAGAATTTCGATATAGATGTCAGGACCCGTTTCGGTCCATACAGAACTTTCATTTAAGAATTTAGAAAGACGACCACCCTGCGCACCAACTTGCAATTCCAAGAACTTTGTCTCAGGAGTTACGATTATTCTTGAGACATACTGCTTAGGAATTGAAAACGAAATTATCAGCGAACATAGAACAGCCGCTGCACATGTATACAGATAAAGGCGTCTGTGTTTCGATAATTCGTCAATTGCGCTCCAGTCATCACTTCTCTTCATCATTCATTATCACTATCGTGTTGAAATTCTTATATGCCACCATACCGAATCTCAACAGGAATCCAAGGAACATAACAATAATAAGGATGAAAAGACGTGGCATGCTGCTTGCCTTCTGGGGTACAGAAGCCATCTGTAATATTGTAAAGGCAGGTGTACGTTCCTGTAACTTAGCCTTTGTCATCTGAAGCTGCTGTGCCACCTGTGTATAGATATTGAATTTAAGCTGCATGTCGTTCTCTAATTCTTCCTCCTTCGATTTGTACTGCTGTAGTACTAATCCCTGGTTGGCATCGCAGAAATTAGCATAATTGTTACGAGCCTCGTTATAATCTTCCTTTGATTCTTCAAAAAGTTTCTTCATGTACTGCAAGTCGTTTCTTGCCTTTGTTGTACGATACATAGTGATGTATTCCTGAAGACGGTTCTTTACAGAATCTGCCATGACTGCCGAAATAAGAGGGTCCTGTGCCGTAACCGATATTGTTATTACACTGGTTTTCTTATCTACGCTACAGTTGATACTCTTGTCTATTGACATTGCTCCGCTCCATTCGCCGTATGTAAGGTTGAACGGGTCGGTCTTTTCCTGACGTCCCTTAAGACTGTTGCCATAGCGGATCTTTGTTATAAGATTCACGAGCCACAGCTTGGGATAATTGATGAGAGCTACTTTCTGACGATTACGAACATAATCGAAATATGTAGTCTTTATTTCACCATCTTTAGACACTACGGGGATGTCGAACAAACTCACAAGGAAGTTCGTAGAACTTATAAGGTCGGGATATATTTCAGGGAAGATGGCATCGCCTGCCATGTTCTGACCGAAATCCATACCTACCATAGAAGCAAGCGAAGATATTCCGCCCGAAAGCATACTGTTAGTTTCCTCCGGTGCAAGTTTTACACTCGTAGTATATTCTTTAGGAGTTGTAAAAGCTATGATTATACCTGCAACAAATGCCACAGCAATATAAATAACCATCTTCTTTCTGTCTTTCCACAAACATTTAAGAAGTGACTTTGCATCAATTACATATTTTCTATTTTTCATGTCAAACTAACGATGTATGATTACAGGTAAACTTACCTGATTATTTTAAATGCCGTCAGGAAGATAATCTTGAAATACTCGCCCACCGTACGGTTGTTTATGTATTTCATGTTATATCTTATCTTATCGGGCATAATTTCTTCTACGTATGTCTTGTCGGGATCTTCAGCCTTACTGAGAATCTCGTTTTCGTCTACATATTCTATAGAGGCATAGTCGGTAATACCGGGACGGACAGAGAGGACCTTACGCTGTTCCTCGGTGTACATATTGACATACTTCTCAACTTCGGGACGCGGACCTACGAAACTCATGTCGCCTTTAAACACATTCCATAACTGAGGAAGTTCATCTATTTTGTACTTTCTAAGATAATATCCCACACGTGTTATACGCGGATCTCTTCCGCCAATGGTAATAAGTCCCTTTGCATCAGAGCCTATACGCATGGTGCGGAACTTATACAGACTGAACAGACGTCCGTTCAGTCCTACCCTTGTCTGATGATATATTCCGCCACCGTGACTTTCTAATCTTACCATCAGATAAATCACGATAAAGAACGGCATGAGGAATATCATGCCAAAGAACGAGAACAGTATGTCGAAGAATCTAATCATCGGCCGATAATCTCATTATATGCCTTAATCACTGCATCAATTACGTAGTCAGCCATCTCGTCTGTGAGCTGCGGATATACCGGTAATGAAATCTCACGAGAATAGTTGTCGTATGATACAGGATAGTTTTTAATGTCAAATCCTAATCCGTGGAAATACGTAAGCATTGGCAGAGGGATGAAGTGAACATTCACTGCAACGTCCTTTTCTGATATATGACGTATCATCTCGTCACGCTGATCTTCTGTAATGTTCTTTATGCGCAGTGCATAGACATGATAAGAAGTAAGACGTCCGTTGATTTCTACGGCAGGCAGCTGTGCCCAGTCGTACTTAGACAGTGCATCAGAATAACGTTCGAACACTCTGCGGCGCTCGTCTATCATGTGTGGATACTGACGAATCTGTGCAAGTCCGATTGCAGCATTCACGTCAGCCATATTCATCTTCAAACCAGGACCTACGATGTCGTAACGCCAGCTTCCGGCCTTAGTCTTTGTAAAGGCATCCTTAGTCTGACAGTTAAGTATTCGGAGTCTGAGTTCTGCATAAAGAGCATCGTTGTCGAAAGGTTCGGGCATGTTGATACATATTGCTCCGCCCTCAGCTGTAGTTACGTTCTTTACTGCATGCAGAGAGAAGATAGTAATATCTGTATTTACACCTACACGGTGATTATTGTAGCATGCACCGATAGAGTGTGCAGAATCGTTAAGAACAAGGATACGTCCGAGTTTCTTCTGTTCGTCAGTCTCAGCCACGAACATCTTCTTTATTTCCTCGTCCTTTACTATATTCATCACTCCCTCATAGTCGCACGGCATACCTGCAATGTCTACAGGGATGATGGCCTTTGTGCGCGGAGTTATAGCCTTGCGTATTTCGTTTACGTTTATGTCAAAATCATCACATACATCAACCATTACCGGTGTACCTCCGGCATGAATCACAGACAGAGCTGTGGCACAGTAAGTGTAAGCCGGTATTATTACCTCGTCACCGGGTTTGATGCCAAACCATTTCAACATCAGAATAGCTCCTGATGTCCAAGAGTTGACGGCGAGAACTCTCTTTGAATCTGTAAAGTTCTGAATTTCAGTTTCCAGTGCCTTAACCTTCGGACCAGTAGTGATCCAGCCAGATCTGAGTGAGTCTGTAACCTCGTTTATAACGCTCTCGTCAATATAAGGTGGTGCAAAATTTATCTTCATAATTACGTTTTTGTCTTTTTAAATTATTCTCTCAAAATGTTGGTGAGTGTAGCAATCATTGTCGCAATAGAAGCCGCCGTAGATGCTATACTAAGTGTCTGCTGAAGCTGATTGACATTCTTCTTAGGCTTAGCAGGTACCACAATCTCACAACCGGGTTCGGGGCGCACGCCGTGACGCAGTTTCTGTACCGTACCGTTCATGTAGATGATGAACGTACGACTCTTACGTGCCTTGTTGCTCCATCCGCCGGCCTGGTCGATATAGAAACCAGCCTTCTTGCCTTTAGTATATGCTACAGTGTTGGGATACATTACCTCACCACTAATCTTAACCGTACCGTTGTATGTAGGAACCACAAGACGGTCGCCTTCGCGTAACACGAGGTCTTCTGTTCCGCCAGGGTTATCGAGAGCCTTGTCAAGCTCGATACCTACATAATATGTATCTCCGTAATCTATTCTCTTTACGTCGATAGTATCGTTTCGTGAGTCGTCGTTGCGTTCTTCTGCCATCTTCAGAAGTGCATCCATACGGATACGCTCAGTAGGTGTAATCTTACGTTCCAGACGTGCTCCCTTTGCGTATGCAAGGTCGTTCAGTCCGCCTGCTGCCTGTATGATGTCGCTAAGACGTACGTTTTTCTTGTTCAGTGTATATGTTCCGGCAAACATTACCTGTCCGTCAACTTCCACGTTCTGCTGCTTGAAGTAACCCGGACTCTTACGGATGTATACCTCATCGAAAGGCATAAGGGTAAATGTGGGTTTGTCGTAATCAATGACAAATCCGTCCTTAAGCGAGAATGTAAATGTTTCTGAGATTACGTCTCTGGGTTTAGTAGACTTCGGGTCATTTACGCGGCGAGACACATCGACCTTAACAGTAGATGCTGCATCTTTCAGACCACCTGCCTGAAGTACAAGGTCTTCGATTGTCTGGTTAGCTGCGTACTTATATATACCGGGATAATAAACTTCACCGTGGATTGTAACGGTCTGCTGTTTCATCATCTGCTGCTTTGTAGGGATGAACAGCACATCGTTCTTCTGAAGAGGAATGTCTGATATCTTACCTGACATTATTCCTTCTACGTCTACAGGTACAACTTCGAGAGTGCGGTCGGGAAGCATACGGTGCATTACGGCATGTGCCGTGAATGCCTCTTCCTTTAGTCCTTCAGCGTGTTCGATAAGGTCCTTTACAGTGTTTATGTCACCGCCTACCTGATACATACCGGGACGGAACACACTACCCTTAATCTCTACCATGTTTTCGAAACGTGGTATTACAGAGTCTACTGAAAGTGAGTCCTGGTCGGCAAGCTTGAATGAATTGAAATCAAACTCTTCTACGTTATATATAGAATATTCTCTACCTGTCTTTCTTACTACGCGTACAGACTTCTTATATGCATCACCTGCAAATCCGCCTGAATATCTGAGCAATGTTCCTACACTTTCTGTGTTCTTCATTTCGTATATCATAGGACGCTTTACCTTACCTGTGATGTTTACCATACAGTCGTAAGGACTTACTACGATGACATCATCGTCGGCAAGACGTACATTTCCCTTGAGTTTGCCGTTAAGGATAAAGTCGTAGATATCTACTGTAGAAATGAGTCGGTTGTTTCTGTACACCTTGATGTTACGCATTGTACCGATGTCATTTACACCGCCTGCCATGTACATGGCGTGAAATACTGTTGCGAAAGCTGAGAGTGTGTATGTACCGGGAAGGTTTACCTCACCCATCACGTTTACTGTTATGGTTCTTGTCTGTCCTACAGAGATTGAAATCTGAGAACTGCTGTAACGTGAACCTACCTTACTGCGTAACTGTTCGTTAGCCTGCGGTATAGTGAGTCCGGCAATGTAAACCGGACCGTAGCCTTCTACTACGACAGAACCTTCTGGAGAAATGGTTGCCTCGATAGTCTGCTGCGAAGCACCATAAATATCAATGAACACGTTATCGCCAGGACCTAAACGATAGTTTGCCGGTGTTGCGATGTTCATTGCGGGTTCAAACGAAAGAAGTTCGTTGTTGAAGATGTCACGACCAAACACTTTTGGCTTACCTTCTTCCTCATCTTCCTTCTGTTTCTTCTTCAGACGTTTCAGATATTCCTTACGATAAATCTGCATTGAGTCGGGCATGAAATCAGAAAGTTCCTTGTCCATTTCAATGAAGTCCTCGTCCTGTTCTATATCTTCGTCGCCGTCAAGGATACGCATCTTTTTCTTTATGTCCTTGATTTTCTGTGACGACTTGTTGTCATCTTCCTTCTTATTCTTCTTACGCTTGCCGTTATTCTGTCTCAGACGTCCGTTGTCATCATCATCGGTAGAGCCTGATACTACGCCGAGACCTGTGCCTTTCTGCTGTCTTTCATATTTTTTCTTTATTCGCTTGAGCTGATCGACGGTGACACCGCGCTGCATAAGCTTGGCAATGATTTCAGACTGTTCTTTTCCGGCAGCCTGTTCCTTCATTACGAAACTCATGACCTGTTCGTCAGTCATAGACGACTGTGCCAATACCTGACCCGAAAAGATCGACAAGAAAAAAGCAAGTATAAGTAATTTCTTCATATATAAATCTTTCTATATTTTTTTACCACCAGCCACTGATAACAGTGTCTTAAAGAAAATTTTCGCATCTAACAGGAGTGAACGTTTCTTCAGATAGTTCAGGTCCATATCCAGACGTATGAGCATCTTGTCCATTGTGTCAGTATAGCCGTTGTAAAGTGTTGCCTCGGAAGTAAGTCCAGGACGCATTTTGTAAAGGTATACATAGTTTGGATTGTGCTCCATGATTTTATCAATAAAATACTGTCGTTCAGGTCTCGGACCTACAAGCGACATGTCTCCCCTGAGTACGTTCCACAGCTGCGGCAGTTCGTCGAGGTGATGAACTCTCAGAAAACGTTCGAGAGGTGTTGATATTTTTTCATTGCATTCAGCCACAAGACACGGACCGTTCTTCTCAACGGCGCTGCTCATAGTTCTGAATTTATAGATTTTAAAAGGTCTGCCGCCCAGCCCTATGCGCTCCTGTCGAAAGAACACGCAACCGTTGTGCTGACGCCGCAAAAGTAGTGAGATTACAAGGTAAAGCGGAGATAATAAGACAAGTCCGACAAAGGAAAACAGTACATCGACAGTTCTCTTGACTGCACGCTGCACACATCCCATCGAATCTTCCCATTCGATCTGCTTATTTGACTCTGTCATTACTTTTCGTCTTGTTTATATATATATTTAACTTGTATTTCAAAAAATTATTGCAAAGGTATGTAATATTTTCATAAATGTAGGTCATTTATAAGAAAAAACACATATCTTTGCAAATACAATTCGGGGTTGATTGGTTTTGACAGCGGGTTGGAATGTTGTGTAAGCATGCAGAGCGCAGTTTGTCGGCTCTATAATCTCGGCACTCAAATTTTTATCTGGCGAAAACAATTACGCTCTCGCTGCCTAACCGAAGTACAGTAGGTTTCGGCTTTATTCCATTACAAGGTAGTGGAACGAGACATCGCCCGGAGGCTGTTGTTCCGAAGCTCTTCGATCAGGCGGTGCGGTAAATCGGAAATAGCATCATGCTGCTCCGCGCATGGTGTGAAACTTTAGGAGCTAAGGTGCTGATTGGTGGTCCGGGTCTTGTCAGTACACGAAAATGAAGGCCGGAATAAGCATGTAGAAAGCTCAAGGTTTCCCTGTTTGGACGAGGGTTCGACTCCCTCCAGCTCCACTGAAGACCTGAAGGCAGTTGGCTGATAATTGTTTATTATATTCTTTATTAACAATTATGGTTTAAGTTCTATTAGGAGTATTTTCATAAACACAGACATCTGCCTTAAGGCTCTGTCGTTATCAAGACGTTTATGTACTCTTTCTGTTTAATGACATTAATATTCGGCAGATGAAGACAGCAGTTACAAGCAAAGGAAATAATTTGGATTCATGCATCGACCCTCGTTTCGGAAGATGTGCATACTTCGCAGTTTACGACTCTGAAACAGACGGAGTTACATTCTTAGACAATCCGGCTAAGGATAGCGAATCGGGTGCTGGTCCGGCAGCAGTGGCTTTCATAGCCAGACAGGGCGTGAAGAGAATTGTATCTGGTGAATTTGGAATGAAGATAAAGGGTATCCTTGATGACCTTAAGATTGAAATGGTATCTGAAAAGGATGAAAAGTCTATAAATGAAATTATAAACAGTTTCAAGTAATTTCATCTGACGGACACCGTATGTTCTTACATTTACGGAACATACATTTGTATATGCGTTTTCTCAAACATTTTTTATATTTATAAGTTCTCGATTCTTTAATAGGTCGGGAACTTTTTTTATGCCCTTGTCAGTAATATCTGTATTTTATAAGAATTTTAGTGTTCTGCGTCTGATGGTGTATTATTCCGTGCAGGTATATTTCTTGATACCCGTTCGTATCATTTATAATTATATAAAACAAATCACTCCCGCCTGTAAGGACAGACGGGAGCTTATTATCTTGTTTACGAATTACGTTTCTTTTCTATTTTTTGAATATGCGAGCTTATATTATTTCCTTTTTTGTCTATACAGAACCAATTCATAGAATCCCAGTAATGGACTTCTCCTTTTGATTCCGGAACTTCTTTAGATGTTCCAGTATATGTAACTTTAGCTCTATTATTTTGAAACGGGTATGCAAATTTGAATTGAGGTTTAATGACAACATTTCCCAATGTATCAGCAAATCCAATCAAATTTTTCTCATCCATAATACGAAATAATCCTTCTTGTACATAATCCGGACCATTGTCATATTCAAATACATGGAAGAGTTGTTTTCCCCGATTGTTGAAGCAAATGATTTTTTGTGTCTCCTGGTCAAATACGAACCCTATTTTTCTTATAGTATCTGTATAAGCATGTATGTACTTACAGACTATAACAGTGTCTTGTGTCGCATTAGTATAGCCATACAATCCATCATTTTCTACCTTATATAGAGTTTGTGCTTGTAATGAAGTACAAAAGACGAGGCAAAACAAAGTAATATGATAGAATTTTTTCATAGAAAAATTTTCTTTCACTTAATTATCAGCGTTTTATGTATGCATAATATAAAGAATCTGTTTAAGAGTACACCGGAAAATACATTTGCAGAAAGGGTTTCTTATTCAAAGATATTTGATGAGATTGAGTCTGCGGTCTGAACAAGTGTCAGTAGCGGAGAAATCTTTCTGGCTTCGTTGAAATTGCCCTTTATGTCGGCCGACTGGAACGGAAGATCCCATGCGTTCATGTGCCAGCGTATTGCAAGTATTTCGTCATCGGTAAGGTCAAGTCCGCAGCGCAGCAGAACAATTACCGACTTCTCGCCATGACCGATGGGGAAATTGTGATAATCCACGTCGTAACTCGGCATATCAGTCCATACGCCATAGCTGTTTTTCATTTTCTTCATTGCCGGCTTATATATGTCCGCCTTGCACACATCGTGCAGCAGACATGCTATGATTACGCTGTCTAAAGGCAGCACCTCTTCTAATGTCTCGTCGCGCTTTATCAGTATCTCGCGGATGTCCATTGCCGTGGTGTACACATTAAGCGAGTGTTCCATCAGTCCTCCCCTTTTGCACAGATGGAAACGCGAACTTGCAGGAGCTTCGAAGAATCCTAAATCTTCAAGTTCCATTATAACATTGTCCATTCCCTCTCTTTCTGTCGTCCTCAGAAGTTCGAGGAACTGGTCTTTCATTATAGTGTAATCGTCGATTTTCATAATATATGAATTCTTTTAAAGTTGGTTAGGTTTTTATTTTTCAAAGTATATACAGAGTGCAAACTTAAACAAAATAAGGGAGAAAGTCAATATTCTTATTAAAATTATTTCTAAATAGCGGCTGTAATGATGGCTTGGGGTGCACCATACTGGTGTGGATAACTTTCTGTTTCTTTGTTTTCGTGACCGATATTTCTGCTACAGGGAATATTCCATTGTAGAGATACGGAATAAGAAACTTCGTATATATTCTTTTAATAAACATGTTTTATTGGCAAACAAACTTCATTACGTTATTAAACTTTCGCAGTTGCACCAACAAACTTTCGCAGTTGCATTTACAAACTTTCGCAATTGCACTAACTAACTTTCGCAGTTGCACTAATAAACTTTCGCAGTTGCACTAACAAACTTTCGCAGTTACACTAACAAACTTTCGCAGTTACACTAACAAACTTTCG
>JAHHQW010000010.1 GCA_020026195.1 Prevotella sp.
ATTTTATTTACTGCCAGAGCCGTTTAGGCTGGGCTAATTTTTAACGAACTATTGCAGTATATAAACCTTACGATTAAATATACTTTACATAAGCACTTTAATCGTAAGATTCCCATAATGCAATAAATATCCTTAACAGAGCATAAAGTGCAGTGTTATAATAATATTATAGATGTCTGTCGGCTGTTATATTTAGATTTCTACACCTTTGTTTCTGAGCATCTTTTCAGTGTCGTGCCATAATGATTTCATCTGTGGATGATCGAGGAACTTAGGCTTTAGTCTGCGCTGTCTGCCTGATGCATACATACCTCCAGTCTTGCCTTCGTATTCTGGATCTAAGAGCAGACGGATGGCTGTGTCTGCGCCCTGTCGTGGTGTGCGGATGCATGGACGGAAGAAAATGTCTGTCAGGGGATCGAACCACATGTGCATGGTTATGATATTTGTTGAAACAATTCCAGGATCGGCAGCATTTACCGTAATGCCCTTATCCTTCAGTCGTAGTGATAGTTCGCGAGTAAAGAGCCACAGGGCAAGTTTGGTATTGCTGTATACAGGGATGCGCCAGAAAGAGCCTTTCTTACCGAATGTAAAGAACGTATCGTCTATTTTCCCTATGGCGTAGGTACACGATACCATATTTACTATTTTGGTACCTTTGTGCATCAGAGGTATGAGACGGCGCGTGAGCAGATAAGGAGCAACATAGTTTACAGCCACGGTGCTCTCTATTCCGTATTTGGTGGTCTGATAATGAGTAGCCATCGTTCCGGCATTGTTCATTAGAAGATCTACAGAGGTCTCAGTATTAAGAATCGTTTCTGTTGAAGTAATAATTGAACTAAAATCTGACAAATCAGTCATTATCACTTTAATATCTTTGTTTCCTGTTTCAGCAGATATCTTGTCTCTGCACTTTTCTCCTTCTTCCTGATCGTAGCATATCATTATTACATGATATCCCTTTTTAGCCACTTCGCGGGTTATTTCAGAACCCATTCCGCCATTGGCTCCGGTTATTACAGCAGTCTTTGCCATTGTATTATTGTTCGCTTTCTAATTTATCAATTTCTTTCTGTAAACATGAAGGTAGTCCTTCCTGCATGCACTGATGACAGCGCATGTCGAGTGTATACATTCTGCCTATACAGTAGTTGCTGTGCTTGCAGCTGCAACGTGCATTCTCGTCCTCGCGCATTCGGTTTACGAAGCCTGGTTCATTGAGCAGTGCACGGCCCATCTGTACGAAATCAAAACCCTTGTCGAGTACTTCGTCTATCTTCTCTCTTGAAATCAGTCCGCCGACATATACAAGAGGAATATCTTTTATTGCCTCGCGGAACTTTAGAGCATCTTCGAGAAAATACGCTTCCTTGAAAGGTACGGTCGGAATCATCATCTTACCGAACATCTTAACGCCTAATTTAAGCCACCAGCAGTCCATGTAATAGGTGAGAGTCTTGATAGGCATTGCACCACGCATGACATACATCGGGGCTTTACTTACGAATCCACCGCTGAGCACGAGAGCCTGTGCACCGTCTTTCACGAGACGTCTGGCAACCTGAAGTGATTCGTCGATTTCCATTCCGCCCTTGAAACCATCGCGCATGTTCATCTTTACAAGTACTGCCATGTCATTGCCTGCTGCTTCCATTACTTCTTTCATCACCATGTCCATGAATCGCATTCGGTTCTCAAGAGAGCCTCCGAACTCATCTTTACGATGGTTGGTGTAAGGAGAAAGAAACTGACTGATAAGGTATCCGTGTCCGGCGTGTACTTCTACGGCATCGAAGCCTGCCTGACGTGCCATGCGTGTGGCATCGCCGTAGGCTCTGGCAAGTGCCGGAAGTTCTTCTTTACGGAGTCCGCGCACAAGGGTGGGCGAGTAAATGTTAAAACCTCCTGTAGCACCAACAGGTGTCTCTCCGCATATACTCTTGTGCGACATGTTACCGCAGTGTCCGAGCTGTATGCTTACCTTGGCGCCTTCTTTATGTACTGCGTCTGTTAGTTTCTTCAGGTCGGGTATAATTTCGGGGCGCATCCATAGCTGACGGTCAAAGGATAGTCCGCTGCGTGTCACGGCTGCGTATGCTACGGTTGTCATTCCAACACCTCCGCGAGCTACCGACAGATGATAGTCGAAGAGCTCTTTAGATGGTTTGTTGCCGGGACACATACTTTCGAATGCAGCCGAACGAATGGTACGGTTTCTTATAGTTAATGGTCCGATCTTATATTCTGTAAAGAGTTTTGATTGTTTCATGTTCATAAACTTTAATAGATAAATGGTATCAGTCGTCTGCGCGATCCAACTGCTTCAGTTCCAAATTCTTTTCTATATTGTTTCCGTATTGCGTGGGCGCGCGGTGCGAGGTTAGCAAATGTCCATATTACGAATATCCAGGCAGCATCCGACTGTGTGAGGATGGCAAAGCCTGTCCATTCTAACAATTCTCCAAAATAGTTGGCTGAAGTAACGTAACGGTACATTCCTTTCTGTGGCAGATAGTGATTTGTATCTCCTGGCTTTCTTAGGTTACGTATAACATGGTCGGAATGGAGATTAATAATCATTCCTGTGAAGAAAACTATCGTTCCGATTATGAATGCTGGTGTCGTAAGCCATGCCGATGTGTATCTGCCTTCGGGTGCGAGATGGAATAGTGACTGTCCTATGAGAAAGCCGTTGATTACATTGAATGTAACTCCCATGAGCACTATGGACAGGGGCATTCTGCTGTGCCCTTTCATCAGGAATGGAAATATGAAAGTGCGCTGAAAATAATGAAGTTCAAAAAGAATGAAGAAAATAAGTGGAATCGTCTCGGTACGGGTGTCCGATGTGCTCCACAGAAAGAGCATCACGAAGAAAACGGGACTTTCCATGAGTATCCATCCTGTCTTGTTACTAAGACTCGGACCCCATGCTTTAGTTCTGAACATCCCATATCCTGCCTTTATCCAGAACAGTGCGGCAAATACCACGACTGCCATTACAGGCATGAGCTGCATTAGTGTTTTATAGATAATTTCGGTCATGTTTCGGTTTTACGTGCCAAAGATACACTATTATTGTGTAACTATTGTAAGTTTATATGAAATGATTTAAGGCTCGTGTTAATATATCTTATTTTTAAAAATAATATTGTTTTATTCTTGTGTATAATTAACAGTAGGTACATATTATGTTTATCATGCCTTAATACCTAATAATGATGATGCGGATATTGATGTATGTCATTAAAATACTATTAAAAGGGGATGGGCGTTATAGATTATATTTATATATTTTGGATGTTTTTATTGATGAAACCTTGTTTAAATGTTTTTGATTGTCCTTTTCATATTATTGTTGTGTTTATAGTATTCTGTACCACAATACTCTGATTAAAAGCAAATTAATGTAATGTACATATCTTAATGGGTGGCAGTGCGGTTTACGATGGTGTATCAGTGGCTGTTAATATAATGTAATATATATCGAATTACACTTTTTTATAATAAGTATGCGTGTGCCTGAATATCAAAATACCTATAAATAATTATTGTCAAACTTATACTAAAACTGTAACTTTGCAAGCAAAAAGATAGATGAGAGCTATATCACTTATTCTTTTTCTCTTTAGTTTCTTAGCAACGTTTGCACAGACTTATAGCGTAAGGGGAACTGTTACGGGAGGACAGAAACATGAAATAATAGAATATGCTACTGTTGTCGTAGAGGGCAGCGGCATTGGTTCCGTTACCAATGATAAAGGTGTTTTCCTTATTGAAAACCTTGCTCCTGGTAAGTATTCGTTCAAAGTTCAGTGTATTGGTTATGCTGACAAAATTGTTACGCTGAAGGTAGAACGTAATATAGATAACTTTAAGATTGTTCTTGATGAGATGAGTCTTGCGCTCGATGAAGTGACCGTTACTTCGCGACGTAAGGTTACCGATGCTACAACTACTTATTCAATAGATAAGACGGCACTTGACCATATACAGGGTGTTAGTGTGGTTGACGTATCGGCACTGCTTCCGGGAGAACAGACTAACAAGTCGAGGGGACTTACTTCAAGTCAGTCGATTACGTTGCGCGGTACAGCACAGGAAATGGATAATCCTGACTTCGGTACTGTGATAGAGATGGATGGTGTGCGTCTCTCACGTAATGCCGCAGGTGCTAACGGAACGGATACCCGTAACATCAGTATCAGTAATGTTGAGAGAATAGACGTTATATCAGGTGTTCCTTCTGTAGAGTATGGTGACTTTACCAACGGTATTGTTAAGGTGGTTACGAAAAAGGGTAAGACTCCGCTTACAGTGGATGTTTCGTTACGTCCGCATACTCAGACTTATTCTATCGGTAAAGGTCTGAAACTTGGTAAGAAAGGTGGTTCGCTGAATATGTCTTACGAACGTGCACGTTCGGTATCAGATCTTGCATCGCCTTATACTTCTTATATCCGTAATGCATTCAGTTTAAGATATTCGAATACTTTCCAGACACGTGCAGGTAAGCAGCTGTCATTGGATTTTGGTGTTAACGGAAACCTTGGCGGAATGAACTCAGAGTCTGATCCCGATGCTTTCAAGAATACATATTCTAAGTCGCGTGACAATTCTATCAATGCCAGTCTGAAGTTTAAGTACAGTATTAATTCGCCCTGGCTTTCAGACATCCGCTGGGGAGCTACTCTCTCTTATGCCGATAACAAATATCGTGAACGCACAAATCGTTCGTCTTCTTCGATGCTTCCGGCAATTCATTCTACGGAGAATGGTTATTTTGTAGCTTCGCGTTATGATGACAATCCTAATTCACCTATTATATTGCTTCCTACGGGCTACTGGTATCTTACAGAGTATAATGATGACAAACCTCTGAAATATTCAGCTTACATCAAGGCTCGCTGGTCGCATCGTTTCGGTGATATGCAGAGCAATCTTCTTGTAGGTGCCGAATGGAAGGGTGAGGAAAATATGGGCGCAGGTCAGTATTATAACGATATGCGTTATGCTCCGACATGGCGTGAGTATCGTTATGACGAGGAACCTATGATGCATAACATTTCTGCTTATGCAGAAGAAGAACTAACGGTGCCTTTCAGTAACTCTCGTCTACAGGTAAAGGCGGGTGTACGTTCTGACAATACCGTGCTCCCCGGTTCGGAGTACGGAACTGTGGGCAGTATATCTCCGCGTTTCAATGCTCGTTATACATTCCTTGAAAGTAAGACAGCTTTTGTAAAGAGTGTTACGTTGCGTGCAGGATGGGGTAAGGCCGTGAAGCTTCCTTCGTTCTCAATTCTTTACCCGCGTGACCTGTATGTAGACCGTATAGCATTTGCTCCGGGTTCGATGGCCGACGGAACAGCTTATTATGCTTATCATACAGAGGTCGTTCGTTCGCAGTACAACAGAAACTTGAAATGGCAGTATAACATTATGCGCGAGATTGGTGCAGACATCCGCATGAAGGGCTTGAATCTGTCTCTGTCGTTCTTCTATAATACGATGAACAGACCATACACAAGTTCGAAAGAATATATCCCGTTCGACTATAATTTTACCGATCAGTCTGCTCTCGAAGGCTGTCCGATACCTTCTGCCGACCGTATATATAACATAGACCAGACTACTGGTGTGGTTACGGTAACCGACAAGACGGGTGTACATCCCGTTCAGCAGATGAATGGAAAGACAATACATGATTTCAA
The DNA here is from genome assembly GCA_020026195.1 of Prevotella sp. Lineage (GTDB taxonomy): Bacteria > Bacteroidota > Bacteroidia > Bacteroidales > Bacteroidaceae > Prevotella. The sequence goes on from JAHHQW010000010.1 coordinate 5,721, forward strand.
GACATCACCTTATTATATTAACGGCTCTAAGTCAAAGCGCATGGGTATAGAATGGGTGCTTGACTTTGATAAGATTAAGAGCATAAATACTTCGTTCCGTCTGGATGGTAAATATTATCACTATAAAGGTGTTGACGAACGTATCGAACCTTCGCGTTCAAGTCTGAACAGTACTGACGGACAGCCTAACAAATACATTGGTTATTATGTTGGTGGTGCTAATATATATAATGGTTTTGAGACCGACCGTGTTAATGTAAACTTCACAGCCGTAACTCATGTGCCTAAGATCAGAATGATTTTCTCTCTTCGTATAGAGGGAACGTTCATTAACTCTCGTCAGAATCTGAGTGAGTATTCAGGTGGAAAACGTAGTTTCGTGACGGATAAGCAGGGTGATAACTTTGAAAGTGCCGCAGGTGGTTCTATCTATGATGGTAATCATTATACAGGCAGTTACCCGTTATATTACGTATCGCGCGATGATATGAATACAAAGATTCCGTTCAAGGAGAAATATCTGTGGGCAGCACAGAACGATCCGCAGCTTTACAGTGACCTGAGTCAGCTGGTTGTTAAGAGCAACACAGGTTATATGTTCCGCGAACAGGGCTACAGACCTTATTTCTCTGCTAACATCAATGTTACTAAGGAAATAGGTGATATGCTCACACTCTCATTCTTTGCAAATAACTTTATATATAGTATGCAGAGAGTAAAGGTTAAGGAGACTGGAAACATGATGAGTATGTACAATTCAAGTCTCATCCCATATTTTAATTATGGATTATCACTTAAAATCAAATTATAATTTTTATTTAAACTAATAAATCATGAAGAAGATTTTTTATCTTTTCTACTGTCTTATGGCAGTATTCGCATTCTCAGCATGTTCTGACGATGACGATGCACCTGAGATTTCACAGATTTCAGTAAATTTACAGTATCCGGAAGGTGTTAAACCTGCTGCTGGCGTTAAGGTTCTCATGAAGAACGCTTCTAACGGTGTCGTTTTTGATCAGATGACAAACGAAGCAGGCGTTGCTGTATTCGCTATTCCTGAAGGTCTTTACGAAGCTTCTGTTTCTGAGAAGCGTGTAGAAGGCGGTAAGGTTACTGTATTCAATGGTGTTGATCCTAACTTCAATGTTGATGGTATTACAAAATCATTCAACCTTAAGCTCGAACAGTCTAACGGTGGTTCTGTAATTATCAAGGAACTTTATTTCGGTGGTTGTCCTAAGGATGATGGTTCAGGTCGTTTCGCAATGGACCAGTATGTAATTCTTTACAACAATGCTGATGTTACAATTGATCTTTCTAATTTTGCTTTCGCAATGGTTAACCCATTCAACTCACAGGGTGGAAAGAACAAGGACTATGTAGATGGTGTACTTTCATACGCTAAGGAACACAAAGTTCCTGCCGGTGTTGCAGTATGGTACTTTGGCGATAAGGTTTCACTTGAACCGGGTAAGCAGATTGTTGTTTCGATGACAGGTGCTGTTGATCATACACAGACATATTCTAAGTCAGTAAACCTTGCTAACTCAGAGTACTACTGTTTCTATGACCTCGAAAACTTTAATAATGCTAAGTATTATCCCGCTCCTTTCGAAGGTATTGCTGCATCACATTATCTTAAGTCATACAAGTACGGACTCGGTAATGCATGGCCTCTCAGCCAGATGTCACCTGCATTCTTCGTATTCGAACCTCAGGGAACAACACTTAAGTCATTCATTGATGATCCTTCAACACTTAACAACTATGGTGGAAATGAAAATATGGGACGCCACATGGTTCCCGAATCATGGGTTGTTGACGGTGTAGAAGTATTCAAGGAAGGTGAAACAACTAACCAGAAGCGTCTTACAAATGCTGTTGATGCAGGTTTCGTAAGCTTCACAAATGGTCTCGGCTATACAGTTTACCGTAACGTAGACAAGGCTGCTACGGAGGCTATCGTAGGTAACAAGGAAAAACTCGTTATGGGTTCTGACGATCCTTCTGGCATTGATGCAGAAGCTTCTATTAAGAATGGTGCACGTATCATCTATATGGATACAAATAACTCTACTAAAGATATGCACGTTCGCAAGACACAGTCTTTGAGAAAATAAAACTAAACTAATGTAATATGAACTCGATGGTAAAGAAGATCAGTATAACAATTTTAAGTGGAATATTTTTCTTTATTCCATTGATTTCGTATGCGCAGAACATATATCTTCCTGACATGCACGAGGCGGTAAGCCGCTTCGTTGCATCGGGAAGTTATAATCCTGCCTTCCTGACGGAATTTCCTTTGAAGAGAACTTCTTATCTTCAGGCTTACGGCAATTTGTCTTCTGGCGATTTCATTGATTTCAATCAGAGCGATAAGTCTCGCGGTTATGGATTGAAGACGGAGTCGTATTATAGATTTAACGACCGTATAATGCTATATGGAATGATGTCGTATGGTAACGACAGGGGAGACGATATGTCGGGTTCTGCTTTTATTCCAAATGCTTTTCTTCCGTTCGATCTTGTTGAGACTGTGGATACATGTGCAGGTGACAAGGAAATGGAAGTATATAACCTTCATGGTGCCATAGGTTATAGAATTAACAATAAGTTTGCTTTAGGTGGCAGTGTCTTTTATCAGTCGGCAAATTATGCTAAGTTCAAAGACCTTCGTCATCAGAACTCAAAGATGCAGCTTAAGGTAAATGCAGGCGCTACATACGACATTAACAAATTGTTCACTGTGGGACTGGCGTATCAGTATCATCGTAGCAACGAAGCTTTGTCGTTCGGTGTTTATGGTAACACAGACAAACAATATTATACACTCGTAGATTTAGGAGGTTTCTTCGGAAGATACGAGGCTTACTCAGAAATGGGTGACGGATATACCTGCGGTTCTAAACCATTGTTTACAGAAATTCATGGCGGTGCTGTTCAGGTACAGGTTAATCCTGGAAAGAATATTCGTTGGTTCAACGAATTTATATATAATACCGGTGACGGAAAATATGGTACCGGTGATGACAATGAGGTTACTTATTCTACTCACGACATCTCGTCGATGTATTACAGAGGCAGGGTGCAGCTGATGCATGGCGGCAATGCTCATGTGCTGGAAGTGGAAGCAGGTAGCGCTAATACCAAAAATTACGAAAACAACTTTAAGATGAGCACCGACAACGACGGAATCAGTCATATTAATTATTATGGCAGGAACAAGGTGCTCGATCGAGACAACATAAATGCATCTCTTAAATATACATTCTTTAAAGATGCAGAAAAAACACGCTCCAGATATAATATTGGTGCTATGGCACGTTATAATAACATGGAGTCTACTACTTCAATCTATCCGTTCTACCGCAAGCAGAAGATAAATACATGGAATGCATCTGTTTTCGGTGCATACAACTGGTTTGTTAAGAATCAGGTATTTACCGTCGCTGCTGACATTATTTATGGTGCAGGTGGAGGAACGATGAAGAAAGACGGCATATATGCCAGTGTTTCTGAGGATCAGAAGCGTCCCGCAAGTCGTGACGATCTGTTGCAGAAACATTATGATTTCCTTACGGCGCAGCGTCTCGGAGGAAGTTTGAAATTAGGTTACGAACGAAATATATTAAAGAACATTTCAGCCTATGCCGTAGCCGGAATAGCTCCGCGTTACGCACTGAACACGTCACTTGAGAAAGAAACCTATGTTCAGTATAGCTTGCAGCTGGGTGTTAAGTTCTAAAACAAAAACATTATGGAAAAAATTATAGAATGCGACAAGATAACGCATTATTACGGTTCGCGACTTATCTATGAGAATCTTAGTTTTGATGTAGAGAAAGGAAAGATTCTCGGTCTGCTGGGTAAGAACGGTACCGGAAAGACTACTATTATCAACATTCTAAACGGATATCTTAAACCACGTTCTGGTGTCTGCCGTCTGTTTGGCGAAGACATGGAACATATTTCGCCTGCTACTAAGGCACGTGTAGGATTGTTGCTTGAGCAGCATGTACAGCATGCTTATTTTAATGTAGAACAGATAGAAAAGTTTTATTCGCGTTTCTTCCCTCGCTGGAAGAAAGAAGCATATTACGAACTTCTTAAGAAACTACAGGTTACACCAACACAGAAACTCAGTACCATGTCGTGCGGACAGCGTTCGCAGGTGGCTCTCGGACTTTTGTTTGCCCAAGACCCCGAACTGCTGATTCTCGATGACTTCTCTATGGGTCTCGATCCAGGTTACCGCCGTCTGTTTGTGGAATATCTTAAGGAATATACCTGTGCTGAAGACAAGACGGTATTCCTTACTTCGCATATCATTCAGGATATGGAACTGCTCATAGACGACTGTATGATTCTTGATTACGGACGACTCCTTTTACATAAACCTGTGAAGGAGATTATGGATAACTTCAAGCGTTATCGTTTTAATGCTTCCGAAAATTTGAATCTTAACGATGATAAGGATTTTTGGAATCCCTCGAACATTGGTAATCACTGGGAGACTTATTCGTTCCTTCCTGAGAATGACGTCAAGGAACGATTAAGTAAAATGGGTGTAGAAGACATAAAAACCGATATGCTCTCGTTAGAGGATGCATTCATCGGTCTAACCGGTAAATATTAAGACAATGAATCTATTTAAAGCTTTAAGTTATAAGGAGTGGATAAAGACGCGCCGTCTTATCGGTGTGCTTATTATCCTCACCATTGCAACGTTGGCATATGCCTTTATAGAGATAACACACAATATTAGATTTAACGGAGCAGTGGAGGAATGGTATGGTTATCTATACATGAATTTCGTACTGCCAGATGTTACCACGATGCTCCCGTTATTATCAGGTCTTGCTCTTGCTCTGGTGCAGTTTATACCAGAGATGGTAAACAAGCGTCTCAAACTTACTCTGCATCTTCCTGCCAGTGAGACATCTATAGTTTCGGCCATGCTTGCATACGGATATATGATACTTATAATCATATTTGGTCTTTCAATGATAGCATACGCAGTAGGACTGTCTGTTATATTCCCGATGGAGATTACGGAGATGCAGCTGTCACGACTTATTCCTGCTTTCGTAGCCGGACTCTCAGCTTACGGACTGGTATCGTGGATATGCTTTGAACCAGGCTGGCGTCAGAGAGTTCTGAATACATTTGTAGCCGTGGCACTTATCTCAGTATTTTCAGTAGCCCAGTATGCAGGGGCATATATGCATTTCGTATTGGCAATGGCAGTAATACTTATAGTATCATTCATGCTGCCGTTCTATTCCGTTATGCGTTTCAAACATGGTGTTATCTAATAAACAGATGAAGAAATGAAACATACAAAACTTACATATGCGTTTTTAGCAGTAATCACTACGCTTCTTTCCATGTGGGTGCTGCCTTCATTGATTAAGAAGATGACAGATGAAGCTAAAAACTATCCTTTAGTATATTACAGTTCTACAGTTAAGGAACTGTGTATTATTGATTTCATACACGACAAGGATTCATTTTCTGATATACGCGGCAACAGATATCCGCGTTCAGAATACGATTCTATCATACCTATGCTCAATTTCCGTCAGCTTATGATGGACGGACGTCTGCCTGACTCTATAGAGGGACAGCCGATAGACCCGAAAGTCATTCGTATGAAACAGGTGATATATCGTTATTATCCTTCTATGCTCAATGCTCCGCAGCCCGAAATGGGTGTTCTGCTCGAGGCTATGCCGAAGCGTCTGAACCTTACTCTTCCAGGTGATTATTTCCGCATGGACGATAAGATTACGTTCATAGATGCAGAGACTAATCAGGTGAATGAACAGAAGAGCAATCGTTTTACAGAGGCTATGAAGCGTAAAGGTTTTGAATTCCCGGTAAAGAAGTTCTGGGGCAATCCGACTACGCGCAAGCCTTACGAAGAAGGTTATTTCTGTCTTGACAACAAGGGAGAACTCTTCCATCTTAAGATGGTCAATGGCCGTCCGTTTGTTAAGAACACCGGAATAAGCAGTAAGATAGATGTTGAATGGTTTACCATGATGGAAGTTCCCGACAAACGTTTCTATGGTTTCGTGTTTGGTAAGAAAGGTGAGACGGGTATCATTGAGAGCGACGGAGGAGATTACCGTTTTGTAAAGATGGACATCCCACCATTCGACATAAATAAAGAAGATCTCACCGTTATGGGTAACATGCTTTATTGGACGGTACGTGTCACAAACGAGGATGGTATGAATGTTTATGCCCTTCACAGCGATAATCTGAAGAAAGTGTCACAGTTCCATATGGACGAGAAGACATCTCTCTGGGACGAAGTATCTCCCTGGCTGTTCCTTACAACATTATCGTTAGAAAATGAGAACAATGCATACATCTCGCTCTATTTCACAGATTTGTCATACAGAGCACTGGCACTTAACATTATCATTGCATTGCTGCTCATGATATTCTGGCAGAAAGAGCCAGTACGTCGTCGTAAGATAATGGCGTTCTACCTTATACCCACAGGACTTGCAGGTCTGCTGACTCTGCTGTTCCTGCCTCCTTATGAAGAAAATTAGTAATAAAATAACATTATGAAAAAGATTTTTTATTTAGCAGCCGCAGTGATGATGATTACACTGGCATCGTGTGGCGGTAAGACTGCTGAAAAGCAGACAGTAGAAGAAACACCCGTAGTTAATATAGACAAGGCTATGTATCTTGAGGACATCCTCGACAGTGCATCGGCATACGTAGACAAGGAAATTGTCATTCGTGGAATTGTAGACCATACATGTACACATTCAGGTCGCCGCTGTTTCCTCTTAGGAAAAGACCCGTCGCTCACAATGCGAGTTGAAGCAAAGGGAAACATCGGAGGATTTAACCGCGAACTCTCAGGTTCAGAGATTGCCGTAAAGGGAACACTCCGCGAGAAGTTTATCTCAGAAGAAGAAATAAAGGCAATGGAACAGCAGCTTGCAGAGAAGGTTGAAAAAGAAGGTGCCGACCACTGCGATTCTGAGGCAAAGGCCATACAGAGTATGCGCAAATGGATGAAGGATAATAACAGAGATGCTTTTTCTGAATATTATGTAGACGGAACAGACTTTGAAGTAATAGAATAAAAGTGTTTCAATAACACACATACAATCGCCCCGGAAGAATAAATAATCTTCTGGGGTTTTTCATTCCGTTCATTAATAATATACTATAAACATTTGCATATTAACATTCATTTTATTACTTTTGAATGCGTTATTGAATAACAAATACCCAGGGACACACTAATACAGAAGATAGAAAGTAATGTCAGACAGAGAGATAGTAAACAGACTGATTGCTAATGATGAAAGAATGATAAGTGAATTCTTCTTCGTACACTGCCGAGGAACCCTTACCTATATAGGTAAGTATTATTTTAAGGAACGGCAGTTCGAACCAGAAGAACTCATAGGAGATTTCTATGAGTACTTGTCTGCCGACGACTGGCATAAACTGAAAATATTTAAGTTTACATGTTCGCTTAACTCTTACATCACCATCATTGCATCACGTTATTTTCAGCGTAAGCATGATAGGGATGACATGACATTAGACGAAGGAATAAGATTTAATGATGGAGAGACCTTATCTGCTGATTCTTCAGTCTTTGTCATGGAAGATGTAAATAAAATAATGAAAAATATGCCTCCTCTTGATAAATTTCTTCTTCAGAGGATTCTTATAGATGGAGAGAAGCCAGGTAACATACTGCTTGAAGCCAAAGAATTCATGGAGCATGAAGGTACTTTTAACACTGCTGCTACTAATGATAAGCAGTTTGCCGGTTATGTCTATACACGCTACAATCGTGCCAAAAAGAATGTAATGAAACAAATGGAAATGCTGGGTTATGGTAAGTAAGACTTCTAAAATATGTGCCAATGAAATCCTTAAAAGGTTTTCTTACGGTAGTGCCTCATCAGTGGGTGCGTTGCAATATAGTGCAGTGTATTTGTTATTGTGGCATAGAATGTTTTATTAATTTGGTGTAAGCCTCAGTGTATTACAAATGATTTAAGGAAAAGATTATGAATAAACGTAAAAATATGTCCGATGAACAACTTGCAGCGTACCTTGATAAAATGATAGACAAGGGACGTAGGAATTTTGCGGAACGTTTTAATAGTTACTCATATACACCTCAGAAGTTTAATATTGATACTGACGAGGAAAATGATTATTGTGTAGAAGAAGATTTTGCCGACGATGCCAAGACTCTCGAAGTGCTTAAGGTTTCTCAAGAGGCTATGAAATTTTTCGAAAACGATATAAATCCTTCGCTGCCTTTGTGGAAGGATGTTGTGGCTGACAACACACGGATAGCTTCTCGTCCTCTGCCGATGACTGGATTTATGTCAGATACATCTGCAAGTCAGGAGTCTGATGAAGCTGACAGTGCCGTTAAGAAAGATAATGCCGACATAATGCCGATGTTCTGATGACTGGTATTAATACTTCTGAAAAGGTAATCTGTTATATAAAGAAGTAAATGCGAAAGTGTATTGTAGAAGACTCAAATCACAGTATATAATAAACGGCATTCTTTAAATATCTAATATTAAAACATCATATCTGTGATATAAGTTCAAAGCCGTCCGTATCAGCGGACGGCTTTTTATGTATATATGTATTGATAATTCGTTGTGTATATGTCGTGTTCTTATGTCACGTAAGAACGTTTGTAAAGTCACGTATGGCTGTTTATAGTAATACGTGTAGAAGTTTTCAATCTAACGTGAGAAAGATTCTCGTTTCTTTGACAGACGAAAATAAATCCTACATGTATTTATGCCATTATTTAATAGAATCTTCTTCGGTCGATTCTATTCCTTCTCTAATGACATTAAGAGTTTCTGTGAGCGAGCGGTACTGCTGAAGCGGAAGTGAAAGTACTACTTTCTTCATGTCTTTGTCGAAAAGATAGAAACAACTGTCTTTCAGTTCTGTGTCGCTTACGTTTTCGGCACTGTATTTGTGAATAGATTTATAGCCTATAAACTGGTTCGTTGTATTTAATCGTTTTTTTATCTGTTCCAGTTTATTGCCAATAAGGTTGCTTATACTGTCGCGGATAAGCTCAACATTTTCTTTTCCGCTCTTACAGGTATCATATATCTTGCTGAATTTATTATAATCGTCCTTATAGTTTTTTCTTTTCTCTTTAAGAGCCATTTTCATGCCGTTTTCGGCATTTATCATGTTGTCGTTAAATTCTGCGATTGTACTTTCTGCATCAGATATGGTGATGTTCTCGCGAGCAATGTCGAGCATGAGCGAGTAGAGCAGAGGGTCATCCTGTGGTGCAAAGGCACTGTCTGTCTTTGTTTCTATCGCTTTGTAGCTTTTCGGATTAACGAGAGTACGTTTCATGTCATCCTTTATTAAGGCCTCTGCCTTGTCGTTAAGGGTTTCCGCGCACGACACAAATATTATGAGTGTTATGGCAGATAATAATAATTTCTTCATTTTAATTTTTGTTTACTGCATGCAAAAGTATAAAAAATAAAACTATTTCATATATCAAAGGTGCTTTTTCTCACAATAAGGTGTTACTAAAAGGCATAAAAAAGGATGTATCGTGAAATACATCCTTCTTATTATATAGTATGTCAGATGTTACTTACCGTAACGTTTCATTACGAGTTCGCCGAACAGAGTGTTTGCCCATGAGAACCACTCGCGTGTAAATTCTTTGGGATTGTCTTTGTTGAACGATTCGTGAATGAATCCTGTGCCTCCGTCGGTCTTTTCTAACATTTCAAGGCAGTAGTCCACTTCTTTCTGGTCGTTAGCCGTCAGTGCACGCATGATGATGCTCATTGGCCATATCATGTTCATAGGTCCGATGTGCGGACTGCTTATACCTTCGCCGGCAGCACCTTTGAAGAAATAAGGATTGTCTTCGCTGAGCACAAAGCGACGTGTATTCTGATAGATAGGATCATCGGCAGGAACATCACCTAAGTATGTCATGCCGAGAAGACTCGGAACGTTTGCATCGTCCTGAATGAGCTGGTTGCCAAAGCCGTCCACTTCGTAAGCATAAATCTTACCATATTTTGGATGGTCGTAGATGGCATACTTCATAAGTGCATCGTGAACCTCATCTGCAAGGGCTGTACATTCGCCTGCAAACTTATTGTCAGAGTTTACTGCTGTAAGAATCTCAGCCATTTTGCGGAGCGTGGTAACAGCCATGAAGTTTGACGGAACGAGGAAAAGAAATGTCGTTGCATCGTCTGACGGACGGAATGCCGAAGCAATAAGTCCTACGGGTTTTACCGGACATCCGATACCTACATTATGGAGAGTATCCAGCTGACGGTCGGTTACTCTGAGGAAACGATACGGACCTACACCTTCCTTACGCTGCTGCTCTATGAAAGTATTTACTATGTTGTGTGCGGCTGCCAGCCATTCCTTACCGAATATAGATGCATCGCCTGTGGCTTTCCAATAATCGTATGCAAGGCGGATGGGGTAGCAGAGCGAGTCGATTTCGTACTTACGCTCAAATACCTCTGGTAGCATCTTAGTATTGTCAGTATGCCACGGACTCTGCTGCGGTCCGTCGTTGAAGGCGTTGGCATAAGGGTCGATGTTTATGCACTTGAACTGACGCAGAATAAGTCCGCGTATCATCTTCTTGAGAGCCTCGTCCTGGTTAGCAAACTGAACGTAGGGATGTACCTGTGCAGCTGAGTCGCGTAGCCACATGGCGTGTATATCGCCAGTGTAGATGAATGTATCATCGTCACCATCCTCTGTAGTGCGGTAATGTACCGTAGTGTCGAGAGTGTTAGGAAAACAGTTGGTAAACATCCACAGAAGGTACGGGCGGTCTTTAAGCTGTTTCTGAATTTTCTCAATCTGACGTTCTATGACCTTGCTCCTGAACAGTCGTTTCTCCACCGGAGGACGCTTGCTTTCGAGCGATACGGGTTTTATTTCGCTACCGTCGTTATAAGCCTGTGCCGATGTTGTGAGACAGAACATGGCACATAATGCTGCTATCTGATGTTTCATAATGTCTACTTAACTGTTATTTCATCAATAAAGAACCATGCGGGATATCCTACGCCGTAATGCCATGACGGACAGTTGCCTATGCTCTTTACATAAACCTTTATGTAACGAGCCTTTACAGGCTGCTGTCTTTCAACCTTTCCGTTTACAAACTTAACCTGAATGCCACGGTCTTCTTTGAACTTATGTGTTCCGAAGTCGGTGAATGTCTTGTTGTCTGTAGATACAGAATAAGTTACTGATTCGGGTTCGAGAATCCACTGTCCTAACTGATGGAGGAAGTCTGCATTGATAGTAGTAATGTCGTATTCCTTACCTAAGTCCAAAGTAAATTCTCCGTCAATACCTTCCCAGCCTACCCAGCTTTCAACGAATGTAGTACCACCATAAAGTCCGTCTGTAAGTGCAGTGTCGGCAATAGGCTGGTAACGTTTTCCTGGATTTATGCTGTAGCTTACCTTAGCACCTAATGCATAGTTGGTTTCTCCTGTAGGAATGTAACGCTGTAAGTAGAGGTCACAATAATCAAGCGGATTGTTGTTGCGTTCGTTAAGTGTCGTTACGTTATATAACTTGCAGCGTTCACGGAACAGCATAACCTTAGACTTCAGTTCTTCCGCATCATCAATTTTCTCTGTTCTCGCAATCTCAAGTTCAGTGTACTGAAGCGGTAGACGAGACAGACGTACTCTGTCGAGGACATCTTTCTTGTCTTTAACAGCTTCTTCGGCAGCATCGAACAGCTTGTTGTAAGTCTTCATCAGATTCTTGTTGAACATGCCGTCCTTATGTGTGATGGGGGAGTCGTAAATCCACAGTTCCTTGTTAGAAGAGAGCAGTGCACCCTGCATGATGTTAATGTAACGGTAGATGTAAGGAGCAGCCTCGTGATAATATTCCTTTAAGAAATGCTTTGTAAGAGAGTCTACGTCTGCTTCGGGATTCCACATGAGTTTTGAGAGAATGTAAGTACGCAGTTCAACCATGTCTGTACCGATAGATCTGCATGACTGTTCGAACAGCATCTTAGCATTGTGCTTGTGGAACAGACGTACATTGTCCTGAAGGATGTGGAAGTTGGGGAACGGCTCTACACAGTTATCAAAGTTAATTATGTAGTCCCATACGAAAATGTTTTCTGTAATGGCAGACCAGCCCTCAATAGCCTTTACGAAATGTCTTCCGGATGCATTGTCTGTAAGAGGTACTTCGCGCTTGGTGTCAATGTCACAGAGCATGATGTACACGTTAGATGCAGGTTTTACATGCTTTGGAGGGTCCATCGTAAAGAGATAGGCAAGAGTAATGAACTTCTTGTCGGGATAATGAGCTGCCAGCTTATTGAGGAAACGTACATAAGCACCGCTCACGGCACCTTCCTCCTCGTACACTTTCTTACATTCGTCGCAGGTACAGTAAGTATCGTTACCGTCGTTCTGACTTACTGCGATGATGTCTCCTTCGGGATGTGCTGCAAAAATCTTATCAAGTTCTCTGCATGCAACCTCGAAAACTTCCGGATTGGTAAGACACCACTGGCTGTGGTCACCGGGCTGGCGCTTTCCGCGTATCATCGAGTAATACTCCGGATGTTCCTTGCCATATACCGATGAAGGCATTATCTTGTTGAATGTATGAACGAAATAGTCGTTGATGAACAGATCCTTGTGATGTTCCAGACGGAACCAGTCTACGAATGTCTTATCCTCGTCACCAGGACTGAAACATTGACGGAAAGAGAATGCCGGTGTCTGTATGTCATTGATATACGGCAGTTTCATGTCCGGATTCTTGTCATAGTTGCAAACGTCTGCGGCAAGATAATCCATTCCGAAATACTTCTCAAAGATGTCACAAACACCGTAAACTACACCGCGCTGGTTACCACGGATGTTTAATATGCCGTCCTTACATGTAATGACGAATCCGTCATCACCTGCGGCAGGGGCTGTCGAACCTAAAACTATATCACCCTTACGCACCTTCTCGTCATGGGTAATCTTCAGTTCGGCACCAGAAATACGTTTTGTAAAGTCAGCAAAATAAGCTGCTGCATCTTTGGTAGACTTGGCATCGTCGGCACATACGATACGCGCCTCCGCCTTCCCTTTGCGGGTAACTGTTATTTGCGCTGACGATGAAACAGAGATAATGGCAGCTGCAAATAATAAAAATATCTTTCTCATTTTACCTTAAAATAAAAGGGAATACGGCAACTGCAACTGCCATATTCCCATATAAATACTTAGAATTATTTCCTCATGAAGAACTCGAGAGTACCGCCTGATGCGATATCCTTGAATTCGATGTAGTTCTTGTCGTAGGGCTTGCCATTGAGAACTACATGGTCTACGATAACATTTTCGGGGCTGTTGTCGTGTGCAATGATAGTGAATGTGCCGTTCTTAACCTTCATTTCTATCTTATCGAAGAGGGGAGAACCGAACATATACTTGCCTCCTGCGGGTTCTACCTGATAGAGTCCCATTGCAGAAAGAACGTACCATGATGACATCTGACCGACATCTTCGTTACCGCAGAGTCCGTCGGGAGTATCATTGTATAGTGTTGTCATGATGTGACGTGCAAGACGTGCTGTCTTCTCTGGCTGTCCGATGTAATCATAAAGGTAGATTACGTGATGTTCGGGTTCGTTTCCGTGAGCATACTGACCGATAAGTCCTGTAATGTCGGGAGAAGCCTCATCACCCATGTTTCCTTCAATAGTGAAGAGAGAATCGAGTTTTGCAGCAAATTTCTCCTTGCCACCAAGAAGTTCTACAAGTCCTTCAACATCGTGGGGAACAAGCCACAGATACTGCCATGCATTGCCTTCTGTGTAGTCGTCGGCACGATGCTTTGAAGCAAAGGCATCGAATGGCTCGCGGAATTTACCGTCTGAAGAGAGTGCACGCATGAAACGTGTCTCGGGATCGAAGTATTTCTTATACGACATACTGCGGTCGTAGAAATATTTGTAGTCATCGTCCTTGCCCATCTTCTTAGCAACTTTGGCAACGCAGGCATCAGCAAGAGCATATTCCATACCCTTGGCTACAGTCTCGTTAAGAGTGTCCTTGTCGTAAGGGATATATCCGTATTCTTTAAGAAGGTTGAGTGAACGGTCATCGCCCATGGCAGTGTTCTTTACAGCTTCGAATACACGTTCGCGCTGAACATTATATCCTTTGAGATAAATGTCGGCAAGAACAGGAATACCAGGGTTACCGATCATACAGTCGGTCTCGTTTCCTACGAGATGCCATACCGGCAGACGTCCCTGCTGCTTATAGATGTTAAGGAATGTGTTTGCTATGTCGCTCTGCATTTCAGGCAAAATGAGAGTGTACAGAGGATGTGCGGCACGATATGTGTCCCACAGCGAGAAGATGGTATAGTTCTTAAGTTCACTCTTGTATGTCTTGCCGTCAGCACCACGGTATTCGCCGTTTACATCGCTGAAGAGGGCTGGAGCTATCATGCTGTGATAGAGTGCTGTATAGAATATACGTTTGTCTTTTACGCTCTTTGTCTCAACCTTTACTTTACCAAGCTGGTTGTTCCACATTTCCTTGGCACTTTGGGCTGTGTTGTCGAATGACTTGCCTGTGAGTTCGAACTTAAGGTTCTCTCTTGCATTATCTATGCTTACGGCAGAGACACCTATCTTTACGGTAAGTTCCTTACCTTTGGCAGAGAATACTGCGAGGTATTCGCCATCTTTTCTTTCAAGTTTCATGGGCTCAGAGAATTCGGCTACGAAATAAACGCGCTGGTCTTTTGCCCATCCTTCAGACATACGGAAACCTGAAACTGTTGTTTCGTTCTCAACGTTAATCTTAAATGAAGTGGGAGAGTCCCATCCGATACCCTGGACAAGGTCAAGACGTACCATAGGGGTCTTAATGCTGTCGGGGAATGTGTAACGGTGGAATCCTGTACGTGCTGTTGCCGTAAGTTCTGCCTTTATACCATTATCGGCAACAACTGAATAATAACCGGGACGGCATACTTCATTGTCGTGACTGAACTTAAGCTCTACCTGTGCTGTATCTGCAACTGGAAGCAGTGCCACGTCGCCTAAGTCACCGATACCTGTACCGCTGAGGTGATGATGTCCGAAACCAATTATAAGTGAGTCTGAGTAATGGTAACCTGAGCACCAGTCCCATCCCTGCTTATACTGTGTAGGACCGAGCTGTACCATACCGAAAGGTACGTTAGCTCCGAGGAACACGTGTCCGTGTCCGGAGGTTCCGATAAACGGATCGACAAACTGTGTGAGGTCGTCTGTCTTTTCTTCTGGTTTGCTGCATGATGTGTTGAACAGAATGCCCGACGCCATACATACTACAGCCAAAAAATATCCAAATCTTTTCATTTTGGGTAATTTAATTGTTTATGTTAATATTAAAATTCCATTATTTCGCCGCCATCGCTTTCGGCGTATTTCTTTAATAGTTCCTGTATATATTCTGCATTGGCACGCACTGTTTCTCTGTTTCCGTCGTAGCCGTTGATTATAATCAGAGTGTTTGTCGTGTCAAGGTTCATCTTGGTGCGCTCATGGTCGCTTGTAGGGGTTCCTACGCCACCTTCGGCATCGCGATACACTGGCAGTCCCTCGATGTTAATCATTCCGCGTCCGATACCTTCGTATGGTTCGCCGGCCTTGCCTACACCTAACGTAAGTGTATCGCCCTTGAACTTGTCGGCATCAAATCCTCCGATGCTGTAACCAAATTTCATTGAAGCAAGATTAATAAGATCTACCATTGTATCAACCTTATATAGTTCCTTTCCTTTTAGTATGCGGCGTATCAAAGCTTCTGCCGACGGACGGTATCTGCTGGGGTCTTTTCCGCACACACGATAGATGTGGCGTGTGGCCTCGATACCCGAAATAAGTTTGATGTCGTCGGGAGTGTATTTGCTCTTAAATTCCTCACCAAGTTCTGCTATTTCTTTCCACAGATTTTCAGAATACTCTGTGTTCTTAACCTTTGCAGATATTGCTGCTCCTGCAAAGATAGGACAAATCTGGCGCATTTCGTCAGAAATAATAATATTCATCATAATTATCCTTTCTTTATCATAGATAAAAATTCGTCTTCTGTCTTAATTTCAATGCCTAACTTCTGGGCTTTCTCTAATTTGGATGGTCCCATGTTGGCTCCGGCAAGAATAAATGATGTCTTGCCGCTTATGCTGCCTACGTTCTTTCCTCCGTTTTGTTCTATCATGGCTTTGTATTCGTCGCGTGAGTGATGCTCGAAGACTCCGCTTATCACAATACTCATTCCTTCGAGGATATTTGTTTTTGCAGCTTCTTCCTCAGCACTGCGCTCCATCTGAAGTCCGTAAGAACGTAGACGATTAACAAATTCCTTGTTGTCTTCGTTTGCGAAATAGTCTATAACGCTTTTAGCTATCACCTCGCCAATACCGTCTACGCTCATCAGTTCGTCGGCAGATGCAGATGCAAGCATGTCAATGTTTTTAAACTTAGATGCAAGGAGTTTGGCAGACGTTACGCCTACAAACCTGATGCCGAGGGCAAAAATTACTCGCTCGTAAGGTACTTGTTTAGAATTCTCTATTCCTGTAAGTATGTTTGTGGCAGTCTTCTCGCGTCGTCCGTCGCCATTAATATCTTCAGCCTTAAGTTCGTATAGGTCAGCTGCATTATGTATCAGTCCGCGGTTATAGAAGTCGTCGATAGTTTCAGGACCTATACTGTCTATGTTCATTGCCTTACGTGATATGAAATGCTCAATACGTCCCTTTATCTGAGGTGCGCATCCGGCATCGTTAGGGCAGTAGTGGGCAGCCTCTCCTTCGTATCTTATCAGCGGTGTGCCGCATACTGGACATGTCTTAATGAATTCTACGGGCTTTGCATCTGCCGGACGTTTTGATTTTTCTACACCTACAATCTTAGGAATAATCTCTCCGCCTTTTTCTACATATACGTAATCGCCGATGTGCAGGTCGAAACTGCGGATGAAGTCTTCGTTATTAAGTGTTGCTCGCTTTACTACTGTACCGGCTAACTGTACCGGCTGCATGTTTGCAACGGGTGTTACGGCTCCTGTACGTCCTACCTGATAAGTAACGTCAAGCAGACGGGTTAGTTCTCTTTCGGCTTTGAATTTATATGCTATTGCCCAGCGTGGACTCTTTGCCGTGAATCCTAAAGCTTTCTGCTGTCTTAGCGAGTTCACTTTCAAAACTATTCCGTCGGTTGCAACTGGAAGGTTCTTACGTTCAGTGTCCCAATAATTTATGAAATCATATATCTCCTGTTTGGTCTTTACCTTGCGCATTCCCTGACTTATTTTGAATCCCCACTTCTCTGCTTCCATGAGGTTTTCGTAATGGCCGTCGGCAGGGAGTTCCTCGCCTAAGAGATAATAGAGAAATGCGTCAAGATGGCGCTGCGCAACTGTTGCGGAGTTTTTACTCTTCAGTGTTCCGCTGGCTGCATTACGCGGGTTGGCAAACAGAGGTTCTTCGGCCTTCTCACGTTCTTCGTTAAGTTTCTCGAACACGCTCCACGGCATAAGAATCTCACCGCGAATCTCAAATTTGTCGGGATAACCTTTACCGGGAAGCACGAGCGGAATACATCTGATGGTTTTAACGTTTTCTGTAACGTCGTCTCCTTGAACGCCGTCGCCACGTGTCACTGCACGAACCAGTTTGCCATGCTCATAAGTCAGACTGATGGAAAGACCGTCGTACTTCATCTCGCAGCATATTTCAAATTCCTCGCCACCGAGAAGTTTCTTTACACTGTCGTAGAAGTCAGAGACGTCTTCCTCGCTGTAAGTATTTGACAACGAGAGCATGGGGTACTTATGCGTAACCTGTACGAACTCGTTGTTGAGGTCGCTTCCTACGCGCTGTGAGGGCGAATAGGCATCGTACATCTCAGGATGCCTGGCCTCAAGATCCTGTAGCTCGTGCATTGCCATATCGAACTCCATATCCGATATTTCGGGTGTGTTCAGAACGTAGTATTTATAGTTGTGCTGATGAAGTAAATCCCTTAATTCTTTAATTCTTTCCTGCTCTGTCATGACATGAATTATTATTAAAAAAACAATAAAAGGTGAAGAGTAAGTGTACATTTACTCTCCACCTTTCACTATATAATTACCTAAAGGCAGTTATCTTAGAAAGTCCACTTTGCTCCGAGTGTCGGAATAGCATAGAATTTGTTGTTCTTTCCTTCGTCATTCCAAATGAAGTTGTTACTGAGCTCAACCTCTGTACCTATACTGAGGTTGAAATCCTTAAGACCGTCAAGTTTGTTGAGGTTGAACCAGAACTGAGGCTGTGATACAAAGATCCAGTTGCCGTTTACACGCTGGTCGTACCATACATCGGCGAAACCGAGGAATGAGAACATACCTTCGCAGAAGTTCAGTCCCCATGTTGTTGTAGCCTGGAAGCCGCTGAATGCACCATTGTGATACTTCTTCTGGCTCATGTAGTACTTATATTCGAGGATGAGGCTCCATGTCTTAGAGAAGTCTGAGTTGTGCCAGTTGTAAGCAGCACCAGTCATGAAAGCATGCTGGAAACGTGTTGCTCCTGTATATGTATAACCATTTACACCAAAGAAATCGTTAGAAGCGAGACCACCATTATATTCGAAATGAGCAGCAATCTTGTTGTTGTCCATTAATGAAATCTCTCTGAAAATCTCCATGTAAGCTGCAGTTGCACCGTCGCGCTTGTAGTTAAGATCGATGAAGCCGAATGTAGCACCGTACTTGTCGGGCTTGTACATTTCCATTGTTGTTGTTAAACCATGTCTTGAACCAAGTTCATCATAGAGCGCTTCACCAAAATCGTAATGAACCTGAAAGTTTTGTGCACTTGCAGCAAAGCTTGATACGAGCATTACTGCGAACAAAAATAATTTTTTCATTGTTTATTTTTTGTTTTTTATTAATCGGCTGCAAAAATACATGTTTTTTTACACATACGTTAATTTTATACATGTTATTAACACGAATATACATGCGTTTCATGAAAATATATACTAATTTTGCATTGACCTATAATATAAGGCAGCGATATTCGTTATATATTAAATGGAAAAGTTACGAAATATATTATATCTGCTGGTAGCTCTTTTTATTGCTGCAGCATGTGAGGACGATGATTCTTTTACAATCTCTTCGTCTCATAAACTTACGTTTTCTGAAGATACACTTCATCTTGATACAGTGTTCTCTACCGTTCCAACCAGAACTAAGATATTCAAAGTCTACAATAAGTCTGGTGACGGTATAAGATGTTCTAAGATTCGTCTTGAGCGTGGCAATCAGACCGGTTTCCGTGTTAATGTGGACGGAACGTATCTCGGAAAGGTAAATGGTTATATGACATCTGATGTTGAGATACGTAAGAACGATAGTATTATGGTGTTCGTGGAACTTACTTCGCCAGAAAATGGTAAACTGACTCCGCAACATCTGCAGGATAAACTGATATTCATGCTTGAGAGTGGGGTACAGCAGGAGGTAGTTCTTGCTGCCGATTCATGGGATGCTGACATAAAGCATGACCTCGTAATTACAGGAGATACTGTGGTCAAGTCTGATAAGCCTATCATTATTTATGGAGGAATTAAAGTTGACAGTGGAGCCGTAATGCGTGTTAATCCCGGTACTACATTGTATTTCCATCCTGGAGCAGGAATAGAAGTATATGGCAGACTTATAGCCGAAGGTGCACCTGGAAATCCTGTAGTTATGCGTGGTGACCGTCTGGATAATATGTTCGATTATTTAAGTTACGATGAGGTAAGCGGACAGTGGAAGGGTATTACTTTCCGTGAGTCTTCTTATGATAATATCATCAGTCATGCTGACATTCATAGTGCTTCGCAAGGAGTAGTTTGTGATTCTTCAGCAGTAGACCGTGTAAAACTTACTATGACATCGACGATAGTTCATAACTGTAGCAGGGATAATGTCAGTCTTACAAATTCGAAAGTAAAGCTAACTAACTGTCAGATAACAAATTCTGGAGGCGAATGTCTTTATGTAGCAGGTGGTGATGTAGATGTAATTAACTGTACCATCGCTCAGTTTTATCCGTTCAGTGCCGACCGTGGCAATGCGCTTACATATACTAATATGATAGGTGAGATAGCATATCCTCTGTTAAAGTTGAATATGGTTAATTCTCTTGTAACCGGATATTCTGATGATGTGATAATGTTCTATCAAGGAGAAGATGAGTCGGTGGCTCATAATTATATATTCGACCATTGTGTGCTGCGTACTCCAGCAATTGAAAAAGATACTTTTAATATTATAAATAATGTCTGGGCCGATGTCAAGGATACCATAAGGTATGGAAAGAAGCATTTCATCCTTGTAGACGGAGACAAACAAAAATATGATTTCCATTTATCTCCTACATCAAAGGCTATAGCCGGAGCTGATATTTCTAAGATGCCGGCCGATGACCTTGATGGTATAATAAGAAAGCGTAATGACATAGGATGTTATGAAGCCGATTCGGTTTCGACAGATACAACAATTGTAAAGTAAAGAAGATGAAAGAGATTAAGATTCAGTCTGTAGTTCGTATGTATTCCATGGACGAACTTGATGAAACGGGCAGAATGTTAGTAGAAAAGGCAAAAGATGCCACGAACAATTCGTATGCCAAATATTCTGACTTTCATGTTGGTGCAGCACTCATTCTTGAAAATGGAAAAGTTGTGATAGGAGCAAATCAGGAGAATGCTGCCTATCCCGTAACTCTATGTGCCGAACGTACCGCAATATTTGCTGCTCAGGCTAATTATCCCGATCAGCCAGTAAAGGCTCTTGCCATTGCAGCTCGTAATGCAAACGGATTTCTTGATGAACCAATCTCACCTTGTGGCTCGTGCCGTCAGGTGATACTTGAAGTTGAAGAACGTTATAAGTCTCCTATTAAAATTTATCTGTACGGAACAAAAGGCGTGTTCGTTATTGATAGTATAAAAGACCTGCTGCCTCTTTCGTTTGTAGAAGACTGTCTGTATTAATTTTTTAATATAGATTTTTTATATAGCAAATTATTCGTCTTTATATTTTTTTATAAAGGAATAATTTGCTATATTTGTAATTGAAAGTGTTAAAAAACCTATTAAATAAAATATTTTATGAAAAAGATTTACTTGCTATTGCTATTATGTAGCATTTTTTTTAATAACCGAGTATTAGCGCAGGCTGTAACTTCTGAAGGAGATCCATCATATATTATGTTGGGATACAATGTATCTGTAGGGCAAATATATCAGTACGATGGTATTGCAGGGTCAGAGAACGACGGTACTGTCGGTTGTGCAGCAAAGATTACGGCTGATATGCTAAAACGTTATGCTGGTGCAAAGATTACGGCACTGAATATAGGATGGTCTAATCTTGATACACCGGGAGAATGTAAGATTTTTGTAAGAAAAGAGATTAATGGTGAAGACTTGGCATCATCAGAAAGTGTACTTGCATTTGGTTGGAATGAAATACAACTTAATACAAGTATTGAAATTCCTGAAAATCCACAGGATATTTACATTGGCTATTTTGTACAGGTTCCTGCAAATATAAAGTCTATACCTATATTTTACCCGAAAGGGATAAAAGGCTCTTGTCTGTTATGGAGAGAAGGAGAGTTGGATGCTAATGGTAATAGAGTATGGACGGATATGTCATCAGAATATGGTTCAATAGCTATGCAGGCTAAGGTAACAGAACCAACCGACAAGTTCTTTAATCTTATCGAAGTGGTAGGAACTAATTATTATACAATGCAGGTCCTTGACGAAGAGTCGCGTTTTGATTTTGATATAAAGAATCATGGAATGAATGAAGTGTATAATGTCATTGCTCATTTTGAATACGAAGGTAAAACATACGAAACTGAATGCTCATTGCCTTATCCTCTTTATCCTGGATGTACAGGAACCGTAAGTGGTACTATGAAAGCACTTGGAAGTGGAAAGACTGTTTTCAAGGTTACAGAAATAGATGGTGAAGCTAACAAATTAAAGGGAGAGACTGTTCTTGATGTAATGACTATGCCGCGTGATGTTGCTAATAAATATAAGCGTACTCCGATAATTGAATATTTTGAATCCGAAAACATCAACATTTCTCCGAAATATTACAATGAGTTCTTTAAGCCTGGATACGAAGGTTATGAGGATGATATGATTCTTGTAAAGCATCATGTTGGTGATGACTTGTCAATTGGTGATGATGAATCTTTAAAACTCATACTCGATATCGTTGATAACGATTCTTCTCTCGTAACAGTGCCTGTTATGATGCTTGACAGAATGAATTATGTAGATATGCCTGTTAAGTTTGGCTACACTCCGATGTTTTCTATTTTATTCCCTGACTTCGCACGTCCTATGTACGATTTTGCCATTGGAATGCCGACTTTCGCAAAAGTAGGTATTGAAACATCAGTGGATCCGGCAACAAAGAAAGGTTCCGTAATTGTAAATGGTAATATAGAGGAAGGTGTTCTTCCAGATAATGAAAACCTTTATATTACGACTTATCTGGTAAAGAAAGAACTGTATTCAAGTATGCAGCAGTTCCTTAGCCAGGAAGAAATGGATAAGTATTGTGATCCTGAAACTAAAATGTATATTCATCACAATGTCTTGTCACAGGCACTCACTCCTATGCTTGGTGAAGAACTTGATGTGCATTCAGGAAGTTTCTCTCGTTCATTTAACTTTACACTTGACAAAGACGAAGATGTAAATAATATGTATGCTGTATCCTTCCTTACAAGAGGAGCTAAAAATAAAGACAGATATAATCGTTACGTTCTTAATTCTGCACGTAAAGACCTTTCTGATGTAAATGGTATTGAAAACGTTAATTCATCTGATGTTAATGTTTCTGTTCATAACGGAAGAATCGTGGTTGATGGTGATTACGAAAGTTTCCGTGTATACGACATTGCAGGAACACAGGTTAACAACACAGAACTTGGTAATGGAATTTATGTTGTTAAAGTGATAACAAAGAATGGTATTGAAACGTCTAAAATATTTATAAATTAATAATTTTACAACATGAACTACAAATTTTTTAAGAAATGTGCCATGACGGCTGTAGCATTAATGTGTGTAACAACCGTAAGTGCACAATGGACCCAGGTAAAAGAATTGCCAGCTTGTTATGCTGCTTACAAAACTCCTAATGGAAACATGCTTCTTTCAGATTATCAGTTTGATTATTCAGGAGGTATTTATATATCTGCTGATGAAAAGACATGGACAAAGACAGAAGTTGAAGACCATTGTTACAATCGTTTAGTAACTGATGGTAAATACATTTATGCAATAGGACTTAATGCATGTATAGCACGTTCTGGCGATGAAGGTAAAACATGGCAGATATTTAGCTACGCTGAGGCTGCAGCACCTGTAATGGATGAAGGTGCAACAGATTATACCGTAGCATATGACATGTGTGTACATAATGGTAAACTGTTTATCTGTGATTTCTGCGGTGGTGGAGTAATGTTCTCTGAAGATTGTGGAGAAACATGGCAGCGCACGGAAATCAAGACAATGCAGTATAATTACACTGATGAAGAAAGCGGAGAGACATATGTTTTAGCAGATAATCTCTATCAGCTTGTTGACTTTAAAGGCAAACTCTATGCATTTGGAATGTATTGTGTATATGAGTATGTAGATTCTGAGAATGACTGGATTCTTAAGAGAACCGATAGTAACTTTATGGCAGAACATGCTATAATTAATGGAGAACTTTATGTAGGACGTAGCTGTCCTAACGATGACCCAAAGGCACCGTTCCTTGAAAAGACAAAAGATTTTGAGAACTGGGAGTATGTTCCTTCACCAGAGGGCCTTATTTCTAAGAACGTACGTACAATGAATAGTGATGAGAATTACGTCTTTGTATGTATGCAGAATGATGGTGCTTATGTACTTGACGTAAAGTCTGGAAAGTGGTATGCAATTAAAGATGGTTATCCTGAAATCTATGGTCCTCAGGGTCAGGTAGCGTATGCAGCTCCTACAAAGACGTTCAGAAGTGGCGAATATCTCTACAATGTAATTTTCTCTCCGTCTACGGATATGACAACAGTCAGCGGTCTTTATAAGTATCCTATGAATACAATCAGAGAAGTAACAGCCATAGAACATGTAAATGCTGATGGTAATGTGTCATTCGGTGGTAAGTGTCTCAATATTCCTGCTGCTGGAAATGCAAAGGTAACAATTTATGATGCAGCTGGAAAGAAAGTAATGGATACTGTTGCAAATGGTAAGATCTATTTAGGTTCGTTGAATAAAGGTGTTTATGTATTCGAAGTAAGATATGGTGGAAATACTGTAAAAGGTAAGTTCGCTATTTAATGATAGCCTTTATTTAAAATATAATGCCGGTAGAACTATTTTCTATCGGCATTTTTTTATTGTTAATACTATTGAAATTAAAGAAATGTCATATTGCATACCTATATTATATTAGTTATGTAATTTTTGTGTATCTTTGCAGAAATTTCTGAAAAGTATGAAAAAATATATGCTCGACCTAGATGTCGTTTCGGCAGAAAAACTTAATGAGAAATATATACTGCTGAAGCTGACATCCGACGAAACACTCCCTGAAATGCTTCCGGGACAGTTTGCAGAAGTGCGTGTCGATAATTCACCGACAACATTCCTCCGCCGTCCTATCTCAATCAACTTTGTTGACAGAAGTAACAACCAGCTATGGCTTTTGGTTGCAATGATTGGCGACGGTACACGTCAGCTCGGTACTCTGAAAGCTGGTGACAAACTGAACTGCGTACTGCCTTTAGGAAGTACATTCACCATGCCTGAAACAAAAGAACAGAAATTTCTTCTCGTAGGTGGTGGAGTAGGTGTTGCACCGTTACTTTATTTTGGCAGTAAAATTAAGGAAATGGGTGGAGAACCTACATTCCTTCTTGGTGCTCGTAAGGCATCAGACCTTCTGCTGCTGGATGAGTTTGAGAAATACGGAAGAGTTTTCGTAACTACAGAAGACGGTTCTATGGGAGAGAAAGGATTTGTTACAAATCATTCTATACTTCAGACAGAACACTTTGACTTTATCTCTACATGCGGACCTCAGCCCATGATGAAGGCCGTAGCAAGTTTTGCAATGAAAGCATCAGTTGAATGCGAAGCTTCTCTTGAGAACAAGATGGCATGCGGCGTAGGTGCTTGTCTCTGCTGTGTTGAGAAAACTGAAAAGGGTAATGTGTGTGTATGTAAAGAAGGTCCGGTATTTAACATAAAGAAACTGTTATGGCACAATTAGGAGTAAAAATAGGAAAACTCGAACTTAAGAATCCGGTAATGACCGCATCCGGAACATTCGGTTACGGCATTGAGTTTGCAGACTTTATAGACCTGGAACGTCTTGGCGGTTTCATCGTAAAGGGAACAACCCTTAAACCTCGCGAAGGAAATGACTATCCCCGTATGGCAGAAACACCTTCGGGAATGCTCAACTGTGTTGGTTTGCAGAACAAGGGTGTTCGCTATTTTTGTGATAACATATATCCTCAGATAAAGGATATAAACACCAATATTCTTGTTAATGTCAGTGGATCAAATCCAGATGATTATGCGGAATGTGCATCAATCATTAATGAACTTGATAATATCCCGGCTATCGAACTGAACATATCTTGTCCTAACGTAAAGAACGGAGGTATGGCTTTTGGCGTTTCTTGCAAAGGTGCTGCTGAAGTAGTATCTGCTGTAAGAAAGAGATATGACAAGACCCTTATCGTAAAACTTTCGCCCAACGTAACAGACATTGCAGAGATTGCACGTGCCTGTGAGGCAGAAGGAGCAGACAGTGTTTCGCTCATCAATACTCTTATGGGAATGGCCATTGATATTGAAAAGCGTCGTCCTGCATTAAGTATTGGAACAGGCGGACTCAGCGGTCCGTGCGTAAAACCGGTGGCACTGCGTATGGTATGGCAGGTGGCAAAGGCGGTGAAGATTCCTGTGGTAGGACTTGGCGGTATATGTAATGCCACCGATGCAATAGAGTTCCTGATGGCAGGTGCAACCGCACTTGAAATAGGAACAGCCAATTTCATAGATCCAACTGTAACGGTAAAGGTTATTGATGGTATTAACGAATGGCTTGATAATCACGGATGTAGTTCGGTACATGAGATTATAGGATGTCTCAAGTAACATATTATAATATGTACAGAGGTTTATTATAGAGATACATCTGATATCCGTCGTCACAAATGCAGCAGCAGTGTGATGGCGGATATTTTGTAATATACAATAAGTATCATCATATTTAGGTATTTTGTAAAAACCCCCATTTTTAGGTATTGCATATATGTGTTTTGCAGCGTATCTTTGCACTCGTAAAAACAATTAATTATTAACGAAATCAAGAAGTGATGAAAAAAACAATTATTGTATACGGTTCTTCAACAGGAACATGCGAAACAATTGCACAGACAATTGGTGAGAAATTAGGTGTATCAGATATCATCAACGTATCTGACGTAACTAAAGAAGATCTCGAAGGCGCTGACAACCTTCTGCTCGGTACTTCTACATGGGGTGCTGGTGACATGCAGGATGAATGGTACGATGGCGTTAATAAGTTGGCAGACGCTAACCTCGAAGGCAAGACAGTAGCTCTCTTCGGTTGTGGTGACTGCGAAAGCTTCGGTGATACATTCTGCGGCGGTATGGCTGGTATCTACAATGCAGTTAAGGATAAAGGTATCAACCTCGTTGGTAAGGTTCCTGCTTCTAACTATCATTATGATGACTCTGAGTCTGTAATCGACGGTGAATTCGTTGGTCTTGCACTTGACGATATGAACGAGAGCGATCAGACAGAAGGTCGTATCAATGATTGGGTTGAAAGTATCAAAGCTTCATTATAATAAAAACATTTATCTATCATGAGACAGACTGCTGCTGTACCGGCCGATATGATGGTTCTGATGAACTATATTTACGAATACCAGAAGGGTATACGTCATTTGGTGCTGCAGACCTTCAACAAAAAGTACGAGGAATTTGCCATCGCGCGTCTGGAGAGCCAGAATATAAATTACATCGTACGTAAGGGTGGCGACAACAGTATTAATCTGTTCTTTGGTAGAGAAGAATGTTTATCTGCAATCCGACTGATAGTCGACCGTCCGTTAAGTGATCTCACTCCCGAGGAGGATTTCATGCTGGGCGTACTCTTAGGCTATGACATCAGGATGCAGTGCGAAAGATATTGCGACAGAAAGTGTAAACATTGTAAGAAATGCAAAGACAATGTTTCTCAATAAAATAATTGTTCGTAAATTTTAAAATTCATAATGTTTTTGTATTAGGGCAGTATGACTGTGAAGCCGTACTGCCCTTATTTTATGTCCTTATGTCAATAACTCAATACTCATTTATTGTGATTGCGAAAGTGCCTATCATAAGCTGTAGGTATTTCATTCATAAGTATTCGTAAGTCGTGTGCAGACCACGGAAATAATCTCCTCATATTTTAAATAACGCAACAAGCAGTGAACATTTATTTATTTTGTTATCTTTCATTTAATTAAATGTTTCTTTGTCTATATGACATAAATGTAGTACTTTTGCCATTAAATTCGAATATAATAAAAATCATTATAATGAACATTTCTTATAAATGGCTTAAAGATTACGTTGACTTTGACCTTACTCCGCAGGAATTATGTGCTGCGCTTACTTCAGAAGGACTCGAAGTTGACGCTTTGGAAGAGGTACAAAGTATTAAGGGAGGACTTAAGGGACTGTATGTAGGTAAGGTACTTACATGCGAAATGCACCCGAATTCTGATCATCTTCATATTACAACTGTCGACTTAGGTAAAGAAACTCCTCAGCAGATAGTATGTGGTGCGCCTAATGTTGCGGCAGGTCAGAAAGTTATTGTTGCCGATTTAGGCTGTACTCTTTACGATGGCGATAAATCGTTCGTAATTAAGAAGTCTAAGCTCCGCGGTGTAGAAAGTCTTGGTATGATATGTGCCGAAGACGAAATCGGAGTAGGTGACTCGCATGACGGAATCATTGTCCTTCCAGAGGATGCTAAGGTGGGAATGCCCGCAGCAGAATATTACAACCTCGAAAGTGACTGGCTCATTGAAATAGACATTACAGCCAACCGTTCTGACGCTCTGTCTCACTATGGTGTGGCACGCGACCTCTATGCATGGCTTAAGCAGAACGGATATAAGACAGAACTCCGCAGACCTTCTTGCGATGACTTCAAGGTAGATAACGAAAGTCTTCCTATCGAAGTTGAGATTCAGAACCACGAGGCTTGCCGTCGTTATGCATGTGTAAGCATCACAGGTTGTGAGGTGAAAGAAAGTCCCGAGTGGCTTAAGAACCGTTTACAGATTATAGGTATCAATCCTAAGAATAATATCGTCGACATTACTAACTATGTCATGATGGCATACGGCCAGCCCCTCCACTGCTTTGATGCAGACATGGTTAAGGGAAACAAGATTGTAGTTAAGTCAATGCCCGAGGAAACACCGTTCGTAACTCTTGATGGCGAAGAACACAAGCTCGGAGGTTACGACCTTGCCATCTGCAACGCTGAAGAACCAATGTGTATAGCTGGTGTTCTCGGAGGTAAGGGCAGCGGTACATACGAAACAACAAAGAACGTTGTTCTTGAGAGTGCCAACTTCCATCCCACATGGATCAGAAAGAGTGCACGCCGTCATGGTCTTAGCACTGATGCATCATTCCGTTTCGAACGCGGGTGCGATCCGGACGGAGTAATCTATGCACTTAAGCAGGCTGCCATCATGGTACAGCAGCTCGCTGGTGGTAAGGTGTCAATGCAGATAAATGATGTTTATCCGGAGCCTATTGCCAACTGGGAAGTTGATCTTAAGTACGATTACGTAAACAACCTGATAGGTAAGGAGATCGGCAACGATACAATCAAGGAAATCGTAACAAACCTTGAAATGAAGATTATGGAAGAGACAGAGAAAGGTCTCCGTCTCAGCGTTCCTAAGTATCGTTACGATGTACGTCGTCCGTGCGATGTTGTAGAAGATATTCTCCGTATCTACGGATATAATAATGTAGAGATTCCTACACAGCTCAAGAGCTGTCTCGTAATTAAGGGTGATGAGGACAGAAAGCACAGACAGAGCAATCTCGTAAGCGAACAGCTTGTAGGCTGCGGCTTCAACGAAATCCTCAACAACTCTCTTACAAAGGTTTCATACTACACACTCACAGATACATACAAGCAGGAAAACTGCGTAAAACTGATGAACCCGCTGAGTCAGGATCTCGGTGTAATGCGTCAGACACTGCTTTTCGGTGGTCTTGAGAGCATTTCGCACAATGTTAAGCGTAAGAATCCTGACCTGAAGTTCTTCGAGTTTGGTAATGTTTATCATTATAATGCAGAGAAGAAGGATGCTGAAAAGCCTCTGAACGCATATACAGAAGAACATCACCTCGGTATGTGGCTTACTGGTAAGCGCGTACGTGGCAGCTGGGCACATGCAGACGAAGACAGTTCGTTCTATGAACTTAAGGCTTATGTAGAAAACATCTTCCGCCGTCTGGGTGCTAACTACAGCATGCAGGAATCTAAGCAGTTAGAGAACGACATCTATTCTAAGTTCCTTGCTTACGAACGCGGACGTGACATCTTCTGTAAGATTGGTATCGTCAGCGGTAAGATTCTTAAGAAGTTTGAAATTGACAGCCCGGTATATTTCGCTGAAATCAACTGGACTATGCTGATGCAGATGACTAAGAAGAACAATATCTTGTTCAAGGAAATTAGTAAGTTCCCGTCTGTAAGCCGTGACCTTGCACTTCTCGTTGACGAAAAGGTCGAATTTGCAGAAATTGAGAAGATTGCACGTAAAACAGACAGCAAGATTCTCCGAAACGTTGAATTGTTCGACGTATATCAGGGAAAGAACCTTCCTGCCGGAAAGAAGAGTTATGCAGTAAACTTCATTCTTCAGGATGAGAAGGCAACTCTGAACGACAAGCAGATAGATGCAATAATGAGCAAGCTCATCAAGAATCTTACAGAGAAACTTGGTGCCGAATTAAGATAATAATATAAAACTAAAATAATAACGCTGTCTCACGTAAAGTCAATGACGTGAGACGGCATAATTAAAAAATTAACTCCAATGGGAAGAGCATTTGAATATCGTAAAGCTACGAAAATGAAGAGATGGGGTCACATGGCCCGTACATTCACAAAGATTGGTAAACAGATTTCTATCGCTGTAAAGGCAGGCGGTCCTGATCCCGAAACTAACCCGCACCTCCGTGTAATCCTTCAGAATGCAAAGAAGGAGAACATGCCTAAGGCAAACGTTGAGAGTGCCATCAAGAATGCGATGAGCAAGGATAAGGGTGATTACAAGGAAGTTACATACGAGGGTTACGGTCCTCACGGTGTTGCTATCTTCGTTGATGCTGCTACAGATAACACAACACGTACAGTAGGTAACGTTCGCGCTATCTTCAACAAGTACGGTGGAAACCTTGGAACACAGGGCTCTCTTGCATTCCTTTTCGACCACAAGTGTGTCTTCACTTTCAAGAAGAAGGATGATCTTGATATGGACGAACTGATTCTCGAACTTATCGAATTTGGAGTAGACGACGAATACGATATCGACGATGAAGAAGGCGAAGTATCTATCTATGGTGAAGTTACAAGCTTTGGCGAAATCAACAAATATCTCGAGGAACACGGATTCGAAGTAACAAGTGCTGAGTTCACACGTTTCCCGAAGGATCAGGTAGACGTTACTCCCGAACAGCGTGAGACAATCGACAAGATGGTAGACCTTCTTGAAGATGACGATGATGTTCAGAACGTTTACACAACAATGAAACCAGAATGATAAAGCATTTCACTTTTACCCCTGAGGGTGTGTGTAGCAGTCAGATTGACATAGATGTCGATATGGATAAACAGATTATAGAGGATGTTTATTTTACAGGCGGATGTGATGGCAATCTTAAGGCTATTTCGATTCTTACGCGTGGCATGACAATCGATCAGGTGCGTGCTAAGCTCGAAGGTCTTACTTGTGGAACAAAGAGAACAAGTTGTTCCGATCAGTTTTGCAGGGCTCTTGCAAAGATCCAGAGTGGTGAATTAGAATAATTTTATCTGAAGATATTTCTTAAAAGCGACTGATGTTTATTCATTGGTCGCTTTTTTATATATTGTAGTATGTGTGTTCATACTGTATGTATTGCTTTTCTGTACATCTTAACTATAAAGCAGACGTACTTGTTACACGTATATTTACAAATTGTCATATAAGTAATAGCAAACTATTATACATGTATTCGTAAACTTTTTTGCGTGTAATTGGTTGGTGCTTATTTACAGATAAAAGGTTCCTGTGCTGGTATGTTTTTCATTGGTATGATGTGTCAGATACATCTTATAAGATAATCAGCAAAAGGATATTGGATTAATTTATTTGCGTTGAACCAATTTATTGTATAATACTATTAACTAATTGATATTAAATGTTTTACATAGAAGATGCTATATATAAACAGATAATCATAAATATAATACGATAAACAAAAAAGAGGTCCTGTGAAATTACTTACAGGACCTCTTGTATATTCAATAAACGCTTATGCTATTCTGTAATCTGATTCTCAGAAATATTGTAAATTAGTTCATCTTTTTCGCTGCTCTTATCAACCACAAGGAGGTTGTCCTTAGATAGTCTGGCAGAAAGAATTTCACTACACATCTCATCCTCGATGTAACGACGGATTACACGTTTCAGCGGACGAGCACCATACTGAACGTCATAGCCACGGTGAGCCATAAAGTCTTTTGCAGCGTCTGTAATCTTAATATTATATCCAAGTTCGTTCATGCGGCGCATAGTCTTACCAAGTTCTATGTCAACAATCTTACGAATGGCAGACATGTCAAGCTGGTCGAATGTGATGATTTCGTCAATACGGTTTAAGAACTCCGGACTGAACTGCTTGCTGAGACTCTTGCTGATAACCTCACGTGCATGTTCCTTTCCAGCCTCATCTATTTCACCATCAAGAGATGTTGCATTGAAACCAATGCCACGTCCGAACTCTTTAAGGTGACGTGTTCCGGCATTACTTGTCATTATTATTATAGTATTACGGAAATCCACCTTCGTGCCATTACCGTCAGTAAGACGTCCGTCGTCCATAACCTGAAGTAACAGGTTGTAAACATTGCCATGAGCCTTCTCAATCTCATCGAGCAGAACGATGGAGTAGGGATGACGCTTTACCTTCTCGGTAAGCTGACCGCCTTCATCGTAACCAACGTATCCCGGAGGTGCGCCCACAAGACGACTCACATTGAACGCTTCGGTATATTCGCTCATATCTATGCGTATCAGAGCATCATCGCTGCCAAACATATAGTTAGCAAGTTTCTTGGCCAGATAAGTCTTACCCACACCGGTAGGACCTAAGAACATGAATACACCGATGGGGCGGTTCGGGTCGCGCAGACCTATACGGTTACGCTGAATACTCTTGACCATGGTGTCGATGGCTTTGTCCTGGGCGATAACTTCATTTTTAAGAACATCTCCCATTTCAGCAAGACGCTTACCTTCGGCCTCAGCCATCTTATTTACAGGAACTCCCGACATAACAGAAATAACCTCTGTCATATCCTT
Source organism: Prevotella sp. (assembly GCA_020026195.1). Lineage (GTDB taxonomy): Bacteria > Bacteroidota > Bacteroidia > Bacteroidales > Bacteroidaceae > Prevotella. The sequence goes on from JAHHQW010000010.1 coordinate 38,565, forward strand.
CTCCGTTACAGTCTCACGGGTACCGATGCCCCCGGCAGTCCATCTGCGGTTCATCTCTTCAAGTTCACGCTCCTTTGTAGTCTGCTTGTCACGATAATCGGCAGCAAGTTCAAAGTCCTGATTCTTAACGGCTTCAAGTTTAAGACGCTTAACCTCGGCAAGCTCCTTTTCAGCCTCAACGATTTCAGAAGGAACAGAAGCATTGCGCAGATGTACGCGTGCTCCAGCCTCGTCGAGAGCATCAATCGCCTTGTCAGGGAAGAAACGATCATTGACGTAACGTTCTGTCAGTTTTACACATGCCCTGATGGCATCATCACTGTACGTAACGTTATGGAACTTTTCATATCTATCCTTTATGTTATTAAGGATAGTAAGAGTTTCGTCAACTGTAGTTGGTTCTACGAGAATCTTCTGGAAACGACGTTCTAGAGCACCATCCTTTTCGATAGTCTTCTTATATTCGTTGATGGTAGTAGCACCGATACACTGAATAGTACCTCGTGCCAAAGCCGGCTTAAGAATGTTGGCAGCATCCATAGAACCAGGAGTTGCACCTGCACCGATGAGAGTATGAATCTCATCAATGAATATAATTATGTCGTGGTTATGCTCCAGTTCCTTTATCAGCGCACGGATACGCTCCTCGAACTGACCGCGGTACTTAGTGCCAGCCACGAGAGCCGTCATGTCAAGCGCAATGACACGTTTGCCGAAGAGCATAGGCGAAGTGCGGTGCTTGGCAATAAGCTGTGCAAGTCCTTCTACGATAGCACTTTTACCTACACCCGGTTCACCAATAAGAATAGGATTGTTCTTCTTACGTCTGCAAAGAATCTCTGTAATACGTTCAATCTCCATGCTGCGTCCAACAAGCGGGTCAAGCTCGTCGGCAGCGGCAGCCTTTGTAAGGTCAGTACCGAAATTATCTATTACAGGAGTTTTACTGTTCTTCTTATTCTCCTTGTCGGTAACATAATCCTTCTTACCGAAGTCCTCGCGTTCTTCTGCATCCTCATCTTCGTCCGGAAGATCAATTCCGTTAGTAGGGATGTTAGTCTTACGCTTATAAAATTCAAATACGTTATCGAAATTCATGTTGTTACTATCAAAAATGTTTTTAATAAAACTGTTGCCGAAGTTTACGCGCATCAGCGCCATCATAAGATGCTGCTCGTCCACAATGCGAAGGTTCTGTTCGCGTGCCATAACAATGGAGAGCTTTATAACCTCGCTTGCCTCATAATTAAGCTGCACGTTATTATCCCTAATAACATTCCCGGAGGCAGTGTTACGTAAATTGTCTTCGACTTCCTTCTTTATTTCGCCTATTTCTATCCCATGTTCGCTGAACAGCTCGCGTGTGTCTTCAGAGTTTTCTCTGAAAATACCCAGTAGCAGATGTTCAGGAGTCACTTCGCTGTTGCAGAGACGCTGCGCCTCTTCGCGGCTGAAAGCGAGAATATGAGACAGACGTTCGGAAAATTGATTTATTAGCATCGTTGTTATGTCCTTGTTAATATATTCTTATCGCAAATGTACGTAAATTTTCCGACAAAAGTTGTGCCATTATTATTTTTACCATATTTTTAATCTTTTTCTGCCATTTATTCCTTCTACATCTGAAATAATATGTTTAATTCGCAGAGATTAATAAAAATAGTTGTATCTTCGCAGAAAAGTTGACACAAAAACAAACAATGAAGAGATATTTGATATGTTTATTGCTCGCAATGCTCTTGATTCCCGAGATTACGGCAGGTGCCCGCGAGATAAGTAACAAGAGAGAATTCAGAGGAGCATGGATACAGTGCGTAAACGGTCAGTTTCAGGGAATGAGCAGAGATGCTATGCAGCGTACCCTTACATATCAGTTAGACGAATTGCAGAAAGACGGCGTTAATGCCATCATCTTTCAGGTGCGTGCCGAGTGCGACGCGCTTTATCCGAGTAAAATAGAACCATGGAGCCGTTTTCTAACCGGAGTACAGGGCAAGGCTCCTAATCCTTACTGGGATCCTCTGCAGTGGATGATAGACCAGTGTCATAAGCGTGGCATGGAACTTCATGCGTGGATTAATCCCTTCCGTGCCAAGACGAAAGGTACTACTGCGCTTGCCGTAACTCATCCGGCAGTGAAATATCCGGACAGAATATTTGAATATAACAATCTCTACATCCTTAATCCGGGTAATCCCATGAACAGATATTATATCTGTGATGTGGTTAAGGATATTCTGAAGCGTTACGACGTAGACGGCATTCACATTGATGATTATTTCTATCCTTATCCTGAGGCAGGAGCTAAGATAAAGGATGATGCGGAATTCTCAATGTATAATGACAAGGGTATTGCCAACCGTAACGACTGGCGTCGTGAGAACGTCAATATGTTTATGGAGGAAATATATAAGACGATACATGAGGTTAAGCCATGGGTTAAGTTTGGCGTGTCTCCCTTCGGTATTTATCGTAACAAACGTAACGATCCTGAGATGGGAAGCGACACAAGAGGTCTGCAAAACTATGATGACCTTTATGCCGACGTTATAAAATGGGTAGATAAAGGATGGGTAGACTACTGTGTACCACAGATTTACTGGGAGATAGGACATAGTGCTGCCGACTATAAGACTCTGATAAAATGGTGGAACAAATATGTTTATAACCGTCCTCTGTATATTGGCGAGGATGTTCTCCGTACAGTAAAGGCTGTAGATCCTGACAATCCGCGTTCTCATCAGATGGGCGTAAAATATGCTCTTCACCAGCAGATGAAAAATGTTAAGGGAACAGTGTTATGGTATGCCAAGGCAGCAGTAGACAATCCAGGTAATTACGGACATGTATTACGTAATGTGTATTGGAAATATCCTGCATTGCAGCCCAGATTAGAATACATTGACGACAAGGCACCGAAGAAAGTAAGGCGTCTTAAGGTTGTAGAAACATCCGACGGTCCCACATTGTTCTGGACAGCACCCAGAGGCAAGGGATGGAAGAACGAAGCAGTGAAATATGTTGTTTACCGTTTCGGTCGTAATGAAAAGATTAATCTCGACGATGCATCGCGAATACTTAAAGTAACCTACGATACATTCTATAACATTCCCGAAGGAGCACGTGGCGTTTACGTGGTTACCGCTCTTGACAGAATGGAAAATGAAAGTAAGGGAAAGAAAATAAAAATTAAATAAACTTTGACGATACATGAAAGCTAACGAACAGACATTGCAACAGGTAGAAAGAGTGATAAACAAGATATCACAGAAATTCCCTGCATGCAAAGAAGCTGAAATGCTGACAGACATCCATATCAGCGTTTCGCAGTACACAGGCGACGTCCTTGTATTCGACGATGACTCTACAGAGGTAACTCGCTGTGTGGTAGAGCAGTGGATAGACTGCAAGGATGAAACGTTCTACGATGATGTGGCGCAGGTGTTCAGAACAGAGTTGCAGAAGATGAGCAGTGTGGCAGGATGCCTGGGTTTGCTTAAACCTTACAGCTTCGTTCTCGAAGATGACGAGCGCAATCATGTGGCAGAATTGTTCGTTGCCGATGATGATACTGTTATTATCGGCGGTGATCTGATGAAAGGTTTAAACGAAGATCTTGATAACTTTATCGAAGACCTTCTTAAAAAATAAGGATTTTATAATTAAGTAAGTGTAATGAAACATAAGATTTTAGTTACTGGCGGTACTGGATTCATCGGATCACATACCACCGTAGAATTGATTGAAGCTGGTTACGAGGTTGTCATCGTAGATAATCTCTCTAACTCTAACATACATGTCCTCGACGGTATCGAGAAGATTACAGGTGTCCGTCCTGCTTTCGAACAGGCTGACTGCTGCGACATGAAGGCCATGGACGAGATATTTGCTCGTCATCAGGGCATCAACGGTATTATCCATTTTGCTGCAAGCAAGGCTGTAGGCGAGAGCGTTGAGAAACCTATCATGTATTATCGTAACAACCTGAACAGTCTGATGAATATGCTCGAACTCATGCCTAAGTATGGCGTTAAGGGCATCATCTTCTCTTCAAGCTGTACAATCTATGGTCAGCCAGACAAGGAACATCTGCCTGTAACAGAAGATGCTCCTATAAAGAAGGCTCTTAGTCCGTATGGAAATACGAAACAGATTAATGAGGAAATCATTTACGATTACATTCACAGCGGTGCTCCCGTAAAGGCTGTCATCCTGCGTTATTTCAATCCTATTGGTGCTCATCCTTCTGCACTCATCGGCGAACTTCCTAACGGAGTGCCCAACAACCTAATTCCGTTTGTAACACAGACAGCTGCCGGTATCCGCGAACAGCTTAAGATATTCGGTAACGACTACGATACTCCCGACCACACATGTATCCGCGACTACATCTATGTAGTGGATCTTGCTAAGGCTCACGTAAAGGCTATGGAGCGTGTACTCGACAAGCCTGAGACAGATGCTGTGGAATACTTTAACATCGGAACTGGTCGTGGTGCCAGCACTCTTGAGGTCGTTGAAGGTTTCGAGAGGGCAACGGGCGTTAAACTGAACTGGAAGTATGCTCCCCGTCGCGAAGGTGATATCGAGAAGGTATGGGCTAACCCTGAGAAGGCTAATAAAGTACTCGGATGGAAGGCTGAGACATCTCTCGAAGATACACTGAAGACTGCTTGGAAATGGCAGCAGAAACTGATGGAAGATAAAAAATAATAACCATAATACATTGAATGACAGACCTGAAGCAGTAATGCTCCGGGTCTGACGTTTTTATATACAGCTAATGCAATATCTCGAACTCTTAGCTCCTGCAAAGAATCTCGAAACGGGAATGGCTGCCATTGATCATGGTGCAGATGCCGTCTATATAGGTGCCGACAGATTTGGCGCTCGACAGGCTGCGGGCAACAGCGTGGATGACATCCGCAGTCTGTGCGATTATGCTCACCGCTATCTTGCTCATGTCTATGTAACAGTCAATACTATAGTATTTAATTCTGAAATCAACGATACGGTACGTCTTATAGAACAGCTTTACGAAGCTGGTGTAGATGCCGTTCTTGTTCAGGATATGGGACTGCTCAATGCCAAACTGCCGCCTATTACTCTTCATGCCAGCACTCAGACCGATAACCGCACGGTTGCAAAGGTTAAGTGGCTTGCTGGTTTAGGGTTTAAACGTGTGGTGCTGGCACGCGAACTGTCATACGAGGAGATTAAGGAGATACATCGCGAGGTGCCTGAGGTAGAGCTCGAAGTATTTGTGCATGGTGCGCTCTGCGTAAGTTATTCGGGTGTGTGCTATGCGTCGCAGCATTGTTTCGGACGTAGTGCCAACCGAGGCGAATGTGCTCAGTTCTGTAGAATGAAGTTCGATCTTGTTGATGCCGACGGCAAGACTGTTGTCCGTCAGGCACATCTTCTTTCTCTTAAAGACATGGCACAGATAGACAATCTTGAATCTTTAGCAGAAGCCGGTGCTGTGTCGTTCAAGATTGAAGGACGACTGAAGGATGTGGAATACGTGAAGAATGTAACAGCCGCCTACAGTCAGCGTCTTGATGAGATTGTAAGTAAGAATCCGGATAAATACTGTCGTGCATCGGCGGGACATGTAAGATATAATTTCACGCCAAATCTCAACAAGACATTTAACAGAGGATTTACCGACTATTTCTTTAATGGTCGTCAGCCTGAGATAGCATCGTTCTATACCCCTAAGGCCATGGGCGAATATGTCGGAAAGGTAAAGGACTTTGTGGGTCGTAATGCCTTCCGTGTGGCAGGAACGGCTTCTTTTGCCAATGGCGACGGTCTGTGTTTCATCAATTCGCAGCGCGAACTTCAGGGATTCCGCATCAACAGGGCAGAAGGAAATCATCTTTATCCTTCTGAAATTCCCGCAGGACTGAAACGGGGAACGGCCCTTTATCGTAACAATGACATGGAATTTTCTCGTCAGCTCTCAGGTAAGAGTGCCGAACGTAACATAGATGTTGAGATTTCAATATCTTCAGCAGATGGCGGTTATCGCCTTGAGATGCTTACGGAGAATGGTGTAAAGGCTGTTAAGGATTTTGAATGCGAAAGACAGAAAGCCAGCAAGCCGCAGGAAGAGAATATGCGTCGTCAGCTTTCCAAATTAGGAAATACGGTTTATCAGGCTTCTTCTGTAAAGATATCAGCCGATGTAGCAGGCGATTTTATACCAAGCAGTGTTCTCACTGAGATGCGCCGTGCGCTGACAGAAGAGTGTGATGTCAGGATGGAAGAATATCGCAAATCACTCAATGTTCATGAAGAATATACCGGAAATGCAGATGTTAAGGGCGCAAATGCTCCCGAATATTCAAAGCACGGATATCTTTATAACATTGCCAACGACAGTGCGCAGAAGTTTTATGCTGCCCACGGTCTGCCTAAGTCTGATAAGGCATTCGAACTTACAGGTGGCGATGGCGGTCCTATAATGCAGTGCCGTCACTGTATCAGATATTCGTTAGGCTACTGTGTGCGAAGGGGCGGACAGAAACCTACATGGAAAGAACCGCTGACATTGGTGTTAGGTGATGGCAGAAGATTCCGACTGGAATTTTATTGTGCTGAGTGTCAGATGAATGTGTATGCAGAAGATTAAGAATTACATATTATTCTTTCTTGTATTACTGATGACTTCGTGTTATTACGGAGGCGGTAATAAGATTAATACTGACGGACAGGATTCCATCAGTGCAGACTCGCTGCGTTATGTTTCAAAGCATCATTATGGTACTAACTATAACTTTATAGTTAAGGCAGACTCTCTTGTCCTTCATTCGCAGATACGCACTCCTGTAGAGTTTCTTACTAACGATTCCATACCGGTTTACCATAACCAGCGTATCGTTGTGGCAGATTTTAATATCGTTCCCGACGACGTAACCGATTCAGTGTGGGTTAAGGTTGCACGAGACCAGTACACAATGGGCTGGGTACATGAGAGCGAACTGCTTGACAAAGTAGTACCCGACGATCCTATATCACAGTTTATCTCAGTCTTTTCAGACACCCATCTTTTAATTTTCCTTATTATCATTGGCGGAATATCTGCCATATATGTAATAAGAATGATGGTAAGGCGTAATGCAAAGATTGTTCATTTCAATGACATCTCAACACCTTATCCCACGATACTAACGGTACTTGTTGCCGCATCGGCAGCCCTTTACGCATCAATACAGACGTTTGCTCCCGACACGTGGCAGTATTTCTATTATAACCCCACGCTTAATCCATTTGCCGTACCACCAATACTTTCTGTTTTCCTGGTATCAGTATGGTCTATGCTTGTAGTGGGAATAGCCACCGTAGACGAGGTTCGCAAGTATCTGCCGTTTGGAGAGGCTGTTCTTTACCTCTTCGGTTTACTCGGAATGTGTGCCGTCAACTATATAGTGTTCAGTGTAACGACACTGTATTATATAGGATATGTCTTTCTTGTGGCATACATTTCATATGCTTTCTGGACTTACTTTAAGAATGTTCAGAAATCATATATCTGCGGCAACTGCGGAGCACGACTCACACATAAGGGTATATGTCCCGAATGCGGAGCTATGAACGAATAAACCGTTAATAATATTTGTCCAATTCATATTTTTGCTTTACCTTTGCATCAATTATGCAGAAAGTTAGTAAAAATTTTCAACATTATAAGGCACTCATAATGTTAGGCGTGCCTATTATAGTAGGTCAGTTAGGTGTCATTATTTTAGGTCTTGCCGATACTCTGATGATTGGTCATCACAGTACGGAAGAACTCGGAGCGGCAAGTCTTGTAAATACCATATTCAGTCTTGTCCTTATTTTCTCCATGGGCTTTTCTTTCGGTCTTACGCCTCTCATCGGCGACCTGTTCGGAAGAAAGGAATATGGTAAGGTAGGACAGATGCTCAAGAATAGTCTTGTGGCTAATTCCGTGCTCGGAATTATCGTGATGACTATAATGGGAATACTTTATTTCAACCTTGACAAACTGGGACAGCCGGAAGAACTGCTTCCTATAATGCGCCCGTATTATCTGGTTAACTACATCTCGCTGCCATTCGTGTTATGGTTTAACTCGTTCAAGCAGTTTGGTGACGGAATCACTGACACACGTACACCTATGTGGATTCTGCTCGGAGGAAACCTGATGAACATCGTAGGTAACTATATCCTTATCTATGGTGTACTCGGAATGCCTGAAATGGGACTGTTAGGTGCTGGTATCTCAACAATGGTGTCACGTGTCATGATGTTCGCCGTATTCTTAATTCTTTTCTTTAACAATAAGAGATATAGTGTTTATAAAGAAGGATTTAAGAATGGTGTAATTAACAAGTCAGACTTTAAAGTTCTTAATAAGATGGGCTGGCCTCTTGCCATGCAGCAGGGCATGGAGTCGGCAGCCTTCAGTCTTAGTGGAATCATGGTAGGATGGTTAGGAACAGAGGCACTTGCAGCACACCAGATAACACTTACGATAGCACAGTTATGTTTCATGTCATATTACGGAATGGGAGCTGCTGTGGCAGTACGCGTAAGTTATTTCAAGGGACAGAACGATATTCAGCAGCTTATGCTTACGGCACGTCACGGCATGACCATTAATTTAGTAATGGCAGTATTTACATGTATTCCGCTGTTCCTGTTCCGTAACTATCTCGGAGGTCTGTTTACCGACAATGAGGAAGTATCAGTATTCGTTGCTTCGGCAATAATACCACTGCTTGTATATCAGTTTGGCGATGCTCTCCAATGTAATTACCTCAATGCCCTGCGAGGCATATCAATAGTAAAGCCATTGATGAACATATCATTTATAGCCTACTTCGTAATATCACTTCCCATAAGCTATGTATTAGGAATATATTTAGATTTAGGACTTGTCGGAATATGGACGGCATTCCCGTTTGCCCTTACAACAGCCGGTATACTTTACTACTGGATATTTAGGAAAAATGTTTTACAAAAGAAAACAATATAAAAGAATACAAAAAGAGGATGCAGAGTAAAACTAACTGCATCCTCTTTTTATATCTTATTTCTGCAATGCTGCAAGATAGTCGGCAACGATGTAGCTGCTGCCTCCTACATAAATGAAATCATCTTTATCAGCATCCTTTAACGCTGCTTCTACGGCATCTTTTACAGTGGGGTATGTATTTCCATTCAACCCCATCTCCGTTCCTGTTTTTGCAATTATATGCTCGTCTATGGCTCTGTGACTGTCCGCCTTGGTAAAGTAATATACAGCATCCTTGGGAAGCATCTCCATAACCGTATGATAATCCTTGTCATCCACCATACCGAACACGATTCTCATCTGCTTGCACTTCACAGTACCGAGCTGTCTTGAAATGTATTTCCACGCATCAGGATTATGTCCTGTATCACAAACCACGTGAGGTTTTGTGCCAGTGGTCTGCCAGCGACCCATGAGTCCTGTTGTTTCGCAGACATCACCTAAAGCAGGAGTGACAAGTGACTTATCCTTAATGATTCCGTGTTCAAGTAATACTTTAACAGCATTAAGAATTGTGTTGGTATTCTGCGTCTGACAGTCACCGCCTAACTCACCTTTAAACTCACCGAATGATTTAGTGGTGTACATCCTTCCGCCTTCGTCAATGGCAGTCGAAGTAAGTACCTCTGCATTATCCTGGGCAAATATTCTTGGTGCCCTGTTGGCTGCTGCCACGCGTTCGAACACGGGCTTTGTCTCCTCATTATATTCGCCTATGACGACAGGAGTGGCAGGCTTTATGATACCAGCTTTCTCACCTGCAATCTTTGCCAGTGTATTGCCTAAGAACTGAGTATGGTCGAGACTGATGTTAGTGATTACTGACAGTACCGGACTGATTATGTTAGTACAGTCGAGACGACCGCCGAGTCCTACTTCTATAACTGCAATGTCAACCTTCTGTTCGGCAAAATACTTAAATGCCATGGCTGTGGTAAGTTCAAAGAACGAAGGTTTCAGAGGTTCGAAGAATGACTTCTCACGTTCTATAAAATCCACTACCCACTGCTTGCTTACACACTCTCCGTTTACGCGGATGCGCTCTCTGAAATCAACCAGATGGGGAGAAGTGTACAGACCTGTCTTGTAACCCTGTTTCTGAAGAATGGCAGCCAGTGAATGAGAACAAGAGCCCTTGCCATTAGTACCAGCCACATGTATAGTCATGAAATGCTTGTGAGGATTACCAAAATGGTTATCCAGACTTATTGTATTGTCAAGACCTTCCTTGTAAGCACCCGCGCCAATATTCTGGAACATCGGGACACATCTGTAAAGGTAGTCTATAGTTTCTTCATAGTTCATATTGATATAAAAATAAAAAAAGGTGATGGCCACAAAGTGAACACCACCTTTATATGTTGAGTCTTTTAATTATCTGAAATAATTTACGAATCTGTCGAAGATTGACTTCTTAGTACTTTCGTCGCCTTTGAAGTTATCGCTGTCGCGCATCTCCTCAATAGCCTTGCGCTCACTCTTAGAGAGAGTCTTAGGAACGTAAACGCTGATGTTTATTATCATGTTACCTGTTGATCCGTAACCCTGTACGGCAGGAAGACCTTTGCCCTTCAGACGCATTACCTTGCCAGGCTGAGTACCTGCTTCGATGTTTACCTTGACTGCACCGCCTCCGAGAGTAGGAATTTCTACAGTACCGCCGAGAACAGCAGTCGGGAAGTCGAGAAGCAGATTGTATATAAGGTCGTTACCGTCGCGTACATAAAGATCGTGAGGCTTTTCCTCAATGAGTACCTGGATGTCACCGTTGATACCGTTATGCGCTCCGGCGTTACCCTTGCCCGGTACGTTTACAATCATACCGCCCTGAACACCAGCCGGGATATTAACCTCTACAACCTCTTCGCCTGTTACGACACCCTTACCGCCACATTCGTGACACTTATTCTTTATAACTTTACCTTCGCCGCCGCAGGTAGGACATACAGACTGAGTCTGCATTGTTCCGAAGAAACTCTGTGATGTACGTACTACGTAACCTGTTCCGTGACATGTAGGACAAGTCTCGTGACCGCTTCCGTGTTCGGCACCGCTGCCATGACAGTGAGAACAAGCAACATTCTTACGAACCTTAAATTTCTTTGTTACGCCGGTAGCAATCTCTTCGAGAGAAAGCGAAACCTTGAGACGAAGGTCAGCACCTCTGTGTTTAGTTGGCTGGGCATGACCGCCGCCGAAACCTCCGAAATCACCAAAGCCACCGCCTCTGTGACCGCCGAAGATATCACCGAACATAGAGAAAATATCGTCCATGTCGAATCCTCCCTGATTAAATCCTCCGAATCCGCTTCCGGCAGGTCCGTTAAATCCGAACTGGTCGTACTGCTGACGTTTCTGAGGATCGTGCAGAACATCATAAGCCTCTGCCGCCTCCTTGAACTTCTCCTCAGCCTCCTTGTTGCCCGGATTCTTATCAGGGTGGTATTTGATAGCTATCTTACGATAAGCTCTTTTTATTTCGTCCTCGCTTGCGCTCTTGTCAACACCAAGAACTTCGTAGTAATCTCTTTTTGCCATATAGATAATCCTTCTTTCTTTACTGACCTACAGCCACTTTAGCGTGACGTATTACTTTGTCGTTCAGCATATATCCAGTCTGGATACAGTCGAGCACCTTACCTTTCTTGTCGTCGCCCATTCCAGGAACCATTGCTACAGCTTCGTGGAAGTCTGTATCAAAATCCTTGTCCTTAGCTTCTATCTGTTTAACTCCCATGTTCTCGAGAGTCTTGATAAATTTCTGGTGAATCAGTTTCATGCCTTCCTTAAGGACTTCGGGGTCCTCAGTTTTTTCGCCATTAGCGATGGCACGTTCCATATCGTCGATGACCGGAAGAATAGCCGTTACGGCTCTTTCAGAACCATTGAGGATAAGTTCGGCCTTTTCTTTGATAGTGCGCTTGCGGTAGTTGTCGAATTCTGCGACAGAGCGTAAATATTTATCTTTGAGTTCTGCAATTTTATCTTCAGCTTCCTTCAGAGGATCCTTTTCCTCTTCGGTCTCTTCTGTCTTATCGGCAGATTCCTCTGTCTTTGTGTCATTGGCATCGTTATCCTCTGCCTTTGTGTCATCAGCCTTGCATTCCTCAGTATTAACTGCTTCTTTCTGCTCCTCCTGTGCTTCAGCCTTTATCTCTTCCTCCTTTGTCTTCTTATTCTTGCTCATCTTTAAATCTTGTTATTTTTATAAAAACATATAGCAAAATATATGCCAAAATATAGGCGTGTCATGTAAATGGCACGCCTCCTATCAGAATATTAGTTGTACATCTGAGCTTTTCTCTCTTTAATTTCGTCGCTGCTGATGTAGTCGTCGTAACTTGTCAGCTTGTCGATTGTGCCTTTCGGAGTCAGCTCAATGATTCTGTTAGAAACAGAACTGATGAAAGCATGGTCGTGACTGCTGAAGAGGATGTTACCCTTGAATCCTACCAGGTTGTTGTTGAATGCCTGAATACTCTCGAGGTCGAGGTGGTTGGTAGGAGTATCGAGGATAAGACAGTTTGCGTTCTTAAGCTGCATACGTGCAATCATACAGCGCATCTTCTCACCACCGCTCAGCACGTCTACGCTCTTCAGAACTTCCTCGCCGCTGAACAGCATACGTCCAAGATAACCCTTCATCATCACTTCGTTACCGACACCGAACTGACCGAGCCAGTCCACGAGGTTCATCTTGCTGTTGAAGAATTCTGTATTGTCGAGTGGGAGATAAGCCGTTGTTATTGTAACGCCCCACTTATAAGTACCAGCGTCCGGTTCGCGGTTGCCGTTGATAATCTCGAAGAGGGCAGTCATAGCCTTCGGGTTGTGGCTGAGGAATACAATCTTATCGTTCTTTTCTACGTTGAAGTTTACGTTGTCGAACAATACTGTTCCGTCGGTGTCTACGGCTTTCAGACCCTCAACCTGGAGAATCTGGTTGCCCGGTTCACGATCCATCTGGAAGATGATTCCGGGATACTTACGAGATGACGGACGGATTTCCTCAACGTTAAGTTTCTCAAGCATCTTCTTACGAGAAGTTGTCTGCTTGCTCTTTGCCACATTGGCAGAGAAACGACGGATGAATTCCTCAAGTTCCTTACGTTTCTCTTCAGCCTTCTGACGCTGGTTCTGAGCCTGACGGAGTGCCAGCTGCGAACTCTCGTACCAGAAAGAGTAGTTACCTGCAAATACAGTAACCTTACCGAAGTCGATATCCACTGTCTGTGTACTTACTGCGTCAAGGAAGTGACGGTCGTGAGAAACTACGAGAACTGTCTGTTCAATGTTACTAAGGTAGTCTTCGAGCCAAGAAACAGTGTCGAGGTCAAGGTCGTTGGTAGGCTCATCGAGAAGCAGGTTGTCTGGATTACCGAACAAAGCCTTTGCAAGCATCACGCGCACTTTCTCATTGTTAGAAAGCTCGCTCATCATCTTCTGATGAAGATCCTCCTTGATACCGAGGTTAGAGAGCATCTGGGCAGCATCGCTTTCGGCGTTCCAGCCGTCCATTTCAGCAAATTTCTCTTCAAGTTCGGCAACGCGGTTTCCATCTTCCTCGTTGAAGTCGGGCTTCATATAGAGAGCCTCGCGCTCCTTCATGTTCTCCCACAGCGGACCGTGGCCCATGATTACTGTGTCGAGTACACTGTAGGCATCATATTTGAAGTGGTCCTGATCGAGTACTGAAAGACGTTCGCCCGGACCCAGTTCAACAGAACCCTTGTTTGGTTCCAACTCTCCGCTGATGGCTTTTAGCAACGTAGATTTACCTGCGCCGTTGGCACCGATGACACCATAAATATTACCATTTGTGAATTTAATGTTTACATCCTTGTAAAGCACTCTTTTTCCGAATTGGATTGCAAGATTCTGAACTGTTATCATTATATTTTACCTTATTACAAAATTAAACGGCTGCAAAAATACAACATTTTATCCATTAATCCAAAAATAATCAATAACTTTGCGGCGAAATTGATGTTCAACATATGATTACAAATAAATATAATCCCAGAGACAGATACGATTTGCTTGAAGTACAGTACGATGCACCTCTGCTCGAATATCTGATCAAGGAGATGAAAGGTGTTAGTAAGTCGAAGGTAAAGGCTACTCTCAGCGGACATGGTATAAAGGTAAACGGTAAGTTTGTTACCCAGTTTGACTATCAGCTTAGGAAAGGCATGCGCATTTCCATCAGCAAGACAAAGAAGAACAACATGTTCCGCAATCGTTTTGTAAAGATTGTTTACGAGGATAAATATATCGTGGTTGTAGAAAAGGCTACGGGAATCCTTTCTGTTCCTACACGTCCGGGCATCACAAACGTGAAGTCGGTGCTCGACAAGTATTTCCGCGACAGTCATCAGAACTGCAATGCTCATGTCGTTCACCGTCTTGATCGTGAGACAAGCGGACTTATGGTGTTTGCCAAGGACATAAAGACGCAGCAGATTTTTGAGTACGACTGGACAAACATCGTTTACGACCGTAAGTATATTGCCGTGCTGAGCGGTGAGATGGAAGAAGACGAAGGAACGATAGCCAACTGGCTGAAGGATGACAGATTCTTCGTGACATACTCTTCGCCCGTAGATAACGGCGGTAAGTATGCCGTGTCACATTTCCGCACATTACGTCGTTCTACAGAACACTCTCTCGTAGAGTTCACACTTGAGTCAGGTCGTAAGAACCAGATACGTGTACACTCGTGCGACCTCGGTCATCCCGTCTGTGGAGATAACCGCTATGGTAATGGCGACGATCCAATCCATCGTCTTTGTCTTGAGGCATATATCCTCAGGATGTTCCATCCGGTAACTCACGAACGTATGGAGTTCGAACTTCCCATTCCGTCACAATTTAAGATGATTTTAAACGGCAAGACATTATGAGCGATTTTGCATATTTTGTTTTTTCAATTGTATGTTTCATTGTAGCATTCATGTTCTTGAAGAAGATAGCAGGATGCCTCATTAAAACAGTGATATTCATAGTCATTGCAGTTGTTCTGGCTGCAATTTATTTCTATATGAACGAAGGAACATGCCCCGTTACATTGTAGTACCCGATTCGTTTAAGGGATGCCTCTCGTCGTCACGAGTTGCCGATGCCGTAGAAGAAGGTATCATGGCAGTATGTCCCGATGCCGAGATTGTAAAGATGCCCATGTCGGATGGCGGCGAGGGAATGCTCTCGGTCGTAGTTCCGGCATTAGGAGCCGAATACGTCAAGTGCAGCACATTCGATCCTCTCATGCGCCGTATCGAAGCAGAATACGCAGTTAAGGACGATACCGCAGTGATAGAGTCGGCACGTGTATGCGGAATGAATCTCCTCACGACAGAAGAACTCAATCCTATGGTTGCCACAACCTACGGACTGGGTATTCTTATTGTCGATGCCGTAAACCGAGGCTGTAAGCATATTGTCGTAGGACTTGGCGGCAGTGCTACCTGCGATGCCGGTGTGGGAATGCTCAAGGCTGTAAACGATAAATTCTCAAAGGACGGACATTTTGATGATAACGTACGCAGACGTCTTGAAGGAATCCGTTTTACTATCCTTGCCGATGTGGTGAATCCTCTTCTCGGCAATAATGGCGCAGCACACGTGTTTGCCCCGCAGAAGGGCGCTTCTCCCGAAGCCGTAGAACATCTCGAATGGCGTATACAGAAGTTTGCTGCTATGTCGGCAAAGCATTTCGGTTACGACTGTTCGGACAAACCGTCGGCCGGAGCTGCCGGAGGACTCGGATATGCCTTCATGCAGTACTACGGAGCTGAGGTTCTTTCCGGAGCCGATTATGTATTGTCGTTATACAATTACACCGACAGCCTGAATAATGCAGATGCAGTGATTACGGGCGAGGGAAGGGCAGACAGGCAGACTCTGATGGGTAAACTGCCATATATAGTTCTGAACAATTCGTCCGACGTTCCCGTGCATCTTATCTGCGGAAATGTTGCAGAAAAGGAAGCGTTGTTAAATGCAGGCTTTAAAACTGTCACCGCCGTTTCTTCAGAAGATAAACCGCTTGCCGATCAGATGAATCCCGACACGGCTTATAGCAACATTGTGGAAGCCGTAAAACGAATGATGGTATAGGCACGCAGAAACTTGCAAAAAAGGAACGCAGCGCAATTTTTTTGTATGTTTTATTATGCATGAGGGAAAATGATATTTGTCCTTCCTGTAAATTAAATTTTTTCACGGAAAATCTATCATTTAGATTCAAATGATTGGCATTCAACAGCCTAATGAGTTATGA
>JAHHQW010000011.1 GCA_020026195.1 Prevotella sp.
ACAGATTCGAGGATTTTCAAAATATAATTGAGAAAGCGATGGAAGTCCTTTAACAAGCATACTTAAAGATGAAAAATTATAAAAGGTCTTTGAAATTATTGTCAATTAAGTAGTTATATCAGTTTTTGGCGCGAGCCGATTTCAATTTATCTTTGCTACACTAACGTGTATGGCATATTCATAAAGGGGAATCTCATCACTGAGAATGATTATAGACGAGAAGAAGACTGTTAAACATCTTAAGTTCGACTGGTAAATAATTTTTTAAACAGAAATAACGATGAAAAGAAAATCTTATCTTGCATTAATGTTTGCCGGAATTAAGGGGCATAAAACGAAGTGTATTTAATTAATTACTCCTTAAATCGTTAATAGGTGGTGATAATCAAATGGTTACGAGAGAATGTAAGAAGCAACTAAATAAAACGAAACGTTTACGTTGGTTTAATTTAGGTTTAATTTTGGAGGAAAAGTCGATGCTGAAAGTTTACAGAACCTCTACAATAGCTTAACGAAACCTTTATTTCATAAATCGGAAATTTTTAAAGGCTGCAAAAAGCCGTTTTTTTGTTTTTTAATTAATAAAATATATTCCATATAATTATTATTTGGTATATTTGCAGCAAATAATTATAGATATGGCAAAAGTTATACATGTCCATTTATTCCATGCCAGAAGCAATGAAAAGCGGCTAGACTGGTATTTTAGCAGCATTACAGCGGTTTATACGGTATTTACAGCCCAGGAAATAGGCGCTACAAAGAGCTATCTGCTACATGCTGGGCTGTCTGGTAACGGCTCGATAATGACAAAAAAGGCTGCTATTAAGCAATCTGCGCTTATTTCCGGTGGTAAATGTACAACTAACCGGGATGATAACGAAAAACCTCAAAAAGGGCGTTAAAAGGGCAAACGAAAGAAAGATGATTGACAGAATGAGGGAAGGTTTACACCTTCCTTTTTTTATGCCTCAAAATGTCGTTTTTTGAGAGAGGTGTGACGGGTGGTGTGACAGAGAGGTGTGACAAAATAAAAAAAGAGGTGTGACAAATTCGAGTTTTCAGCATGCATATAGCTGTGTTAGGAAAAATACCCTTTTGAGCGAATAGGAACGAGGGAAATGCCCCTTACACGACACATTGAAAATGCAACTTTGCAATAGCTAATAACTCGTTATGCTTTGTAAATCAGCATTTAACGGCATTTTAATGCCTATTAAATGTGATTTAGTCGGGGGTAACACCCCTAAAAAGAGCCAGGGGACACCCATAATATCATTATTCTAAGCGAATGACACCGATAACCAGGGCTACAGCATATATTTCGCTGTATGCAAGTTCAAAGGGGTCGTATTTATCGTTATCAGAAACAATAAGTACATGTTCTTTGTCCTTACCAGGTTTAATACGCTTGATAAGAGCTCCCTGGCAGGTATCAATTACATACACCTTGTTCCACTGAAAGAAAATGTCTTTCATAGGGACACGCTTACAAGCAACAACGTCTCCACTATTATAAGTGGGATACATACTTGTACCTTTTACCGGAATAAGGAAGTCTGCTCCCTGAAATGCCGGAACAACGTAATGCTCACATTCGTAATCAAGTGCTGTTTGTTCACCTGATAGAGCTCCAGCCATAGCGCTGAACGGTATAAGAGGTATACCCTCTTTGTGATTAACAGTCGGATGTGCTATAGGTGGATTTTTATCAACATCAGCGTTATATATATTAGAATTTACATCCTGCGTTGCCTGATCTTTGTTTTTTTTATTACACTTTTTGTTTTCGTATATATCAGAATCAGAATGGAATATCATGGGAGTCTTTCTAAATTCAAACATATCTTCCAACATTTCTCCCTTGCCCATAATAAGCCATTCTGCTGATACATTCGCATTTGCGCATACTTTTTCAAGAAAGTCAAACGAAGGTTTGCCCTTCCTCGTCCCTACTACATTCTCAACGACTGTGGGACTAACACCTATGTGAAATGCAAAAGCACGTTTATTCCCAGCAAATAAGACCTTTATAATTGTTTCAAAGCGCTCGTTTATAGACATAATTAATAATTTATACTCAAAAGCGAATAATTTGTTCGCAAATATTTTGAATATTCGCAAAAGCGTATTATATTTGCAACGTGTTCATTTAGAACTGGCGCCAAAAATACGAAAAAAGGCGGAAACAAAAGAAATTATAACTTAAAAAATATATTTATGGAAACTATATTAAAAAAAGTAAGTATCCAAGCATTAGACGAACTTTCTGATTCTTTATCTAAAGTTATAGAGGAAGTTAAAGAAAAAGATGAAGAAGAGGACAGACTTGGCGACATGGTTTACGTAAGTTGTATAAGTCTATTACGAGATATAATAGAAATTTCTCAAGACCAAAAGAACGGACTTCTTGAGAGGTTAAAAAACGAACAGTAACAAAGGCGAAAAGATTGAGGGATAACAATTCGCTTTAAGCCCGGTGCCGGGCAGGGAGATTAGTTCAGTTGGTAGAACAAAAACGTGTTCGTTTTAATGTCTGCGGTTCGAGTCCGCAATCTCCCACAGAGATAGATTTTTAATTAGGTGAGATTATGAGAAGAAAGTACATTCACACAACAAAAGAGAATCGCCTATTTGTGGCGAAAGCGTTTAAAGTAAGCGAACGCATGGTTATGATGGCACTGTCTTTCGATCGCAATGGTGAGAATGCTGAAAAGATGCGCAGACTTGCTTTGCAGCGAGGCGGTATCCTTATGAACGAACTTCCAATGATGGAGACATTTCACGATGCTGACGGTTATATGCGACAGTATCTTGCAAACGGAGCTTTGCTGGAATTCAATAAGAAAGATAACAGTGGCGATGTTTTTTTCAAAGGGAAAAACGTGAAGCACCTGGATAAGGTAATGGTCAGCGACATAGAAGGAATACAGAACTGGGCACTTTCATTAAGATAGGAGACTGATATGGAATACTACGACAACAAACTATGCATAAGTCAACGCGAGTTGGTGGACAGCGGCGTGATGACTGCTAGCAATTACAGGCAGATGGTTACCCGAGGTCGGGTGGACGTTGCCCGTCGTGGCGGAGGTTCCAACCAGTATGCCCTTATTACCGTGAGCAGCCTACCCGATACATATAAGACGAAGGTCAGAGCCCAGTACCCGAACCCGGGCATGGAAGTGCTCATGGCATGGCTAGATTCTAATTATGAAAGAGACCAGAAAGCGGTAGCTTTTTTCTCAGACTGGCGCAACCAGTGCGGACATGCATTTGCCGATGAAAAGCACGTTGCCGAATATGTAGCGAATGCCAGCGTACTAAATGCCTGCATAAAGCTGTATGAAAACGCTTCTGCAGTACATAAGACGATGGGAATGAAGTATGACTGGGGAAAGATGGCAAAGGCCGTTGAAGGTTATCGTATGAAGACCGGACACACGCTGCCCTCATCAATGTTACGTTTCAGACAGAAGGTTAACGAATATAAGAAGTACGGTTACAGCTGCCTTATAAGCAAGAAGTTCGGAAACCAGACCAGCCGTAAGGTAGATTTAAAAATGGAAAGGCTCATCCTGGCCATTGCAATACAGCCAAACAAACCTTTTAACACATCTGTTCTCGAGATGTATAACATGTTTGTATGTGGCGAACTGGATGTGTATGATCCCGAGACAGGCGAGTTACTGAATCCCGAAGACTATACAGATAAGAAGACAGGTGAACCGCAGACATTGAGCGAAGGAACGATTGTGAACTACCTGAACAAACCAAAGAACCAGGTGCTTATACACCATGCCCTTGAGGACTGGGAAACGTTTATGCATGAAGATCGTCCACACGTACATCGTCATGATGGTGAATTCAGCTTATCACAGATTACTGCAGATGACGTTGACCTTACACGCAAATTAGGTGACACAAAGAAACGTGTACATGCTTACTATATGTATGACGACCTTTCGCAATGTGTAATCGGTGCAGCATACGGTAGGCTTAAGGATCAGATGCTAGTAGTGGAGTGTTTCAGAGATATGTTCAGACTGCTTGCTCGTAACGGATGGGGCATGCCTGCTGGTATCGAGGTTGAAAATCACCTTATGAGTGATTATAAAGACGGTTTCCTGCAGGCCGGAGTTGCCTTTTCCTTTGTACACTATTGTGCACCGTTGAACTCACAAGAGAAACGTGCTGAAGCCCTTAACGGTGCTAAAAAACGCAGCATCATACACAAGAACCATGAAGGTATAGGACGCTTTTATGGCAAGGGCAAATGGCGCATGAAGAGTAAGAAGGTAAGTGATGCCGAGAACGACACATACGAAGAGCGCCAGTACTTCAGCTACGAGCAGCTTGTTGAGGAGGATAAGGCTGACAATTACGAGTGGAATCACTCATTACACCCTAACCAGAAGAAATACCCTGGTATGACACGATGGGAAGTACTAGTGGCGAACATCAACCCGACACTTGAGACTATGAACACGCTGACACTGGCACGATACATAGGAGAAAAGGTTCCAACTACAATCCGACGCAATTCTGTCGTGAGAGTATGTTACGAAGACTGGTGGTTATCAGAACCGGCTGTGTTGGAAAAACTCGAAACAAACAATTACAAGGTAGATGCATATTACCTTCCGGACGAAGAAGGCAAACCTACCGATGTATATCTGTTCCAGGGCAACAGGTACATAGACAAGGTTGAAAAGGTAGAAACCTTCAACCGCGTTATGGCGGAGCAAACCGATGAGGATACTGCAATATTTATAGATCAACAGAAACGTATCAAGAAGTTCGACAGATATGTTGAAGAAAATGCAGTACCGCGCATGCGTATAGCAAAGCGGTCTTCTGAAGATATAAAATATGATCCAGAGAGCCTGACACTTCCGGATATAACAGAGGAAGAATCTGAAGTAAAGGACTACCATGTTCCAAACGCGATAGATTCGCTTTAAAACGATGTTAGAACAATATTAAAAATAAGTGAGATATATGATTACACAGAAACAAAAACAGAAAATTCTGGAGGCAATCACTGCTAACCGTGAAAATTACCCAAGTGATGCGAAACACGCAGCATCTTTAGGTATTGCGACCTCCGTATATTCGCAGATTAAGAATGGTCAGACAGACAGAGCACTTAGTGAAGCTAACTGGATAACAATTGCTCGAAAACTTGGCGTAAGCCTTCGTGACGGCATAGAATGGAAGGCTGCAAAGACAGCTACCTTCGAGTTTATCACGACACAGCTTGAGTTCTCGCAGGACAGTGGTCTGAGCGCCATATTATGTGACATCCCCAATATCGGCAAGACATTTACTGCTCGGTATTATGTAAAAGGACACAAAAATGCCGTTTACATTGACTGTTCACAGGTAAAGACAAAGCTGAAGCTGATACGTAAGATAGCAACAGAGTTCGGTGTAGGTGCCAACGGCCGATATGGGGATGTGTATGAAGACCTCGTTTTTTATCTGCGTTCGATAGACAGACCTTTGATTATACTTGATGAAGCCGGGGATCTTCAGTATGAAGCCTTCCTTGAACTTAAAGCACTTTGGAACGCCACCGAACGCTGCTGCGCCTGGTACATGATGGGTGCAGACGGACTGAAGGAGAAAATAGACCGTGCTATTGAGCACAAGAAGGTTGGCTATACCGAAATGCTGAGCCGATACGGTGACCGTTACAGCAAGGTAACACCCGAAGACGGTATGGAACGTGAGAAATTCCTGAAGGATCAGGCAAGCGTTGTGGCAAAGGTTAATGCCCCTGCAGGTGCAGATATTGCCAGCCTTGTTAGAAAAAGCGGCGGCGGCTTACGCAGAGTTTATACTGAAATCGAAAAACTTAAAAGGACTTCACTATGTTAAGCAAAATAGAAATGCAAGTTATGGATGCCATAATAGGCATACATAGGGAAATGAAAAAACAGAAAGAAATTAACTGGGAAGAGCGCCGGTATGAAATTGCCAAAGCAATTTATCCTACAGCACTTTCGGAAAGCATAGTGCTATCCGGAAATACAGAGAAGGCAGCAAAAGCTGCAGTAGAGATGGCGCAAGACCTTATAGACGAACTTAAAAAGAATTCAGAACATGAATAATAAATACCAGCTTACAGTATCTGGCGAGTCGGCCAGAATGATTTTAGATAACTGGCTAGAGAATAACTACCCATTCGATATAAGAGTGTGCCATGGTAGAAAGGAAGGTATTGTAGTCATTGAACTTGAAGACCTCGAATATACATGTAAGCTGGCAAAAATTTATGAAGCTGAGATAAGGGAGGTGTAAAATGGCAAAACGTGCTTACAGCCCCAAAGAGATAGTAAAAATGAAACGTTATCCGCTGCATCTCGAGGGCGAATGGAAGGACGCATTCGGGGAACCAGAAGAAAATGACACTTGGTTCATCAGCGGTCCTAGCGCCAGCGGTAAAAGTTCTTTCGTAATGCAGCTTGCAAAAATGCTATGTGCATTTGGCACCGTCTTATTCATGAGTCTGGAAGAGAAGACGAACCTTAGTTTCCAACGCAGACTTGAGCTTTTTAAGATGAAGGATGTGCAAGGAAAATTCCGTGTGATAACAGAACCAGACATTGAAGATCTTAAAGAACGCCTACATAAAAGAAAGAGCGCCAAGTTTGTCATCATTGACAGTTTCCAATATACCGGATGGGATTTTAAAACGACAAAAATCCTGATAGATGAATTTCCTCGTAAATGTTTCATCTTTATTTCTCAAGAGGACAAAGGAAGACCCTTAGGAAAGGCAGCAGTAAGACTAAAGTACGAGGCAGGCGTAAAGGTAAGGACACAAGGCTACAGGGCATACTGCCAGGGGCGATATTCGGACAATGTGTCGGAGTACTACACAATATGGGAGGAACGTGCAGTCGAAGTTAGAAACAATTATTAACCAGGATAAAATGAAGAAAGTTTATATAAGCGGTGCAATAGCACATTACGACATTTTTGAACGCAAGCAAGCTTTTGAAGATGCTGCAAACGAAATTAGAAACACAGGTCTACAACCTGTAAACCCCTTCGACAACGGTATTGCCGAAGATGCCCACTGGAGAGAACACATGAAGGCAGACATAAAACTGCTTTTAGATTGTGACTATATTTATATGCTTAAAGGCTGGGAACTGAGCAAAGGTGCTAAGCTTGAGTTGGACGTTGCCAGCAGCTGCGGCATAAAAGTTTTATTCCAACACTAAAAAAACAACCATGGGAGAAATTAAAAACTTTGCAAAATTTTACGCTCTGCTTAAAAATATACCAGATGCGAATGCGGACATGAAAGAACAGCTTGTATCGCAATACACCAATGGAAGGACAGAAAGTCTGCGAGAAATGAGCAAACGAGAATATTACAAAATGTGCGCGGACATGGAGGCAGTGACTGGTATTAATGCGGAAAGGAAAAAGGAACGCAGCATAGTACTGCATCTGATGCAGAATCTTGGTATCAATACTGCAGACTGGCCAACTGTCGACAATTTCACGATGCATCCAAGAATTGCTGGCAAACCTTTCAGGCGTCTCTCTCCGGACGAACTCAGACAACTGGAGAGAAAACTAAGGAAAATTGAAAGGAAGGGAGGGCTTAAAGCTAAAGGACCTATGATAAAGACCAAGGTATTATACGTACCACTAACAGACAGTAAAAACGAACATATAAATTAAAGGCTATGGAAAAAAGATTTGAAGAACTACTTAAGAATATAAAGGAGCAGATTAACGAGCAGCTTCCGGACATGGACAAGGAAGAGCAGGAAGGATTCTTCTATAATCTGAATGAATGGAGTTATGAGCAGTATGAAAAATCAATGTCGGAAGACGAGTGTGAAATGCAAAATTACGAGGAGGAATAAAAATGAGTGTTGACAGTATGGAAAAAATAAAGGCAGCCGGCTTTAAAATCATAAGGAAAGACGACCAGCCTACAGTAAGAATAAAGCAATATTCCGGGAACGGCGGTTGGAAAACTTTTGAGAACTATCCAACAAAAGCATCCAGGGACAAGGCTTTTAAAGAAATGCTTAAGGATAATAAAACTATAGAAGCCTGATGAATGACAACGAAGAATGGCGCAAACATCAAAAAGAAGACTCCTACAAGATAAATGTAGCAGCATTGATAGGAATTATAATATGTCTGTCAATAAGTTTTATTTTAGAATTAATAACCAAATAAAAAGATAACATGGTAGAGAACGTAAAGAACGTAGACATAAAGTCTATGAGTAAAGAACAAAGAGCAGCTCTCATGCAGCAGCTGCAACAGGAGGACCGGGAAGACAGAATTGCCCGTCGTGAAGCATACGAGGGTCTGCGTGCAGAATTTATGCAGGATACCCAGAACAGAGTACAGGAACTGGTGGAACATGTAAGGGAATTCCACAAGTGGCTGGAAAGCGAAGCCAGCAGTTTTACAGAAGTTATGAAAGACTACGGACAAATAAGGGGTGGCGAACAGCAGCGCAGCTATACCGTTACTGAAGGTGATTTTAAGCTCGAAATTAAAAGCAATAAAGTGAAAGGCTTTGACGAACGTGCAGACCTTGCTGCCGAAAGACTTATGGATTACCTTAAGCGTTACATGCAGAAGAGCGATAAAGGACAGGACGACCCGATGTATCAGATGGCCATGACCTTGTTAGAGAGAAATAACAACGGTGACCTTGACTATAAGAGTATTAGCAAGTTGTATGAGCTCGAGGACAAATTTGACAGCGAATACGCTGACATAATGGGACTTTTTAAAGAGTCGAATGTAGTTCAGCGCAATGCAACGAATTACTACTTCTCAAAGAAAAACCCGAAGACGGGAGTGTGGACAAAGATAGAACCCAGTTTCTGCCGTTTGTAAATTAAAAAAAGAAAATATAAATAACAAGCGATGGCTAAAAGGCACGGAGTGAGTTACCAGATAAGAGTGCAAGAAATAAACAGGATATATGACCAGCACGTACGACGCGGATTACCCAATCGCGAAATATGGCGACGGTACATATATCCTGTTTATGGCATTTCCGAAAGGACGTTTTATAATATACTTAAAGCGGAATCGGAACCTGGCAATGAAGTGCCTGAAGATGTACAGCTTTATTTTAATTTTGACTATGGCGACAACAAATAATATCCAACAAGTAATCCGTAATATCCTCAGCGATATCCGTGTGGACCTATCAGATGAGTTTGACAAGAATTTCGAGCGCCAGGGTTTCTTCTCCGGGGCATGGGCACGACGTAAAAGTCCGCTCCGCCCCGGAGGTTCTATTTTGGTTGATACAGGACGGTTGCGCCGTAGCATAAAAAGTAAGACTACCGGGAACAGCATATCTTTTTACAGCGACGAGAACTACGCATCGATACATAACGACGGAGGCGAAATAACAGTGACTGAAAAAATGAAACGCTACTTCTGGTATAAATACCAAAGCGCAACCGGTTCGTTCGGACGTAAAAAGAACGGAGAACTAAGACGAAACAAACGCACGATACAACTAGGTTCTGAAGCTGAGTTCTGGAAGCACATGGCTTTGATGAAGGTAGGTAGGAAAATACAGATACCACGAAGACGTTTCCTCGGTGTATCGCAAGAAGTAGAGAAAACCATACGCGAGATAATAGAAGAAAACCTAACCGAATTTTTCGGGAGTGATTTTAAATTATAAAAAAATTATGAGAAAGAATTTATACAAGGACCTATGTAAGAAATTACAAAACCTAGGAATTAAACATGTGGACCTGTGGAACAGGAACATAGAGTTCATAGAGCAAGAAGAGAGCTGGGAACGCCCTGCAGTATTTATTGAGTTCGGAACAATAAGTTGGCAGATATTAACCAGAGGGACGGTGCAAAAAGGTGAAGGGACCCTAAAACTTCACATTATTACGGACTGGAAAGGTTCGACTGCATTCGGAAGTGCCTTTATGGATGAAGCATTAGAATACCTGGACTACTCAACTAAGATACAAGAGAGCCTGCAAGGTTTAAAAGGAAAAGGTTACTACGGGTTATATCTTCAGGAGACATATACCAACCATGATCACGAAGACATAATTGAAAGTGTTGAAGTGTATAATTATAGGTGCATGAGAGAACTTGCATATTCACCTGCCAGGGACAAATATACATTGGACCCGGATTAACCGCCATAAAAACAAAAGAAAAGCCTTCGACGATAAATTACACGTCGGAGGCTTTTGTCGTTTGTAAATGCCGTGGAAATGCCCTTGTCGGTCATCGTTTCTTAAACAACATCATGTCAGTATATGTGGCACTGAAATTCATGTACGCATTAAACTTGACACATGTGCATCCTTCGAACGGATTGCCGATGTCGTGGTTCTTTCCGAGCCATTCACAAAGCTCGATAATAGATGATTTGTCAGAGGTGAAATATATGAAAGGATGAGCACTGAGAATGGTAAGTACATCCAGATAGTCTGCAAGTTTCCAATACATCCTGTAAGTACCGACGTCGGTAGACAAATACGGAGGGTCGACGAGGAATACTACATTTGGCGTATTCTTATATTTCTCTACCAGAATTTTATAGTCGCACGACGTTACTTCTATTCCTTCCAAATAATCAGGACACGGCTTATAGTCTGATTTACGAATGTTATTATAGAACGCTTCTTTACGGAAAGCATCAATACTCATTGCATACTTCATAGAAAACATCAGTGAAGACGATATTGTGATATAATCGAAAAAACCCGTCTTTATTTCGTCCTCGATACGTTTTAGAATTAATTCGCGTGCCGAGCCCTTGATGAGCGAATGCCGGGGAATACCGACAGTAAGTTTGCGCAAATCAGCAAGCAATGCATTAGTCCTGGGAATATTCTGAAGACGCAGCCGGTAGTTATCGAAGTCGTTGTATATGACGGTAGAACCAGGCTTATGGCATTTTGCAATGTGAGAAAGTAATCCAGAACCACCGAACAGATCTACAAACACCGTATTCTCGGGAAAATTCTCGAGGACCTTTATAAACTGCGCTGCAAACATTCTCTTCTGTCCGACAAAAGGCAATGGAGCTGATAAATATTGTTTTCTTGTCATGGCTGAAATTTTACAATGACAAAAGTAGTTTGTTTGTGGGTTTGTATACCAATGAAGATAACAATACTTACTGCTAATTATCTGCAGTGCGTGTTACAATCGCATTTGAAACGCCTTATAATGTCGTATACCTTACGTTCGCTTATTCGGTATCTCACTGCGAGTGCCGCCACGATATAAGTTACCTTTTCACCCCTTGTTTTCATATCCTTATATTCAGAAAACAAGTCTATATACCTGATATCTTCGAGCCTAATACCGGCTGTCTGAATATTTTTTAGTAGTTCCTTGTTGAAATTAATGACTTCGTATACCTTCATAACCTGAAAAATTACTATATTTGCATCGTCTCACTTATTAAATGTGCAATAGCACAAAACAACAATACCGCTTCTTGGCGAGCGAGGGTATTTGCCCCCGGCCGTGCCGAGAAGTGGTATTGTTGTTTTTTAGTAAGTGAGACGACTAATTAAACAGGCCGGGGGCTTTTTTATATACCCCCTAATGAATATCATTCAATTTTATATTTCATTGGTTCGAACATAGCCTTTTTACTCCATCCTTCAGCCAATGTCTGTTGGATATAAGACAGAGCTTTGGTATAAAAGTCGGTGAATTCGTCCATTGTATTGAATTCGTAATAGCAAGGTTCGTCGTCGGTGCCGAATTTAAAAGTTATGGGTAGATTCTTTCCACCCGTCTGAACAGCCATATCATAAGCAGCCTTGTAATTGAACTGGTTTTCCTGAGAAAGCCACACCTGCATATCTTTCCAGACAAAGCCTGAAAGAATAGCCATGTCTGTCTGTTTATTATACCAGGAAACAATAGTGGACCGTATTTCTTCTTCAGAAGGCTTATGTATGAATTCTTTTTCCATATAAGAAGCAGAACCGTCGTCCTTCTGAATTACATCCCAGCGTATACGCCATTTGTTTTTTACAGGACTGACACATTCAATCAGCCTAACATCTGTAGTACCTTCGACTCTTTTCATTTTAAGTAAAAATATATTTTGTTCGACCTTTACCGAAAGGCTCCGTCTTAATGGTTGTTTCAAACGGCAGGCCATCCGGCATTTCACTAATTTGTGTGAGGATATTTTTCATTTCCTCAGAATTTGTAAAGAACTTCTTCGGCTCACCGTCTTGCTCGATGGATACTATACAGCGGTCCTCTCCTTGTTCGGTCTTAATGCCTAGCTCAAAATCCTTTACGATAATTGGTAAGTTTACAAGTTCCCGGATACTCACCACTGTTCCGGGGAAACGTTTCTTGCCGTCCTGCGGCTTGTAAGAAACCTTAAGATCTTTAAATGATTTCATCTCTTTGTCTGTTAAATTTAAGAACAAATTATTGCAGTCGGCGTGTTTTGCCATTCCGTAAAATGAAACAATAAGTTCACGTCGTCTCTTTCTTGATTTTACCTCTTGCATCTTACGTGCAAATTTCTGCTTTATGCGCTTACGCAACATGACATGCTCCGGATAAATTACATATCCTAGAAAGTCTATACCTTCTTCAATAGGGAATACCCTTTCGTTTGACTTTACTTCCAAATTTATTTCTTTCATCTGCTGATGTACTAGGTCACGTATAATCCATAATTCCTTCTTTGAAGCGGCAAGCACCAGACCGTCGTCACAATAGCGGTAAAAATACTTCACCCCATACATGTCCTTAAGAAAATGATCGAGAAAAATAGATAGAAGCAGATTGCCTGAACCCTGCGAACTGCGCAGCCCGAAACTTATGCCATTGGGCAACTGGCTAACAAAGTTCTGCAGCAAGGTTAAAAGGATCTTATCCTTGAACACCCTGGCATAGCACCACATAACAAAATCATGCCCTACATTGTCGTAAAAATGCCTTATGTCAAACTTATATGCATACAACGTACCTTCGGGATCGTGCTGTATATCTGCACGGATACACTTCATAAGGTCGTGCGTTCCGCGGTTTTTGATGCTCGCCCCGGTAGTTCTTATGAACTTACGCTGCAAGTGCTGGTCGACGACTGTCATTATAGCAAATACTGCAATACGGTCGTACATGGAGTATATCTGAAGACATCTTTTTTTGTTATATTCGACGATGTTCCTCTCATGATAAGAGCCTAGACGGAACGAACCATCAGAAATAGCAGCGGTGAGCTCACTAATAACTTCCTCGCGATTTGCCAGAAGCCACGAGCCCTGTCTTGACTTCTTACGTTTTGTGCCACGGAGAACTGTGTCGAAAGCCTCCGACATGTTAGGATATGCAATTATCTCTTCGATGATGTGCCCTTCTCTGTGCATAAATATCAGTTTAAAATGGAAGTATGCCTTCCTTCTTCCGGGCCTGACTTCTTCGAATCCGTAAGGACCTACCAAACTCCACCCGACACTTGATTTTTCAGTTTTCCGGATATATCCGCTGTTACTGTGGCTCCTCTCCCTCGGCACGACAGAAAAGGACACGTCCTTCATTGTTGTACGCCGATATTTAAATATTCAGTTGTCAAGACGCGAGCCGACATTCGAGTTCGTATTCGATGCATCGTTATTCGCATTCGCATTCGATACACCGCCATTCGCATTCGCATTGTAGCGCCCGCGATAAACCACACGGCTTATTGGGAGAATCCGCCAGAGTGCAAAGGTAATAATTTGTTCTTAATGAACAGGTAAGGCAGCAACTAATCACCGTGCCACCTGGTATTTTTTTGTAAATGGATGTATTTTTCCATAAAAATTTGTTTGTTTAGAATAAATTGCTATATTTGCAGTGGTTGTCAGTCGAAAGACTGTTGACCCCGACTCAAGCAGATTTCTTATTTGAAGTCTGCTTGTTTTATTTTCCAATTATCCTTAATCATATCCTCGCGAGAATAAACAGCGTCCTTGCTACCAATAAGCAATGTAATACTCTTTATATTTTCGGAGCGTCTTACACGGTCTTTAATACCATTGGTTAAGGCTCCAAGCGAAGCATCGGAATTGCAGCAAATGACAATATTATCGGCTTGCTTTCGAGCTTTACGAATAAGCATGTCAATAGCATTAGAAGTAGCAACCTCTGTAGTTTTATATTCTTGCTCGATACCAAGGGTCCTGTTGAAAGAGTCAGCACTTTTAATATTCTGCGGATTATCGAGGAGATCTATTTCGTAGCCATATTTATTTGCGAAATAAGAAGCCACCTGAATATTTTCCTCTCTCTCGTTCTTGCCATGCCCTACATGCATACGCACCCTACCTTTTTGTGTAGGGATGATATAATAATTGTTATCTTCGGAATCTTTCTCTAAATTACGTAACAGCTGACAAGCAGCACATAGTTCGTTGTCGGGAATAATAACCTTAACGAATTTAGACTTTCCCTTAGCTAATGGGCAGGTTCTACAGGCACTGATGGTGTAAGGATTGTAGTCGGGAACTGATTTCTGCTCCTTACCAGAATTAAAATGGAAAATCCCCTTTGTATCATCCTCTGTTGCAGACTGCCCAAGTGCTATTGCTTCGTCGTGCGGAGTAACAGGATACTTTGATTTGCGAACCTGGATTACCGTGCAACGACAATTCCAGCCGTTAGGTGGATAAAAATCGTTCCAAAACGAATCGGACATAGGAAGCGTTATACCATGCATTGACGCATGTTCCGGACGGACTTTACTATCGTTCATTGTACGATACTGGAGATTGTATCTGTCGCCACCTTCTTGGAAACTCTCCCATTTGGCAGCCATCGACGCAGATGCCTGTACGAAATTATACTCTGAACGCAGATAGTTACGATTGTATGTAGAGTCTATTTTTTGAACGTCGTTAAAAAACTGTTCGAATGACTTTCTATTACCGTTCTCATCGAGCAGCGACGGGAATGCCTCGTTGAGCTCGTGAAAAGCCTTTATACCTGAGAATATATAATTGGAACGCTGCAGATGCTGACGCATAATATCAGACATCGGGATGTGCAAGAACGAAGAATCGAGTATTCCGGAATGTGCTTCTATAAACTGCTGGGCATTCTGAGTTTCCAGAATATTGATGTCAAGATGCGCCCCCTGCTGACGAAACAAAGTCTTCATCATTTTACGAAACTTGCGTGACAATTCTTCCTGCAGCTTATCACTTACAGGGTCCTTGGCGGTAGTTAGAAGGTTTTGTTTCTGGAGTAATTTTGCGTAACGTTCGTGCAGCCCCGAATATATGTCGGGGCCTAGTCGAAAAAAGGACGTGCGTTTTTTTGCTTTTTATCTTTGCCAAAATCTTTATCATCGTCTCCCCCTGTAGGCAGCTGCTGCTGGCGACGTTTTCCTACCGGCATTCCATATTTCTCTGCAAAGTATGAACCTTCAACATCGTATCGGTCAGCAACAGCCGTCTCAAAAGCAAGTTGCTGTTCAGGCGTGTAATTAATAGTATCGTCCCATTTGAATGTAAGTCCTTGAACGGGGAAACCATAATTAACCATTTTAGGAAGCAACTGGTTGTTTATGACATCGCGCAGCATATCGCGGTCCTCATCAACAAGGTTCTCAAAAACCTCGAGGTGCGTCTGCGACTGACTGAGCGAAGAACCATCCTCAATAGTCATTGTCTGACCAATAATAAGTTTTGATATTTCGCTGTTTGCCCTATCGATACGCCGATCATAAACATTATATGCGTCCCCCTTTGAATTTTCAACAATTTCTATCTCGGTATCCATACCGGTTACGGCATATAATGATGCAGCTGAATCGCGCAGCATGTGCTCGAGTTTTTTCTGCTCTTTGGGGTCTCTGGACGTTGTTTTGGCAATACGCATGGGCATACCGAATATTTCCCCGAAAGTGTCCCAAAATGCCAGCATGTTCTTCTTGGGAATAGTCTGCAGTGCAGCTTTAAGGAACAATCCCAAATCGTAAGGTGTGCCAACCTCAATAAGCATGTCTGTGAATGGTGGCTCGCGATAAGCAATACCTGTTTTCCATTCGTTGCCAAGTTCGGTTACTACACGACCGTATTCGGGAATGACAAATTTACGAGGAATTAAAGTAACACCGCTAAAACCATGTATGCCTTTATCATCGTAAACGGGATCTCCCAACTCTATAAGCGAATGCCCATAATAAGGAGTGTCAAGAATTAGCTTACACAGCTGTTTAAACCAAGCCTGGTCGAAAAAACAACGTACGTCTTCATTTTCCTTATCATTGTCATCGACGAGTTTATATTCTTTAGCAAGCACAAAACCCTTACGCTGCCCAATACATCCGGACAGATGTAGGTCGACTTCCACATCCGTGTAAATGTCATAAAGTTTCTGTCTGTTAGGGTTTTCCACATTTATAGCTGTCTGCCAAGCCTTACGCCACTGCTGTATATCCTTACGAGTAAGTGCATCGGTCGTACGATGTAATTCGGCAATAATGCCCTTCAGCTGCCCTTTTTCTTTAGACCTCGCGAGATTGAATGAACCGTAAGGTGTATGCAGCACTTTTTTTCCAGTGAATAGCTGGACAACTTTATCTTTGAATGATACCATATTACCAATTGTTACCTAATTTCGGCTCACAGCCAAATGTTATTAAACCTCCGTTAGGAGCACCGTCATCACCAATGGAAAGAGGAAGGTCGGGAACAATTTGCCCCTTAGACACACCTTCGAGCCACTTTATGGCGCGTTCGTAACGTTCTTTGCGTATTTCCATACCCATCTTCTGAGGGGATGAGGATGCCATATGATACAGTGCGATGTCGCAACAATACATAACTATCTGCTTGTTGCGTTGTTTGCCCGTAGCTGAAAATATCGTTTTACAGTCGAATGTTGGACGCAGGTACCCTGATATCTCCTCCTGAGCTTCTGCTTCTGCATTCTGACGGTTCAAAGGATCTGTTTGAGATACGACACGCAACGCCTGCTCGCCTATGACAACCTTGTAATCATTATCGTCAATAAACATATTTAATGTGTTGTAAATAAAGCCTTCTTTTCTATATCACGAATTGTCACGCCTTTTTTAAAACGATGTGAAGCTATTAGTTCACGTATACGTTTTTTAGAGACTACCTTAAATCCTCCGTTTAGGTAAATGACCATATACTTCATACCGTAAAGTTTAGAAAGTTTTACAGCTTTCTTAACAGCCTGCCTGTAATGCCAGGCAAAAATTAATTTCTTTAAATACTTTATCATATCACCATGCATTTTTAGGATTCGGTCTTTCACCGAATCTGGGTTTAAAACTCTCCTGACGTGTGCTTTTCTGTAAATACCAAATAGCTCCCTCATCGGCATCTGGTGCATCATCGTGTACCCGACTACCTCTCTCGAGAGCTAATGTCTGTTCAATACCAGTATCCATATCTGGAGTCCCCTTAAGGGCTTCGTTATAGTAAATAAAGCCACGTTCCCATAAAGGTGACACAGCTTCTATTCGTGCTATTTTTTCCGGTTTTTTGCGTTTGTCCGGCATAAGTGGCAGTTGGTATCCACGAAGGTCGCCTTCTGTTGCAAATTCGTCTAATATGATGTCTTGCATAAAATTTGCCTCCATCATGAAAGTAACGGCAATATCTTCAGGTAGTGACTCGTAAAGGTTGTATAGCCATCTTACCATCCCACCAACAGTGTCCTGTCGGACGTAGCAGTCGATGAGGTGAAGTTCACGACCTATCTTGCCCCAAAAACGTGAAGCCTTGTAGTCGTTGGAAGTGGTAGATTTAAAAGAAGGGTCTGTGTAACAGACAAGCATCTCGTATTTATCCAAAGGAGGTAGCTTCTTGTATCTTATCCATTCATTTTTAAAAATGGTACCATCCTTAATAGGATTATGCATCATTTCCTTATTCCATGCCCGATACCCAACGAAGTCGGCATATGCCTTAGCTTCTTCCTTCGTCCATTTCTCCTTCCATGTTGGATTTCCATCTTTATCTACTGCTTTAACTTCGGAAACATAGACACCTTTCGTCGCAGCTATATTAGCAAGAACAGACGTCTTGCTAATAAGATTTCCAACCATTAGGAACCTGCCTCGTCCGACATCGAGGGCACCAAATAACGCTTCCTTAACCCAGTCGGTCAGTTCTTTTACACGACGTTCATTGCGACATAATTCGTCATCATCCAAGTCGTCGATTACGATATAGTCGGGACGAGCCTCGCGATCGCGCAGACCACGTGGGGACTGCCCACGACCGCATGCCAGGAAATGAACACCTGAAGCTGAAGTAAATTCACCATCCTGCCAATCTCCAGAGTCTTTCTTCTGCTTTCCGAAGTCTGCTATAATACGTGAATTGTACTGTAATTCTGCCTGAATATCTCCCAATAAACGTTTTGCACTATCCTCAGACTTGCCGACAATGACCATGAAATTAATGAGCCTGCGTAGCTGGAACATCAGCCACAGAGGTATAAAGATGTCAAAATGCGTAGACTTCGCATGACCACGTGGCCACTTAAAAACAGCCTTGAGATTGCTTGTGTTCTTTACCTTAAGAGCTGCAGCATTATGGAATGGCGCATTGTGAATTGTTCGTATTACCTCGCCAGTAGTCTTATCTCGTAAAGTTAGAAAGTGTGGAAAATAATATTCACAGAATTCAGCATAATTAGATAGCAGGCGTTTTATACGCTTTTCCTTTTCGGACGGAGACTCATGTGCAAGCATCGTTGTGTCCGTAATCGACTGGACGCGCTTGCAATGCTCTTTCCACTGCTCAAATGCTAATTTCTTTTCTGTCTGTGTAGCCATATTATTTTACTCCCATCTGTTCGGTTATATAAAGGTCCTGGTATTTATTAAAAGTCTTAATCATTTCAGGTGTAAGTTCCTTATCGATAGTAGAACGATATTCTATCCATTTAGAAAATGCCATGAATACTTCTATAGCATCAACTACGTTAGCCCTCTTATCAAGTTTCTCGATAACAGACGATAACTTTGCCAGCTTGTCACCGAGTCCAGCAATAAGATTTGGATCGTCGGACTTATTAACCTGCTCTATCAATTTATCGATGGTAAGGAGCAGTTTGTTTACAAGTTCTGGACGAGTAATATTTTTAGCAGCTCGTGCTTCCTTCCATCCTTCAGAATTGCTCCATTTGGAAACAGTAACACGAGATATGCCTATCTTATCGGCAATTTCTGTCTGTTCCATGCCAGCAAGAAAAAGTGTTCTTGCCAACGATTTTTTCTTCTCTATTTCAGCCTTTGTCATATATGAAAAGTTATTTATTTGGAACAAAATTGGTGCTTTAATCTGTTATTACAAAAAGAGTGTGCAATGGTTTCATAGAAGTGTGCAACGGTTGCACACTTTTTTGGAACTTAATGGGAAACCTATGTAATATTGCAGTAAAACAGGCGTAAAGCCAATAATAAAAAATATGAGCAAGAGAGTAAGAATATCAAACGACAGCCTTAACAGTTACGGAACAAGGGTCCTTACAGCCGGAATGAATGTGGACCAGTTTAACCGTAACCCTGTGCTCCTCTACATGCATGAGAGAGGCAGCGTAATAGGTTATGTGAAGGACCTGAAAGTTGAAAATGGTGAAGTGACAGGTGAACTTATGTTTGACGAAGCTACTGAACTTTCAAAACAATGTAAGAAACAGTATGAGTTTGGAAGTCTGAAAATGGTAA
Organism: Prevotella sp.; assembly: GCA_020026195.1. Taxonomy (GTDB): domain Bacteria; phylum Bacteroidota; class Bacteroidia; order Bacteroidales; family Bacteroidaceae; genus Prevotella. The sequence continues at coordinate 19,724 of JAHHQW010000011.1, forward strand.
GCGTCGGCATAGATATCCTCGAATTGAGTGAAGACAGCAAACTGTTAGTCCAGGGACAGACACGACCTACAATTACGAAAAGTAAACTTTTTGAAGTTTCACTTGTCGATATCGGCGCAAACGATGATGCCCTTGTAATGACTAAAGACGGAAAACAAATAACACTGGGGAAAGATGGAGACAATCCGCTTCCCTTATTATCTAATCAAAAAACAACAGAAATGGAAAAGAAAGAAGTGACCCTTATGTTGGGTCTGCCGGAAACAGCCGACGAAGCTACCATCAAGGCAGCCCTCGCGGAGATGAAAGCCGCAAAAGAAGAGAACGAAAAGCTGAGGGAGGAAAAGGACAGTCTCACGCTTGCAGCAATAACGACAGCTGTCGATAATGCAATTACAGAAAAGCGTCTTGATGCAAGCGAGAAGGCGCATTTTGTAGAGCTCGGCAAAAAGGTAGGAACAGATGAGCTGAAAAGGGTTCTCGCAGCTATGAAACCTCAGGTAAAACTCAGTGCCATACTCGGCCATCATGGCGGTCCCGCAACTCAGCCTACAACATACAAAAAAATGAGTGAGGTCCCTGCAGAAGAACTTCTCAAGATGAGAGAAGAAGATCCTGAAGAATACAAGCGCCTTTACAAGGCTGAGTATGGCATTGAATGTGAACTTTAAAAGACATAAGACAATGAAAATGAAAGTATTTTTTTCGATGTTGGTTGCAGTACTTTTTAACTGCATGACAGGCTCAGTACTTGCAGCAACAGTAGGTATTGATGCTGTAACAGGAGCAGTAGGCATGAATGCCATTGCTGCAGTGTTTGGTGCTCCCAAGGGCGTTCGAACCGGAGTGTATAAAGAAATATGGACTGGTGAAGTGGTAAAGGCTCTTCGTGGTTTCATGGAAGGCACATGGCTTGACGGTATTCCCGACAGTTCTTCCCTTGTTGATGACAACGATGTTATTCACCTTGTTGATGCAGGCGTAGACCCCGATGTTCTTATTAATAACACCACATATCCTATTCCTCTGCAGGAGCTCAATGATGAAGATATTCCTATTCAGCTTGATAAGTTCCAGACAAAGGTTACTCCGATTACAGACGATGAACTGTATGCAATAAGTTATGATAAGATGGGACGTGTAAAAGAAAGCCATGCAAATGCTATACATGACTCTAAGTTAAAAAAGGCAGCACATGCCTTCTGCGCACAGACAAATACAAAAAAGACACCAGTTCTCAAGACTAGTGGTCCTAAAGATGAAGCAACGGGACGTCTCAGACTTCTTCCCACCGACTTAGTTCGTTTGAAAGCTGCACTTGATAATTTAGGCGTTCCTGCTGAAAACAGACGTCTTGTTCTTTGTACAGATCATGTAAACGACCTCTTGTTAAGTGACCAGAGTTTTAAGGAGCAGTATAATATTGATCGCAATACAGGTAAGATAGGACACCTCTTTGGTTTCGATATCTATGAATTTGCCAATACGCCAATATACACCAGTGCCGGTGCTAAGAAGAAGTTGACAGAGAGTGCTACGACAGGTGAATTCAATTGCTCGTTTGCATTCTATACAAAGCGTGTTTTTAAAGCTACAGGTAGCACAAAGATGTATTTCAGCCCTGCTGAAACAGACCCTGAATACCAGCGTAATAAGATTAACTTCCGCCATCGTTTCCTCGCAATGCCAAAGAAAGCAGATGCAGGCGCAGTGATGATGAGTGGTTATCAGGCTTAATTATCATGAGTAAGAAATTGTTGAGACTAGTCATACACTGCACAGCCACGCGAGAAGGTCGTGAGGTAAGCTCCGATGAGATACGTCATTGGCACACCGACCCAGTGAGCAAGGGAGGGCGTGGCTGGAAGCAGGTAGGCTACACAGATTTAATACACCTCGATGGCAAGGTAGAGCGTCTTGTTAATAATAACGAGGATGCAGTGGTAGATCCCTGGGAAATAACTAACGGTGCCAGGGGCTTTAATTCTACATCAAGGCATATCGTTTATGCCGGAGGACTGGCACGTGATGGTAAAACAGCTAAAGATACCAGAACCATGGCACAGAAAGAAGCCATGGGAAAGTATGTAAAGGCTTTCCACCACGACCATCCGGATGTACGAATTGTCGGACATAATGAACTTGCAGCTAAAGCCTGTCCATCTTTTGATGTACAGAAATGGCTGCACGAAATAGGCATTAATCAGTAAGGATATGGAACTCAGCGAAATTATCAATTTAATTCTAGGTGGCGGCTTCCTGGCTTTGCTGGTCGGTATTATCACGCTTAAGGCAACAGTTAAGAAAGCTACGGCTGAAGCAGAAAAAGCTAAGGCTGAAGCAGAAACCGTCAGGATTGATAACGCTGAGCATGCTACCCGTATACTCGTGGAGAACATCGTTTCTCCACTTAAAAAGGAACTGGAAGAAACAAGGACAGAATTATCAGAAACTAGAGATGAACTCAAAGCAACTAACAGAGAATTTGGAGCTACTAAGCGTGAAATGGCACGACTGCGTAAAGCCGTTGAGGTGGCTAACAGTTGCAAGTATAGCAATAACTGTCCTGTTCTTGAGCGGATGTGCGAGCGCCAAAAAGGTGGAACATCAAGAGGTGCATTCGGAGATGACTCAGATAGAGGACAGTACAGAACACGAAATCCGCCTGATGCAGACGGAATCTATACCGATGTCGGAAGTGGCACTGGAGATATCCTCGGACAACCTCCGTAGTCTGCCAGAAGGCGCATCGTTCACTGCAAAGAAAGATAGGGCTAGTGCTTCTGTAAGCCGTAGGGGCGATACAATAATAGTACATGCTACCTGCGACAGCCTTCAAAGATTATGCAGCTATTACGAGAATCGCGCAAAGTCATATAGAAATGCCTATCAAGAGGCTTTGAACGACATTAAAACAAAAGAAAAACGTCGTTTAAACGAGTATATAAAAATACTCATTATCGTATTCATTGCTGGCTGTATTGTCGGCTCAATATTAACAATCAGATTAAAAAGAAAGTAATGGAAAAAACAGTATTAGACGGAACTGACCTGATATTAAGTGTAGGCACATCGGCATTAGGTTTTTCTTCAGGTTGTAAAATTACTACAACTGCAGAAACTGGTGAACGCCAGACCAAAGAGGCATCCGCTGGTAAATGGAAAGAAAAGTTCGTTAAGAGCTTCTCTGAAAGTATAACAGCAGAAGGATGTGTACTGACAGACGGAGATTCAAAAACTCCTACTTACGACCAACTGAAAGACATGCAGCTTGCCGGTAAACCTATAGATGCAAGTTATAATGTCCGTGAAGTTGATAGTCGTGAAGGTAAGGCAGCTGGTGGATATAAGGGGCAGTATATTATAACCAGTCTTGAACTTGACGGTCCGGCAGGTGAAGATGCCAAATACAGCATTTCACTTGAAAATTCAGGTCCTGTCAATAAACAGGCAACAGGTTTGAGTTCAGCAGTAGGAGGCGTATAAAAAAGAATAGAATGAAAAAGCAAGTTAAAATTTTTGTGAACGGTAAGGAATTAGTACTTCCATGCCGATTAACACTTGGGGCGATGTTACGTTTTAAGCAGGAAACAGGTAAGGACATAACAGAAATTGCCAAAGATGATGTTCTTAATCTTCTTAAATTTGTTTGGTGCTGTGTCGCATCGGCTTGTAGCGCAGACGGAATATCATTCGATATTTCTTTCGAGCGCTTCGCAGACTGTCTGCCCCCTGAAGGTTTAACAGAATTCTACGACGGAATCGGTGCAGAAAAAAAAACTGCAGCGAAAACGGTCACACAGTAGAAAGCAGTATAGAAGAATTATTAGGACTGGCCACGGGGTGTATCGGTATGAGTGTGCAAGACTTCTGCCGTTGCACCCCTTCTCAGTTCAGATACATTTTCGACCAATGGAACAAAATGAAATCGCGACATGAGCAGCATGAATGGGAACGGACCAGATTATTGTGCTGTTATATTATTCAGCCCTATACAAAAGGTGAAATAAAAGTTACCGATATTATAAAATTTCCATGGGAAGAGAATAAAGAAGAGGTGAAAGAACAAATAACAGACGAAGAACTAGAAGCAAGATATAAAGCAGCTAAAAAACGACTAGGCTTAACAAGCCACAAAAAATAGATCTATGGACAAAACCGTAAAATTCAAGATAGAACTTGAGACCCATGGGGAGAAGGTACTTCATACAATATCAGTAGATACCAATGAACTTCGTTCTGCCTTAAAGGGTGTACAAAAAGAAATTGGGCATGTGAACGATTCTCTAGGGCAAATGGCTAAAGCCGGACTTGTTTTTACGGCTGTGACAGATGCAGTAAATGCCCTTGAAGGTGCAGTAGGCGGTATTGCTGGAGACTACGATAGATTTGATAAAGGCATGCGTGCAGCAGGCTCTATTGCCGGAGTATCTGCAAAGAACCTTGGGAAACTAAAAGAAGAAGTTAAGGACATTGCAGCTGTCGTACCTTTGGCAAAGGAACAGCTTGCCGACGGACTTTATCAAGTTGTCAGTAATGGTGTACCGAAGGATAACTGGATTGAATTTTTGGATAAAAGTTCGCGGAGTGCAGTAGGTGGTATAGCAGATTTGGGGCAGACAGTTACTGTTACTGCAACAGTAATCAAGAACTATGGAATGGCATGGAATGCAGCAGGCTCCATCCAGGATAAGATACAAATGACCGCTAAAAATGGTGTTACCACATTCGGACAATTGGGTGAAGCATTGCCTAAGGTTACTGGTAGTGCTGCAACACTAAATGTAGAGATAGACGAGCTTCTTGCATCGTTTGCCACACTAACTGGTGTCTCGGGAAATACAGCTGAAGTTAGTACACAGTTAGCTGCTATTTTTAATGCCCTTATAAGACCTACAAGTGAAGCTGCAGAGATGGCAGAAAACATGGGTATCAAGTTCGATGCATCAGCAATAAAAGCAGCTGGAGGTCTTCAGAATTTCCTTATTATTTTAAAGAAAGACGTAGAACAGTATGCTGCAGCAAGCGGCATGCTCGAGCAGGAAATATACGGAAGACTATTTGGTTCTGCAGAGGCATTACGTGCCATACTACCTTTAACAGGCGAACTAGCTGACAAATACACATCTAACGTTGAAGCCATGGCAAATAGTGGTGGAACAATAGATGCCGCATTTGACCAGATGTCCGGAAGCGGCGAAGCTGTAACACAGATGCTGAAGAGTCAGTTGAGCTCAATGCTTGAATGGGCCGGAGGTATTGCAAGTTCCATTAAACCCTATCTCTCTTTTATAGCAGTAGGCGGACAGGCTATATACGGACTTGGCATGATGACAAAAGCACTTAAACTTGCTGCTAACAGTACGCTCGCACTTATGGCAGCACAAAAGGCAAATGTCGTCGTAACCACACTTGCAGCAATGCACGAGAAGATACAATGCTTTGCTTTAAATCTGCTTACTGCAAGTTCGCACACGGCCACAGCCGGAACATGGGCACTTACAGCAGCCGTTACTGCATTGTATGCAGTTGCTACATTAGGAGCATCAGTTATAATTACAGGTCTTGTTTCCCTCTTTTCTGATACAGGAGAAGAAGCGGAAGGTGCTGCTGATAACGTAGATCTGTTAAAGGAGTCTACAGATGCGATGAAGCAGGTTGCATCAAATGCCAAGGCTTCTATTGACATGGAGATTACAAGTCTAAGAAAATTGATAAAAGAACATGCCAATGATAAGGATGCTGTTGACAAGCTAAACCAAAAGTATGGGGATGCACTCGGCTATCATAAGACAGCATCTGAATGGTACGATACCCTTATAACTAAAAGTAAAGCATACTGTCAACAGCTTGGCTATGAAGCACAGGCAAAAGTTCTTGCTTCACAAATAGCAGCAAAAGAAATTGAACGAGATGCCAAATTATACGAGTATCGCCGACTTACGGCTCCACAGCTGGACAAATATGGGAAGAGCACCAACCAGGCAGTAAAAGAAGGAAAAGATGAGCAATACGTACAGACCCTTGCGCAGGAAGCCAATACTCTTACATCAGAAATAGAATCGCTTAAAAAAAACTATAGTTCTGCAATAAACAAAATGTCTGAAGCTGGTGAAGAACTCAAACAATCACTTAGAGAAACATCGGCTGAAATATCATGGCAGAAACAGAGTTATGAATCGCTGGGCAAGACTATTGAGAAACAGAAACAAAAAGTTACTTCACTTGCCGGGATTGACGATGCTGCAGCTAAAAAAGAAGCTGCCAGCCTCAAACGGATGGAAGAAAGATACAATGCACTTGGGGAAAAATATGGCCTCATCAGCAGTTCCTCTTCAAGGAAGAATTCTACTAAAGATCAATATGATGGTAAAGAACTCATAGAAAACGCAAACAGTTACAAGGAACTGAGCAATAATATTTCCTATTACCAGGAACAACTCGAAAAGACAACCATCTCTGACAAGGATTCTATTAAAACTTTACAAAATAAGATAAATGCATTAGAAAAAGAGAGGGATACCATTAAAGCCGTAATGGATGCTGTAGGACGTCCTGTAACACTTGAAACCTTAGAGGACATTGATAAAGAAATAGTATATCAGCAGGGATTAAAACAAAAAGCCAGTGCTGATAATATTTTGGGTATCGAGGCTGAAATAAATCGTCTGAAGGAATTAAAGAGGACTCTTGAGGAAAGTGCTCATGAAACCGTCAGCTTAGAAAAGATAACTACATACGAGGAACTTGAAAACGAAATTTCATTCTATGAAAACAAACTTAAACATGCAACACAGGCTGAACGTGTAGAAATAAGCAATCAGATCAATGCACTCAAAAAACTAAGGGGAGAATGGGATTCGATGCTATCTGCATTGAACGTTCCAGATAATATAGGACATCTGAATACGATGGAAGATTTACAGCGTGCAATTTCCTATTATGATGAGCGCATCAAACAAGCATCTGCAAATGAAATAGAAGGTTTACAGAGGACCAAAGCCTTGCTCGAGGAGAAACACAAGAGCCTTGAAAGACTGACAGAACTCCCTTCTATGGAGAAAGAACTGACAGAACTGGAAGGACTCGGACATACCGAACTCAAACTAGAGTTGGAACTAATAGGTCTTGATGGAATAAAAAATAAAATACGATCGCTCCAAAAGATGCTAGATGATACGAAGAATCCCCTAAATGCAGAACAACGAAAAGAGGTAACTCAACTGATAAATAGCTGGAAAGGTTACGAGAAACAGATGCGCCGCAACAAAGTCACTGTTCAGGACTCCTGGCGAAATATACGTGGTTTGGGCGACAGCATAAGCGGAATAACAGAAACGCTTAAGGGTAACGGTAATGCATGGGATAAAGTAACAGGGGCTATTGACGGTATGCTTGGCGTCTATGAGTCTGTAAAGGGCATTATATCTATAGTACAGATGCTTACAGGTGTAACAACGACCCATACAGTTGCAAAGACTAAAGAAGCTGCTGCAACGATATCATCTACTACAGCAGAAACAGCTGGAGCCGCAACTTCAGAAATAGCAGCTGCAGCACAGTTACCTGTAATTGCAGCAAATAAAGCTGCCACGGCTTCGTTTATGGAACTTGCAGCTGCTGCATATTTTGCGGCTCATGCGTATATCCCGTTTGCGGGTTTCGCAATAGCTTCCGGTTTTGCAGCGGCTGCAGTGGCACAGACCCAGGCAATAGCAGCTATGCCTTTTGCTGATGGTGGTGTGATATATGGCCCTACTTTAGGCCTTATGGGCGAATATTCAGGCGCAAAAAACAACCCTGAAGTAGTTGCCCCACTAGACAGATTAAAGAGCCTTATTGGCGGAAATTCCGATACAACAAACGGGAAAGTAGAATTCAAAATCAAGGGCCGTGTAATTGCAGGAATTTTAGAGAAAGAAAAATTGCATAGGAGAAGACATTAATATGATGTACGAAATATATAGGGGACATTTTTATTCAAGAAATAATAATAAGTGGGAGGCTGTAATATCATGTGACCAGGAGGCAGTCCCCCAAGAAGTCGGTGCACTTGATTTCCCCGGCGAAGAACCCTTGGTAATCGAATGGGAAGAAAATAAAAAAGAAGATGTAATATGTAGTAGTTCTGCCACACTAATCCTTATAAGTCCTGGTGACAGAACTTACGAAAATCTTTATACCATCAAGCCTGGTGCAATAAGACTGGATATATATAAGAACGGCACAAAATACTGGAGCGGTGTACTAGACCCGGAATTCTACGAAGAACCATATAATACCATGCAGGATTACGAAGTAAGCCTTACGTTCTCCGATTTTGGCATTCTGGACAGACTTAAATTTGACATGAAAGGATATAGGACTATAAGAGAAGTCTTATGGCATGCATTATCTTCTGGCAATTTAAACATTCCGGTAGTGGAAAGTTTGATAAGTACAACACTAGATGGTGAGACACAGATGACTCTCCTCGACTTAAGTGTACATAGTGATAATTTTTATGACGAGGAGGGTGAAGCCATGAGTTATTACGAAAGTATTAAGGGAATACTGCAACCGCTCGGAATGAAAATGGTACAAAAGAATGGTCGTATATGGATATATGATCTTAACGGTCTATACGAAAAAGGGGGCTCAAAAACTTTAAAATGGATGAGTGACGACCAAGTAATGGGTACAAGTGAAGTCTATAATAATGCAGTAATACGATGGAGTCCTTATGTACGCGATGGTAATTTGACAAATGATGAATGCTATGTAAAAAAAACAGATGCATCACTCACGGCATTAAATACCACACAGGGGAAAAACCTGGATACTTCGATATATTATTCTTATCATGCATCACCGGACCCTATAAACTGGTTTGATACAAGTGACAGTGGTTTTACGATATGGACAGACAGAGAAGGGGTCGGAACCACATTACTTGATGACAGAGTTCGTTTCTTTAAGATAGTTCCACAAGCTGACGGAGATGAAAGTGAAGGTGTAGCAATGTATTGGCCCTCGATATCCGGTAGCCAAAGTGGAAAAGATTACAGAATAATAATAAAACAGCATGGTATACAGCCTGCTGCAGGAACTCCAAATTCTTATGTAGGAAAATCTTTATTCAGGACAAAAGGGACTTGGCTCCCTAATGTGAAGGACTGGCGTACCTTAAGATTGCGAATTGGGTTGGAACTTCTAATGGATGTACGTTATAACCCTTTTGAAGAAGCATTCAACATGAAACATGAAAAACAAGCTGATAATGAAAAAGCATGGAAAGCCTGGGGTAATTTTCTATATATACCGGTAAGCATTAAATACAAGCCTTCAGGGGGTGGTCCAACGTATTGTTGGACTAATAGGAATGCACTTCCCCTTACGAACTTAAGGAAACCCATGACTACGATCAACGAGACCATGGGGGAATGGGTACCGTATGATGACAGCAGGGATGATGAACCTGAAACATTCGGATATTTATGCTTCTATGACGTAACAGACCGAGAGGAGGCATCAGCCATTGGAGGATGGAAAAGAAATCGCCCGGCGATTGATCCACATAATGAAAGACTTTCTACAGGCCTTGCAAGATCCGATAATGGTCAGTATATTCCTTACCCAAACTACGGAGGCCAGGGAGGTGAAGTAAGCCTTGAAATACGCAGAAATGGATGGATAGTCTGTGATGGCGGTACAAAACTTAACAGAATGGTTAATGCCGATGACCGAAAACTCATGGGCAAATGCCATTGGATTCTTGTTAAAATACCGCAAATAGAAATACAGCGAAACCTTATAGAAGCACCAGAGCTTGAGACAGAAGACGTGATATATAAAGCAGAAATAAACAGCAATGCAAAAGAAACACTCGAACTGGAAACTGTATGTGGTACCAGCACAACAGAAATACCACTCGCCCGTGGAGCTTATTTTAATACTGGTAGCAATGAACCAATTACTTCCTTGTACCGCGGAGGCAGGCATACACAGGCTGAGGAGCTCTTTATAGGTACGTTATACAGCCAGTATGGCGAAAGGCATCTTACGCTATCAGGTACCACAAAAATATTAACTGATAATATTACGACTTATGAGGATGTAATGAAAAAGGGAATACGAATGATGGTTACAAGTGAGGTACAAGACTTGTATAATGAAACTTCAGAAACAACATTCGTAGAACTCCGCCCCGACGAATATTCAAAAACCAATTAGCTATGGATAAAAAATATCGATTAAAAACAGGCAGAATGCCTAAAAAAACACGAAGCGAACGACTACGTGAAACAGGTGTGTCCGGACGTGTTTCTATATATAGCTATGGAAAGTCCTCCCCTAATTATGGTGACGGGCATACGCATAGTAATCTCCCAATCCTGGAGAAACTGGGCTTAGAAGGTGACTATATTACATTGCACCACCCATCTGCAGATAAAGACTGGGTAAAGTCTAAAAGTGGTTATTCAGATACTTCGGGACATGCGGATACAGCTCGGCATGCAGAAACGTCAGATGTATCCGGCGACTCCAAATTGTGGGACGGACACCATTTTCCAGATTATTTAGACCAGCCTGTACGTAAAGACGATAAAGTAAGATTTAGAGAAATTCAAAGTTCTGATATACACGGAGCAGGAACTTTCGTCGATGGACTTTTAGGTAGCGGATTTCGAGTGTGGGAAGATTCCAATGGTATTACAAATATAACAATTGACCGCCTTACCGTAAGAGAAACGATGACTATCCTTGAACTACTGGTACATAAAACGCGTTCGATTGGAGGACAACTTGTTGTATCTGCAGCTAATGGAAAGATAAAAGATTGTGTGCTCGATGGGGAAAATTATAGGATAACATTTGAACAAGAAAATCTATTTGTGACACATGACCTTATACGCTGCTCACATTTCACAGGCAGCGATTTAAGAAATTACTGGGTGGAAGTGTCTAGTTCGGATAAAGATTGTATAATAGTTCCAAAGTCGGAGTTCAGTAATCTGCAGCCTAGAACCGGAGACGAATGTGTTCTTATGGGTAATACTGCAGATGCAAAAAGACAAAATTTAATCCTTATAAGTGCTACAGAGGATGGACAACCTCGTATAGATGTAATGGATGGCGTTTCCAGGAAAGACTTTAACGGTTGCCTGAGAGTTAGACTGGGAAACCTCGATGGTATTAAAGATATTGCATTTGGGGAAAAACAGCCACATGGCAATGGCATGTATGGCGATAATGTTTTTCTCAAGGGAGACTTTATTCTAGCAAACGGTGAAAGCGTACAAACTAAATTTGAAATAACGGAGGGTAAGATAGATGCGGTAGCTGAAGGGTTACGCGAAGATTTTACAGGTGATAAAGGTTACCTTAACAATCCTATATTTTCTGAAGGAATGCGTTATTGGAACACAACTTCAGCATGTACCTTCTTTCTTGTTGGTAATCGATGGATATGGGCCAATAGTAACATATTATCCCGTAAAGGCAATATGGCTCATGTAACCAAAGACATGGGTAGAAATGTCGTAAAGATACATAACCTTTACATAAAACAAAGGAATAGTGCTTTTAGTAAAAAGCCTTCATTTGTTAATAATCCCAACGGCTTAAAAGAACCAATACCAGTATTTTTGTCCTTCTTCTATCGATGCACAAAACCCGGACGTCTGACAGTTGAATTTGAAGGAACGGATATGACTGGCTTTGTACCACATCCTGCAATGCATGTAGAAGAAGATCTGACCGATACAAAAGGCAAATATATTCAATATTCATGTACAGGACTATGGAATGGCACAGGAGATTTTAAGCTGAGCTTTACTGGTGACATATATCTGTATATGCTCATCCTAACAACTGACAGAGTCGATTCACTTGTCTATAAATATAAAACTCTATTCGAACAGAGTTCTAACCTCGTTAAAATATCATCTGCAGTATTTGATAAAGATGAACAATGTCTCAGGGAAACAGGTCTTTTAATCAAACCAGAGGGCTCTGGAATATACATGCAGGATGCATCAGGAAAACTTGCACTTATTGGCGTGGAAGCAGAAGTTGACGACGGGCACGGCGGTACACGAACTGTAATTAAACTAACTGCCGATAATATAAGACTAGAGGGACTTGTTACGGCAAATGGAAATTTCAGAATATTAGAAGACGGAAGTGCAGAAGCCTGGAACATGAAACTGCATGGTTATCTGAATTCCAGGTTTATACCAATTAGTGAAAGTGATGCAGAACAAGTTCCAGACACGGGACATCCTTCAACATTTTTACTGAAATCTAACCTTTATATAGAAGCATCAGGATGTAAAATTAAGCTACCTGTATCAGAAGAATATGAAGGTGCAAGAGTTTTAATATTTGATAGCCCAAGAATTATTACAAGAAGTGACTACGGAACATGCATTATAACAGATGATAACTCCCCCATAATAGGAGGAGTCCTTGGTATTTCACCAGAAGACTCTTTATGCGAGGCAAAAGAACTACACCCAATGTTCGGAACTATTGAATTGTCACTTATGAACTATACATACAGAGACCAAAATGGACAACCAACAAAAAGCGTTTTGCGTTGGATCCTTACAAATGAAAGCTGCATGAAACTTTCCTGGCTCGATAATAACAGTAATGTACATGTAATTGATAACATTAAAAACATCCAATAATTATGGCACTAACAGAAGCAGAAAAACAAGAACTATTAAATGCCATCAAGGCAGAAAGTAGTGATGTGACAGAACTTGAAACAACCACTACTTTAGAAGGAATGAGTGGTCTTCCAGGCATGCAAAATGGTAAGTTAGTATTAGCACCACTAGACTTGCTTAGAGAACCAGCCAATGCTGCAGCCCAGAAAGCAGAAAGAGCTTCATCTGTTGCGTTAAATGCTGCAGATATAGCACGCACAGCCGCTGATGAAGCCAATATAGCCAAACAGAATGCAGATACTTCGACCTCTGAAGCAAATGCTGCTGCCGCGCATGCAACAGATGCAGCCCAGAAAGCAGAAAGTGCGGCACTTGAATATGAAAGTACTGCCGGTGCTGCACTGACAGGAGCTACAATGCGATTTGCTGCATTTGTCGAACAAGGAACGATACAAGCAATGGGTACGTCAACACCTGGAGGAGATATCGTATATGTTAAGAGTGCCCATAACTTTGCATATAGAAGCGGAACTACTCTATTCGGCAGCTGGCTGATTGAAGGTTTAGGGAATGAGAGTTATTTCATAGATATTAACACTTTTAAACCATATACAAACAAAACGTATCTCTTTGAAGATCTTATTTTCGTATGGAATCCCACATCGCAGGACCTTGTAGAAGTTTCAGGTAGTGGGAGTGGCTCTGGCTTTTATAATGTGACTAATGAACAACCTCTTTCGGATGGTTATTATACTAAGGAAACAGCTATATCAGCTTTGAATAATGCTAAAATTAAAGATGATGCAAAACCAGGTATGATAATTACCTTTAAAGACTCTTTAGGTAAATGGCGCGATTATAGATTTTCCGGCAACGAAATAAAAGATTTCTTATCTTCGTCCATGTGGGAAGAATACGGAGGTTCCGGTACGGTGAAAAAAATAACAGTAAGAAAAGGTACCACCACGACAGAACTCACCCCAAATGAAGCCGGGAATGTAGAGCTTGATATCCCAGACGTAGTAGTCGACGAAACAATAGAAGAAACATCTACCAACCCTGTGGCCGGCAAAGCTGTTGCTGCAGGTTTTAAAAATTTATCAGGAAAATATGGTGCTTCAATACAATTGAATACTATTGGCGAAGGTCCAGACAAGGCATTCTCTATGTCATTAATCGACGAGAACGGCAATGTCTTAAACACTTCTGATATGTTTACCGGTGGCGGTGGTGGAAGTGTCGCTACAACTAAGATCGTCCTTACTCGTGTAACGCCAAATTCGACAGTAAAACTTGGCGATACCGTTAAACTTACTTACAACTATAACCATATTGATACGACGACTAATGAGAGTACTGGCAATGCAGGAAAGGCTGTAATAAGTATTACGCATGGTGCTAATACAAATACTACCGAAAGTAGTATTGCTGCAGGTAGTTCTAATACTATTGACGTAAGCAAATACATGGGTGTGGGTACTAATACCATTAAAGTAAGGGTGTCCACAGGTGAAGGAGCAGAAATGCAGGTCGCACAAATAACCTGGACAATAAATGTTGTACAATTGACATTATCCAGTTCTTTCAACATTGCTACAGCAATTGAACGCGGCGATATAATATCTGTTCCTTATGCCCTAAGCGGAAGTGGAAACAAGACGTTGCGATGCTTTGTGGATGGTGTTGATAAGGATGACAGAAGTATTACAGCCAGTACAGCAAACGGCTCGTTCAGCATCAGTACCAGAGATATGCTCCATGGTCCGCATACGATACAGATGGTCGTGGAATTGGAATTGTCCGGAGGCCTTAAAATTAAGAGTAACAGTATATACTTAGGCATAGGTGTCCGTGAACAGGGGAACAGAAACCCTTTGATATGTACTCGTTTCGAATATTCAGATGGAACAATAATACCATCACGAGGCACACCGTATATTGAAACAAGGCAATATGACGCATATTCATTGCATTATGCCGTTTATAATCCTAAAGAAACACCTACGAGGGTTCTCGTATCTGCCAACAACCAGATTATATCTGAAGCAATGATACCTTTCACAGTACAAAAGCTAACAGTCCGTGCAATGGAGCCCGGCCAACAAATATGCAGGATATCATGTGAAGGTACGCAATTCTTTTATGAGCTTCATGTGAATGAATCCGAACTAAACGTAAAAGAACCTAAAGATAACCTTCAGCTAAGGCTCACTGCTCAGGGACGCAGTAACAATGATGCCAATAAGGATGAATGGAGTTACGAAGGTGTTAGAACAGAGTTTAAAGGCTTTAAATGGGGCGGTGATGGATGGATGAATGGTGCATTGCGTATTAATGATAAGGCTAGTGCAACAATAATGTATCAGCCGCTTAAACAACCAGACCAGGACGTTACAAATGCATTTGCATTCTTAATCAAATTCAAGGTGTCAGAGGTGATGGATGATAATGCTGAAGTAATAAGATGCATCGACAAAGACGGAACTGGTTTTGTAATTACTTCTCAGGAAGCTCGCTTTCAGACTAAGGGAAAGGCTTCGCTTGCTATGAAAATGGCAGCAGGTGAAATATATGAAGTTGCATTTGTATCATTCCCCAAGGCTTATGAAGGTTCAAGCGACTATGAAAAGAAGAATACAGAGATGGTATACCTGTATATAAACGGTATTATGTCAGGTTCTGTGCAAAGATCTACAAGTGACAGTGTTTACCAATCCACCCCACAAAATATAACCATGGGGGCAATTGGCGCAACACTTGACGTTTATCTTGTCAGGGCTTATAATAATTACCTAAGTGACGCACAGGTTCTTGACTGCTATATGGTAGACCAGAATAGTGCAGATGAACTTATATCGCTATACAATCGCAATAATGTCATCGATGAAAATGGTAATGTTACAACTGAAAGCGTACCAAAAGGTATGCGATATATTATTGTCACCGGACGACAGGACAATGGCGTAACAACAGTTATGCAGGCTGCAGTAAATAATAATAAGAAAACAAAATATAACGTCGATGAGATTTTGTGTGTAGTCAAAGGACGACCTGAATTAAATTTCCATCTTGTAGGTGGGTGCATACGACTTCAGGGTACAAGTTCCTTGGCATACCCTATTAAGAACTATCGTATATATCTGCAAAACGAAGCTAAAGAAGATGGGCAGTTGTATGTAGGATGTAACGAACAGGGAGTTGGCGGAACACTGCAGGAACGAGCGTTGTACTCTTTCCGAATTAAAGAAAAAGGACACAAGAAATCTGTTCCTGTAAACTGTTTCTGTTTAAAGGCTGACTTCGCTGAGTCTTCGAGCTCGCACAATACAGGTATGGCCAGACTCGCCCAGGACGTATTATTAGCAGCAAAAGAACTCACGCCGCCCCAGGAACACGCTTCACAATCGTATGAATACGACATAAGGACAACTGTAGATGGTGAACCCTGCTACCTCTTCTATCGTGGCTCGATCGACGAGACACCACAGTTCCTTGGTAAATTTAACTTCAATAACGATAAAAGTACAGAAGGTGTTTTTGGTTTCTTAGATATACCTGGCTATCATGATCAACAATGGGTGACAGATAAGTTTGGTGGGCAGAACCCAACCGAATGCTGGGAGTTCTTGAACAATGACTACCCAATGGGTATGTTTTTGGATGATGATTTTGATAGCATTGGCGAAGATGGTCAACAGAATTGGCTTAAAGTGTTTGAGGCGCGTTTCCCTGATAACAATAAGGAATATGAAGCTGACCCTATGAAAAAGCCGACTTACCTTATGCAAGTAGTTAAATGGGTCAAGTCAACACAAAATGATGGAACCAAATTCAAGAGGGAACTGGCAAAGTATTTTAATGTAAAATATCTTTGTGACTATTACATGTTCACTGATATATTTGGGTGTGTTGACCAACGCGTAAAGAACATGATGCTCGCTTTTTGGTATGATGAAAAATCTTATTATGAAGGAGACCCAATGAAGGGACTACG
The DNA here is from genome assembly GCA_020026195.1 of Prevotella sp. GTDB lineage: Bacteria > Bacteroidota > Bacteroidia > Bacteroidales > Bacteroidaceae > Prevotella. The sequence goes on from JAHHQW010000011.1 coordinate 36,374, forward strand.
TGGATATTTTATATTCTATGATAATGATACAATTCTGGGTGTACGAAACGACGGACGCCTTAGATACAATTGGGACGTCGATGAAAATACCATAGATCCGGAATTAACAACCTCTGAAAAGACTGTGTATGCTTATGCCGGACATAACTCCATCTTATGGAAAAATCTAAGAGAACAGTTCCCTGAAGAACTTGCTAAAGCATATCGACGTTTACGAGATAAAATGTCGAATAGTACTATATTCAATATGTTTGATGAAGAGCAGAGTGCAAAATTTTGTGAACGCATATATAATCTCGATGCCATTAATAAATACGTAGGCCCTAAAACTATTGGTGTCGAAGTTAATAGGGATGGTGTTGTAAGTACTATACAATATTCATACTTAGAGAGTATGCAAGGTAGCCGAAAAGCACACCGCCATTGGTGGGTAACTAACAGACTGGGACTTTTTGATGCCAGATACAGTTCCGGGCAGTATCCTTCAACAGATATCACTTTTAAAGGTAATAGTGAAGCAGGTGCTACAGTTAGAGCTATCCCTGCAAGGGACTTTTATTTTGAATTTAGGCGCGAAGGTGACACCATGGTACATGATGAAGTTAAGAAAAATAAGTTATGGAGTTATACCTATAACCAAATTGCTAACATTGGTACTATTTTCCATTTGTATGGAGGTTTGTGGATGAAGGAACTTGATCTTAGCGGTTGGGGTGGTTTTACCGACCTAACATTACCAACACTTCCTGTCTTGGAGAAGTTGGTACTTGGTACGTTCGATAAGACTTACTCCCTCACAGAACTTGTACTTGGCAACAAATTACCTATGATGAAGTCACTTACTATTCAAAACTATATAAAATTACCGAGTATAGATGTGTCCGGATGTAACAGACTTGAAGAACTTGATGCTTCAGGCTGTACAAGACTTTCAACTATTAGTTTTGCAGAAGGTGCTACGCTGAAAAAATTACATCTACCATCTAATTTCCAAACTTTAGTATTAAGGTCTATGAAGTACCTCTCATGGAACGGTATAACTTTTGATGGCAAACAGAATCTTTCTGGTATTTGGATAGAAAATTGTTCCCTCATAGATGGGAAACGTGCATTTGACGAACTGTTTGCTATGCATGGCTCTTTAAAATATGTACGTATAACAGGACTGGAACTTGAAGGTGATGGAAGCGATTTAAAAACATGGTATGATGCTGGACTTGGTGGCATTGATGCAAATGGTAATACTACTAATACCCGTTGCAAATTATGTGGAAACTATCGTCTCACAACTTATCTAGATGAAGCTGAATTCAAAAAATATGTAGAACGTTTTGATGAATTGAATATTAGACAGCCCCAGTATACCATAATAGAATTTGATGATACTGTATCTGATGATGCGAATGTCAGTAACCTAGATAACAAAACTGGCTATAAATATGGTAATGCTTATGCCCCAAGCGGACATATTGAAACTATCCTATCGAGGAGACATAGAGTTCTTGCAAAGATAACAAAGAAACCGACAACTAAGGATATAGAAATAGCAGGTATATCTACCTTTATGAATAACCTCGACGGACAGATGATTTATTACCCGTTGCATGACAATGATTCAAATTTCTATGCTGATAATGCGGACCTATCGTTATGTACGCCGGCTAAACTAGATGGTACTGAAGGCGACTGGATGATGCTCGAGCCACACAAATGGTTTAAGGGTGTGAATGATTACCTGAACGGTAAACATTATAGTTGTTTCAGCAGTAATCCCGACAGACCGGATACGCCTGTTGTGAAAGTCTTGAATTTGGATAATATCCAAAAAAATGGTGGTCTGAAGAAAGGCTATAAAATAATGAGCGGTAAAGCTGATTTGAACAGTTCCTATTCTGCTGACAGCAAATATTCAGTCTGTAAAATTGACGTATCAGGGTACAAACGAGTTCGATACCCGTCAGTACCTGGTACAAACCTTGTTGGTAATATATTTGTTAATGATAACGGAGAGATTATCCAGACTGTGGTTGTTGGTACTCTTAACTGTAAATTTGAAGCAGGAATGTATCTTATAAGTGATATTCCGGAAGGTGCGACACACCTGTATTTCTCAATACTACAATCTGCAGAGTTCGATAAAGTTGTTTTAAGCAATTCTAACCGTATTGAGGACATGGAACCCGAATGGGTAGAAGAGGACGAATATCTTTGTGGAGTGGTTGGAAGCTCTGTTATGGGTGAAAAACTTCGCAGCTGCATATCTGGAGGCTCAACAATGGGAAACCTAGCATGGACAGACTTCCATTACTATTCAGTAATTCGAGGAATGCAGCAGATTGACCCTATGATGCATAGTTGGATTGCTAACTTGTTTTATGCGAAATACGGCCGCCGAGATAGTCAGATGCAGTGTGGTGCAGGCTTAAACTCGTCAAGCCGTACAACAGGTTGCACGTCCATCCTGGGCATGCATGATACAGTTAATACCGATGGTAATGTAGTTGGTGGAACAGAAGATGAGGGACTTGCTTTCTACGAGACGACAGATTCAGAAGGTAAGAAGACATTTAAAAAAATTAATAATATTAATTGTATTGGATATGAAGATATCTATGGTAACAAATATGACATGATGGACCGTGTTGATTTACCAAATGATAGTGGAAACGTAGGCAAATGGAGGATATTTATGCCTGATGGTAGTATTAGATATGTTCAGGGTAAAACAGCTTCCGACCAATTTATAGCAGGCGTTTATCACGGTTTATATATGGATTTAGTACCTGTGGGTACTGCTGCGGGCTCTTCAAGTACATATTATTGCGATAAATATTGGGTATCAAGTGCAAGTAGCCGTGTGGTTTATCGCGGGCGCTACAATGCGTATGCGAATGGCGGTGTATCGTATGCGAGTGCGAGTTACGATGCATCGAATACGCTCTCGTTTGTCGGCTCGCGTCTTGCCTTCCGCGGTAAAGTCGTTAAAGCGCAAAGCGTTGCAGCCTTTAAGGCTGCGTTAGAAGTGGCATAATAATATAATATACGAACGGCATTAGAATAGTATTCTGATGCCGTTCTTTTTATAAAAACTCCGGCGAAGCCGGTCGATAAATTAAAAAAATGGGGGATACCCCTCGATACGTTTCGTTTTAAAAAATAAGTCGTTTCGTTTTAAATTTTAAAAACATTTCGTTTTGCGGATTATAGAATGCTGGCGATGGCTTTACCTTCGGCAGCACAGAATTCAGAAGCTCAGAACAATGAGGTAGTGAAAACAATCATGGCACGCAGAAGTGTGCGTAAATATAAGGCTCAGCCTGTGGAGAACGACAAACTGCAACAGATTCTTAAATGCGGAATAAATGCTCCCAACGGAATGTACAAACAGTCATGGGAAGTGCGTGTAGTAAGAAATCCTGAGATTCTGGCTAAGATAGACAAGGGCTTTAATGCTCAGAGAGAGAAATTAGGAAAGAAGAGCAAGACAAGAGCATTCTATGGTGCTCCGTGTCTTATTTTCATTGCTTACGATCCTAACTACGACCTCTCTCAGGTGGACTGCGGACTGTTAGGCGAGAACATAATTCTTTCGGCACAGTCTATGGGTCTCGGAACATGCTGCTTAGGTCAGGTAACTCGTTTTATGATGAGTGAGGATGCAAAGGATATACTTGCCCGTCTGGAACTTCCCGACACACATAAGATTCTTTATGCCATTGCGTTAGGATACCCTGATGAGACTCCGGCAGCCAAGCCTCGTGACATGGGCAAGGTGAAGTTCATTGATTAATATTGTCGATACGGCAACATATAAGAAGTCTCTCTTTTAAGGGAGACTTTTTTGTTACTCTAAGTACCAGTAATCACAGACATAAAACTTTCGTTTCTTTCTTGTTTTTCAAATGTGTTTAGATTTTTGAAAATTATATTTTCTGTACAGAAATAATGCTATATACATAATGAAGAAGCACATGAAAAATAATTTATTTTTTAACGAAAAAGTTTGCTTGTAATCTAAATATTTTGTTTTACTTTGCATAATCATACCATTCAGGGGTGGGGGAAGCCTAAGAAAACAATAATGTAGAGAATAGGCGGAACGTCTGGAAATGGTGTTGGTTTCAGGGCGATAATCGGAGAATAGGTGATGCGCGTTCAGAATATCTTGAACTCAGAACAGGGAAAAAGGTTAGGTTATACGACTCTTAAGGCTAAAAGAAACAATTAACAAACAAAGAATTTGATGCTGTTGCATTATCAGCTTTGAATTCTGCAAATATTTATGCATATGAAAAAATATTTATTATCAACACTGGTTGTTGCTGCATTAATAAGCAGCATCGGTTGCAAACCTTCAGCTAAAGACAACAAAGACGTTGCTGTTGCTGAACAGACAGAAGAAAAAGACTCAGTTCAGATTTTCGGTACTTACAAGGGTACACTTCCTTGCGCTGACTGCTCAGGAAAGGAAACATCTCTGACCATTTCTGAAGACAGTACATATTCTTTGAAATACAAATATCTGGGTAAGGATGAAGAAGTGATTGAGGTTAACGGTGTATACAACATCATTGATGATGTGCTGGTAGAAACAATTACTCCGTCTTCTGGCACCAAGACTTATTATAAGTTTGTTGACGGCAACCTGATTCTTTCAGACAGCATCGGAACTGTAAACGATGGTGAGCTTGCTGAATTTTATATCCTTAAAAGACAGTAATCGTTAAGAACGTGTGACCGACGTGTCACGGTTGTTAAATAAAAAATCTGGCTGAATGTGATGTCTCTGATAACATCTGCATTCAGCCAGATTTTTATTATATCTTTTAATCTTTATCTCAATATCACCACAACCTGTATCGGACCGTGTGCACCGAATACAAGAGCCTGTTCGATGTCGGCAGTCTTTGACGGACCCGACATGAAGACACCATAGTCGTATTCGCTGTCCTTGTTGCGGGCATAAGCCTCGTGCATGTTATTAACAAGCTGACTCTTGTCCAGAAGAATTACCAAAGCGTTAGAGATAAAATATAATCCCTTGTGACGAACCTGTTTGGGAAGCCATACTGCTGCATTCTCAACTACTCCGTATTCTCCCCTCACTACAGAGACATCCGTACCGTTAAGTTCCTTTGGATTGTCAAGCGTATCGGGATTGAATGTGGCACATGTTATCTCTTCGAGATTAGACGCAATGCGTTTAGCATCTGGAAACTCACGACGGATAACATCATTTACGTCTTCGCCATCCTTCAGAACTATAGCCTTTCCTCCGGCACCTGCAAGCACTTCGGAGAACTTACCAATCTTATCTTCGTATGTTATGGCATCCAGCTCAATCTTCGGCATCTCGTAGCGAGTACCTGTGTTGCGGCGGATAGCTGCCAGTATATCATCTTTGCTGCTCATTATTTTACTTTGTTTTTCTTCCACATATCATTAAACGACTCCTTGGCAAACGTAGGAAGTTCCCTGTCCTTACCCCATGCGTTCACGCTGCTGTAAACAAGCAGTCGCGGCATCTTGTTCACGATAGGAGCGAACTTCAGGGCTGTGTTGAACAGTGCCGGACTCTCCATGAGAACCTTCAGACCGTTAGACATTACTTTCTTTTCCCTGTTAGCCTTACCTAACTTGTCGAGCTCCTGTCGCCAGCGATAAATCTGTTCCCCTAAGTCTACCTTTACCGGACAGACGTTAGAACATGACAGACATAGCGTACATGCCGATACGTTACCCGAATACTTCTGCGGGTCGCGGAGCATTCCTAAGTTAATGCCGATAGGACCGGGGATGAAGTAAGAATAAGAATATCCGCCGCTACGACGATATACAGGACATGTGTTCATACATTCGCCGCAGCGGATGCAGTTAAGTGTACGTACATGTTCGGGATTACCCATAATGTCACTTCTGCCGTTGTTCACTATGATGATATGAAACTCCTGTCCGTTAGTTGGGCGGCGATAGTGCGATGTATATGCTGTTATTGGCTGACCGGTACCAGAACGTGCAAGTAAGCGGGTGAACACACCTAACGACTCAAGGTTAGGAACAATCTTCTCCATTCCCATTGTAGCGATGTACACCTTGGGGAATGATGTCGTCATGTCGGCATTACCCTCGTTGGTACATGTAACGATCTCGCCTGTTGAGGCTACGGCAAAGTTTACGCCCGTCATGGCAATCTCAGCATGGAGGAAGTTCTCGCGCAGACTGCGGCGTGCGGCATGTGTAAGATAAGTAGGGTCGATGTTACCCTTCTCCGTACCCATCTCGCGTTCCATCATCTCGCTTATCTGTTCGCGCTTGATGTGAATTGCCGGAAGAACGATATGACTTGGCGGAAGATGCATGAGCTGAAGGATACGTTCGCCTAAGTCGCTCTCTACGACATCAATGCCACGTTCCTTGAGATACTCGTTCATGCCGCATTCCTCGGTAAGCATCGACTTACTCTTCACCATGTTATGAGCATTATGCTCTGCTATAATCTTATGAACAATCTCGTTATGCTCCTCGGCATCCTTTGCCCAGTGAACTATGGCACCGTTGGCAGTGGCATTCTTCTCAAACTCCTCAAGAAGAGTATCGAGATGACTGTTAGAATATAACTTGATTTCAGAAGCCAGTTCGCGCAGACGTTCCCATTCCGGAAGCGAACGGCTCATGATGTCGCGCTTGGCACGTACCATCCACAGAGTGTTGTCGTGCCATTTCTCATGCTCCCTGTTTTTAAGAAAGCCGGCTGCTGCTATTGAATGTGTTGTGCTCATAATCCTGCTGCTAAAATTTGAACGATGTGAATGGTCTTGATAGGAAGTTTCTCACGTTTGATGACACCTTCCATGTGCATCAGACAAGAACTGTCGGCACCTGTGATGTATTCTGCGCCAGTACTTATATGGTCCATAACCTTGTCGTGTCCCATACATGCCGACACGTCAGGCTCCTCTACGGCAAACATTCCGCCGAAGCCACAGCACTCGTCAGCACGCTTGGGCTCGAATACTTCGATGCCGTTGACCATGGATAGCAGGTCTCTCAACTTAGAATAATAAGGAATGTTCCTTTCGCTTGGAGACGACAGATGCAGTTCGCGGACACCATGGCAGCTGTTATGTATACTTACTTTGTGCGGGAACGAAGAGCCTAAAGTCTTAGGCTTTATGACATCGTGGATAAACTCACATATATCATAAATCTTCTCGCTGTTCATACATTTATGATTATGCTTTTCCAATATATGCGGATGATTCTCCTTAACGAAAGCCACACAGCTTGCCGAAGGACCGACGACATAGTCATACTGTTTAAACAATTCTTCCATTCTCAAAGCCAGCTCGGCAGCCTTATCTTCAAAACCGGCATTAGCCATCGGCTGTCCGCAGCAGGTCTGGTCAAGCGGATAATCTACATCTATACCCAGATGCTTTAATAGTTTATACGATGCAACGCCCACTTCAGGGTACACTGCATTGATATAACAGGGTATAAATAATCCTATTTTCATACGTGTTATTAAAATTTTATTCTTTCTATATAAGTTTGCCTGTTCAGACTACATCAAATCCGTAAAGATGTATAGGTAATGTCTGTGAAAGCTACAAAGAGAATGGATAATGATCATAATTATAGAAAGCCACATCTATAATTATCGGTTATTATGGGTTCTCAGTTGCAAATGTACAAAATATTATTGCTTTATGTCGAATAGCATGTAGTTTTTTTGAAAAATAGGTATATGTAACGTTATATGATATACTTACGTGATGGCATGTATCGAAGAGTATAAATTTTTATGCCTTTGTCATTATAGTATGTTTTATGTCAGAATCTGCTGTTCAGAAACATACACTTAGGTAAACGTAATGACGATAGTTCTTGATATGGCTGCGTTAATTTTTTCGGCTATAGTGACGCAATGCAGAATAAAAAAAGTGAGTATGCAGTAATCATAAGATCGTGTGCATACTCACTTAACTAAAATATTAAATCACGGCTTTTAGAGCCATGACCGGAAAAAATCCGGAATCATTTTACAATAATCTTCTGAACAAATACACTTGTACCGTCTGTAGTGCGAACTACATAGATACCGGGAGCAAGGCTTGAATCCTTGATTTCGCTACCAGAGAGGTCGTAAACGCTCAGCAGTCTGTAGCCGTTTTCAACCTGAAGGTATCCGTCAACAACCCATACAGAAGGCTTCTTGCCGTCGTTGCTTACAACCTCGTCGATGCCTGATGTCGTGATGTGTCTGTATGTCGTGTTGTAAACCTGAAGCTGACGCTTGTCCTTTGCATCGTAGTTGCTTACTACGGCAACGACACGGATGTTGTTGGGATTCCATTCCTTGTCAAGAGTTACCTCGTAGTTCTTTTCGAAAGCATAAGAGGTAATGTCTATTTCATCACCCCAGCAAGATTCGTTTACGATAGAACGAACGACACCGTCGTGTACGTATTCGCTTTCGCCTGTCTGTGTGTCAGACTTTACGCCGTCCTCTACGAGATAAATTGTAAGGCGCAGGCTCTTCTGGAAAGGCATTTCCTTAACACCGGCCTTGCCTGATGCCTTGATGCTTAGGTTACGTGTTGCTTCATCGTAATCGAGAGTAAGAGTAGGAGCTATGTAAGAAGGTATCTGTCTGCATACGTTCATCATGTCTTCTGCGACACTCTGATAATTGACAAAATATGCAGGTCCAAATTCGGGCATGCCATCAAAGATATTACGGTCTGCCAGTAGTGCAGGGTAAAATATATGGTTGTTGTCAAAGAAATATTTGTAAGGTTTAGAAGCATTGAGAGTAAACTTATCATCAATATGATGCTTAATCCATACAATATCATTATCTTCTCCTATAGCATTACTATAAAGGACGTCTGCTGCAGGTCCTGTTTCGTCCAGTTCAGAATAGAACTGCTCCAGAAGTACTAAACGTTTAACAGGTTCTGCGCCTTCTTTGGCTGCGAATAGTTTGTGTTCTGCATAATTGTCAGAAGGATCCATGTCTTCTTTCCCATTTACCTTAACAACTTTTACTTCTATTGAATTATTACCTTCTTCAGGGAATTTAACACCATTAACGTCAATGGAAACCTCTGTGTTGTGAGGAACTGAAATGTTTTTAAGTCTTTTTGTATCGAAAATCTTACCATTAGCAGAAATTTCAACATCCATGGAATTTACTTCGTCGAGTCCGAAGTTCCACATTCTAATCTGAGCTGATGTGGGATAATTTTGAACTATAAAGTCATTTGATATAAGTTTGTGAATTTTTATGTCGTTGTGAGGAAGATTTTTACCTTCAACGAAAGCACGTATGGCAAGATCATAATCAATCAGTGGACTAACTTCATTCCAAATACCTCGGTCACCGAAATAGTTTACACCGTCTGTACGTCCGGGGACGCCGTCAAATGTAATAACTTGAGCATTCATTGTTGACTCGTTTGTATAGAATACATAGCCAACGTACAGGTCATCGTTTTCACGAATGGTGTAAGGTCTGTTCAGTTTGATAGAGTTCCAGCCAGTATTGAAGTCTGTAACCGACTGTGTAACCAGAGCCTGACCTCCAAGTTCGCGTGAGATGAAAAGAGTCATTTCATTTCCCGGCTTCTGAAGGATGGCGAAGTCGATTGTCGTAATCTTACTTCCTACATACTTCTTCAGAATAGACTGAGGAAGACGGATGGCAGCATGATACTCTGAGGGCTGGTCTGTCTGGGCAATCAGACCGCTGCCAATCTTATCAACACAATATCCCAGACGGGCTTTTTCTGTTCCCTGTGCGAAAGCACTAAAAGTAGTACTGATTGCCAGAACTCCGGCAACCAGTACTTTCATTAATGATTTATTCATTATCAACTACAATTTTTCTTACAATATTTTCTCCGTCGCGAGTAACTGCCTTAATTACATAGAATCCGGACTGTAACTGAACGTGAGCACTTGTCTGTCCAATGCCGATTGTGCTGTGAGCACATACTGTACCCTGCATGTCGTATACATAGAGTTCGCTTGCCTCAAAGCCGCTGAATACGAAGCTCTTTGTTGCAGGTGAGTAAGAAATCTCCGAGTTACCCATAACGAGTTCGTCAGAAATACCGTTTGTATAGTCTATGGCCATGTAAGCTATAGGAATTTCACGGAATGCGAATGTCTGAAGAGATTCGTCTTCATAGTAAAATTCGTCGTAACCCTGGTAACGGAGTGAACGCCATACGTTGTTGCCCTTGTTGTAAATCTGGAACAAAGCAGGGAACATTTCGTCTGATTCGCCAGACTTCCATACCTGAACGATGAGGTTCTTACCCTTTTCATACTGGAACGGAGTGTTAAGTGTGAATTCCATCTTAAGACCTTCACCGATTTCTACGCTTGTTGTACCTTCGTAAACGAGCTGCATGTCTGTATTTACAGCCCAGTCGCTGATGGCAGGAACTTCAGGATAATCTGTCTTGTCTGTAAGAGCCATGTAAATCTTGACAGGAACATCCTTTACGGGGTTAGCAATGCTGTTGCTTGTGTATTCGAATGCGAAACGAGTGATGAGACCGTCAGCCTCTGCCTTGATTTCGTTAGCAAGGTAAAGCTGTTCTGTTGTAGACTCAGGCTTCAGGAATGAGATAGGAACAGTAGTGTGTTTGCCACGGTTCTTGTCCTGTGCAAATACGTTCCATGTTACTGTACCCTCAGGCTGTACTACGTAATCCAGTTCGGCGCTGCGGTTGTTTTCAGCATATTCGTCGCTGCTCATTTCTACTACGGCAACAAACTTACGAGATCCGCTCTTTGTAGGTTTGATTACCACGGGAGCGTCTGCAATAGCATCGGGTTCAACAGATACGTTGCATTCTGCCTCACCGATTAATACATCTTCACCATCTGTTACGTCAAGAACCTTAACCTTGTAAGCGTTCTGAGTCTTGCTGCCTTGGTTCTGTACCTTTACGGTAACGTTAGCGTCAGTTCCCTGAGCCATTTCGAGAGCACCGCCCATACCTGCGGCAGCGAGGTCGTTGCCATAGATACGTTCGATTTTAAATCCTGTTACATTTAAAAAATGGCCATCAGAAGATTCAGGACTGTTGTCGCGTAGGGCTATAAAATAAGTGCCGTCTTTTTCGACTTTAGTTTTTGCAATGTTTACGCAAGATTCAGAATATATAGAGCCTTGTAATTCTTCAAAAGAAGCAACTATGGTTGATAGTGAAGTAGTTTCTTTTTTATCTCCCATTACGATGCTATAAGTATATGTTTCTTTCGGTGATCCTAATTCTGTTAAAAAAGTAATTCTGTAGTTGCAGCCACCATTCAATTTAATAGGAGGTGAAATGAGGTAGTCGTCATTTGTACCTATGTTTTTTGTATAGTTAGAGAAACCTTTTCGGAAATCTACGTATTGAAATGAACAACCTGATAAATCAGCATCTATAATTGTCCATTTTTCTACGTTCTCAAAATTTTCAAATGTATCAGTATATGTAGTTGTAAAAGGAGTTCCGAACATCTTGGACTCAGACTTAACTGTGATGCCCTCGCCCTGAGCGTTGAACGGAGTAATCTCATAGTAGTATGTACCGAATTCGGTAAGTTTGTCGTCTACGAGAGATGTCTCCCTCAGACCCTTTGCAATTTCTACATTGCCCGGCTGGCGGATTACTGTATAAGTAAGAGTAGACTTGTCGTATCCCTTACCGGCTGCACCCAGTTCGGGAGCCTGCCATGTAAGCTTCATCATGTCACTCTCCGGAGTCAGTGCGAGACCGCGGATAGCTCCCGGTACATCCTGACCTACGTATACCTTAACGCTATCTATAAGACCTCTTTCTCCATCCTTACGCATAGGAGTGATGTAGTATGTGTTATAGCCGTGCTCTGGTGTTGTGTCGATCCACTGCATTGCCAGGCCGATCTTTCCAGCTGCATCGATTGTAGCTACGACATTGTTCTCTGTACCGCGGCAGATCTGGATGCTCTTGAGCTCTTCCAGCTTGTCACCGCGCCAGTTAACAGAAGGGTTAGTCCACTTCAGTGTGTCGCACAGTGTGTATGCATTGTCAGCATTTGCTGTGAGACCGAGAACCTTGCCGGCAGCGTCACGGTTGTCGGCACCTCTGTAAGGAACATACAAAGAAGAAATTACGTTGAATCCGAATGAAGAAGTCTCTACGGCTGTCCTAGCCTTTGGATCTACTTCATAGAGGTGCTGGTAACCTTCGTTGTTGCTTGCAGCCCAGTACAGCAGGTTTGTATTGTGGTTCATATCCATTGTATGAGAATAATTAGGCACGATGGGATCTCCGTTGCATTTAACCTCGAAAGATTCTGTTACTGCGAAATCATTCTTCGGATCCAGCTTGCAGATTTCTGAACCAATGTAATAAGTGTTTGCAGCATCAGGAATACCTCTTACGATGTAAAGGTTACCCTCGTAGTCGGCAGCCATAGCCCATACGTATGAGTCTAATGTCTTCTTAAGAGTATATTTACCTGTTGCCTTGTCTACGGTGTAGAGGTCAGAAACGATACGTTCGGGGTTACGACCTACTGCATAGAGGATGTCGTTGGTGTTATCGTATGTCATTTCATACAGTGTAGGCCAGGTCGTATCGTTTTCATTCATAGGTGCAATGGTTTTTACCTCGCCAGTATTAAAATCTATTTCGCAGAATTCTTTTACACGTTCTGTATAAGTGTATATGTTTACTTTATAGCCCAGGAACTTATTGCCACACCATGCACCACAGCGTAAGTTGAGAATACGATAATCCGAATCCTTGGGATCGATAGGAGCAATAGGAATAACTTCAAAAGCATCTTTACTATAAAACTTAATATAATGTAGTGGACCTGATGCATCTTGAAGAGTGGCTCCGTACATTAATAATCCTCTGTCTCTGTTGTCTGGAGCGGGGATAAGATTACCGGTTCCTTGCGTTGTGTTGGGTGCAAACGCAGCAGGGAACGTCTTTACTGATTGTGCGCCAACCTGAGCTGAACACATAATCATCAAACCTGCAAAAGCAGATTTAAGAGTAATTTTTTTCATGCTTATTTCTTTTGTGTCAGATACGAAGTATAAATTTTATACTCAGTATTCAACTGGTTAATAATGTAGTCGTTTAATGATACAAAATTAGATATAAATCTTTAAATTCCAAAATAAAATACTTTATTAATGTATTAATTCACTTAAAATTTAATATAAATACAATTTTATTTAAAAAAAACATCGGATGATATGCTTGATGTTTTTACATCTTAAAATACTTGTGTCTTTCGTTCAGACAATCTTTAGCTGTGTGTTAAAACAACAAAGGCTGCAACTTTTCAGTGCAGCCTTTGTCTATTTTTATAATCTATAAAGAGTCTTGATTAATCATCTTCTTCAACAGTAATCTTACCAAACTTGTCGATGTGGATTTCAAGTTCAACGTTGTTGCGAAGTCTGATCTTAATGCTGATAGACTTACCGAACTTGTAGTGGTCCTCAATTTCAACTTCGATACGCTTCTGGAAGTAGATGTCTTCGATGTCAATCTGGTGTCTCAGGAAGAAGTCGTGAAGTTCTTCTTTTGTCTCTCTGTAGTTGTCGCCAAGAATCTCAAAAAATTCCTTGATACCAGTTTCGTATTCTGTGCTGATCCACTGATACTTCAGGTTGAACTTGATTTCCTTGTGCTTTGTACCAATCATTACGTCAACTGTAATTTCATTGTCGTCGTAATCAATTTCTACAACAGAAAGATACTGGAAGTCAGCAGGGAAGAGAATTTCAAGAGCATGGAGAATGTCATCAGGAACGATAACGGGAAGAACGTCTTCATAATCGTCGTCATCAAGTACATCTTTCAGGATGTCACCGTGTTCAGAGATAGAGATTACTCTTTCTAAGTCACCCTTTTCGATTTCGATTACATAGATAAGACCCATGTTAGGACGGTAAATAACTTCGCATTCGTCAATTTTCCATCCTGCATAGTACAATTCCATGTACAGGTTGAAACGCTCAATTACGATAGCAGGAAGTTCGTCGAAGAGAATCTCCTGATCAGACTGGCAGTACTGACCTTCTAAAGTGAACCATGCAGAGCTTGAGAATGTAACAGTTGTACCTCTTGTGATATCACCGTTAAAGCGAGCTACATGATAGTTGCCGACTGTTTCCCATTTAACGTCTTTGGCGTCTTTGTATAATTTATGGAATTCTTCTTTTGCTTTTTCAGGAACGTCTGCAGATCCCGGAGCCTCGTAATGTTCGTCATCGCTGCTGCAAGCACTGAAAAGGAGTGCGCTGCATGTAAAAGCTAATAATAAATTTTTAAGTTTCATAAGTCTTAGTTTTTAGTGAATGTTTTCTTTTTGTTAGTTTTTGTTTGTTTATAGAATCATTATTCTGCCGCAAAAATAATTTTAAAATTCATAGTGGGTAAATACTTCAGGTTAAAAGATGTAAAAGAGATAAAATCTATAACGTTGTTTAACGTTTACCACCATTAAATCTTCCATATGTTAAGGAATCTTCTACAATAAGTGACAAAAAATGCTCTTTTCTCTATGTTTTTGGTGAGTTGTGATATTACTAATTATTGCACGCCATTATGATGTCGTTGTAAAGTATAAGTAAAACGATGCCTTTATATAATAAGGTCATAATGGCGATTTTGTGTAAAATCTGTTTATGTATGCATTCCACAAGGAATAATTGATTAAAATATGTTTTTTTAACTATCAGTTTTTTGTCAGTAATGTATTTTTTCTTACCTTGCCGCGGTATTCGAGTAAATCCTTTTGAAACATAGGGAAATGCGCTGTCATAACGCAGAAACTTGAGAAATAAACTGACACAGAACATATATAAAATGTCTGTATATTATAAACTTTAAAACAATATTATGAATGAAATAGTGACAATATATTTCCAGAACGCAGAAGACTCTGCTTAGCTGCGGACTTTCATATAGAAACGCATTTGTCAGCTTGGTTACAACAGATAACGTATGACTATATACTATATGGAATGATTATAAATGATTTTGATTAGCAGAAACATACATAAAAGAAAAAACATAAAACGAAGATAATATGAAAAAGTTGTATTTTTTACTGGTCTTGTTTTTCTCCTCACTTTCGTTAGTGGCGCAAGACCGAATTACAGAATTTGTATTCCATGCCAACCGGTATGCAGGAGTTGATGCCTCCAGTTTCAGAATGCGTCTGGGTCGTCAGTACAGAAAGTCGCATCGTGACTTGGACAGATATTACAGAATGTTCGGAAACAACTGGGGTAATGTAGGCATTGCTCTTGAAATATCACGTGTATCAGGTAGAAAACTGGATGATATCTCATTCTATTTCAAGAAACACGGACGTCGCGGATGGGGCTCGGTACTTGTAGACATCGGTATTACTCCTCATTCTGACTGGTATGATCCGTTCTACGACCGTATAAATGAGTATGACGGCTACTGGGAAGAATCTTACAGATGTTACAAACGCCATCCTAAACATCACTACAAGCGTCATAAGCATCATTACAAACGCCGTTATTACAAGTGGGATGATGATGACGATGACGACGATGATGATGATGACGATTGATAAGAAGAAAGGGATGTTCTTTATTTCACTTTGCCGAACATCTTGAAACCGTAATTTGAAATCATCGTATTCAAAATATAGATAAATGACAAAGGCTGCAACTCTGATGATTGCAGCCTTTGTTTTGTTATATGAAGCAGTGAAAAGTACTTCGTTATTTAGTAACTGCTGTATGGAAACGTCAGTTTATTCTGATACTTTTTCAGATTTCCGAACGGTCTGTACGTATGTGTACAACGTTTCTACACAGGCATCTATACCTTTATTACTATTTAAAGTCAGGTCATAATTCTCCATTTTACCCCATGCGGTGTTGGTGAAATAATTATGATATTCAGCTCTTGCGTAGTCGTACTCATCCATCATCTTCAGAGCATCGCTGCCCGACACATGTTCAGTGTTCATTATTCTTTCCATACGCGATTCCCTGTCGGCATGAACAAATACATTAATCAGTCCTGCCTTATCCTTTAAGATATGTTCGGCACAGCGTCCGATAATTACACAGTCGCCTTTGCTTGCAAGTTCCTCCAGGGCTTTACTCTGAGCAGTAAATATCTGATGACTTATGGGCATGTAATGACCATTCACGAACAGACCGTAGGGTACAGGGGCAGAATTCTCTTCCATGGCAACTACTTTCGAATCGTATCCGCTTGCGCTTGCCGTAAGTTCGGTTACTTCCTTATCATAGACATGAACATGCAGTCTGTCGGCAAGTCTTTTGCCAATTTCACTTCCCCCGGAACCAAACTGACGACTGATGGTTATCACGATGTGTGATGTGCCGTGTGATGAACCGGCAGCCGGAACGTCAGATGTGCTGCGTTTCTTTTCAGTAAGAACAAAAGCTACGGCCACTACGGCAGTCATTAGTTCGGCAAACGGAACAGCAAGCCACAGACCAGTCTTGCCAAAAATTATTGAGAAAGAGATGATGGCTGAAACAGGCAGCACGATACCTCTCAGCAGCATGATTGTAAGCGATTTGACAGAAGCCTGTATAGACTGGTAATAGATACCGATGCAGATGCCTAATCCCATGAGGAAGAAAGCCGGCAGATATAATCTGAGGGCAAAGACTGTATCTGTGATAAGCTGTTCGCTGTCTGTTGCGAATACCCTTACGAGCGAATCGGTAAATCCATAACCTATGGTGAGATATATTACACCCAGAATAAGTCCTGAAATGACAGAGTACTTTCTGAAAGTGTACATCTTGCCATATTCGTCAGCACCATAACTTAAACTGATAAGAGGCTGTGCGGCCTGTGTAACACCGAGTACCATGTTTACGGTAATGAGAGTCCAGTTCATTATAATGGTATATATCGAGGCACCCTGCGTTCCGTACAGCATTGTAGATTGCAGGATAAAGACAAATGTCACGATACCAGATGAAGATTCGAGGATAAATACGCTGAATCCGCTTTTAACAATCTGCCATGATTTCTTCAGGTCGAAGTTCTTGATTTTCACACGGATGTTAAGTTTCTTCCAGATGGTGTAGCAGAAGTTAATCATAATGGTGGTGAAAGAACACAGACAGGTGGCAAAGGCAGCACCGAACATTCCCCATTCGAATCCGTAAACAAAAACAAAGTCGAGTATTACGTTAAGACCCGTACCCACTGCAATTGCAGTCATGGCAACTTTCGGGTGTCCGTCGTTTCTTACGAAGCAGCTCATAAGCTGGTCCATCAGGAAACCGGGTATGTAAATCAACATACATCGCAGATAAGGTATTACATACATTATGTTCTGGTCGTCGGCACCGAGGAAACGTGCAAACTGTTCGATAAACACATTTCCCAGGACAGCTAAGAAAACACCCAGCGACAATGCAGAAACGACTGCCGTAGTGAAATAGGAATTGGCTGTCTTCGTCTCGTTTCTTCCCCGGCTGATAGAATACAGACTGCCGCCACCGATGCCGAACATAAATCCAAGAGCAAAGGAAACTGTTATGACAGGCGTACAGATACCCATGGCTCCTAAGGCTATGGCACCTAATTTTCTGCCCACCACGAAAGTATCGGTGAAAGTGTACACCGCTACGAGTGCCATGGCAAACATACTTGGCAGCAGATACCTTAAGAATGTTTTTAATTCTGAATCTTGATTCTTTGTAATTGTAATTGATTCCATTTGAACTATATTAATAATAAACTATTTTGCATATACAACAAAAAGCGGGTCTGCCGTAAGTACGACAGACCCGCTTGCTTTATGTTTTTTTATTTTACGATATGACGATCTGGACTCTTACTTCACTGCTTATAGTAAGTGTCCGCAATAATACATATGTAATAAAATGAGTCCCATTTCCTAAATTTTTTGCAAAGATACAGATTCTTTCTATATAAAAAAACAATACTTCGGTAAATTTTTACCGATAAATTAAAATAAAACATAGAATCGGC
>JAHHQW010000012.1 GCA_020026195.1 Prevotella sp.
AGGTAATAATCCAAAGTGAAAGAATTTATCCCCATGATTTATCTACTGAGCCATTTTTTGTCGTATTATGTTTTGATGTAAGTGTTTGATGACGATGCTTGTATCATGAAGACAGAAATAAATGATGAAAGTATATACTTGGATTGAGTAAATAAAAAAGGAAAGACCCTTTTGGAATCTTTCCTTTACGTATGTATTATAGAAGTTATCTTTCTATTTTAAACTAACGGTAAGCTTATTCCCCTTGATTTCTGATAAACGTCCAGAGCATATACGTCGGTCATGCCGCTTATATAGTCAAGGACAGCCATGACACGAGTTTCGAGATCGGAAGAATGAATGTCGTACTGACTGCTTACACGGCTCATTAACTGACGAGAATAGAATCTTTCAGGATTTGTTACGGCTTTTATCATATTGTCAAGTAATGTTACCATGATTGTATAACCAGAAAGTTCCACGTCAAGTACCGGCTTACTGCAATATATCTTTTTATAAGAAGTTTTCACGCATTCCTCGTAAGCCATACGAGGCAAATCAGACATATGCGATGTAAGACTTCCTTTGAAAGTACCATTAAGAATATCTTCCTCGTTATCTACAAAAGTCTTTACGCATTCTGCTTCAAGTTTGCCAATGACTCTTGCACGCATATAAACAACCTTCTCGTTGTTGTCAAGAACACCTTCGTCTTCTATGCGTTTGTGTATGAGTCTTTTTGTTTCATCATCGAAGAAATTAAGAAGCAGACGTTCTGTCTCTTCGTATGAAAGAATCTTAAGTTTATGAGAGTCTTCGATGTCCATTATTTCGTAACAGATATCGTCGGCGGCTTCAACAAGATATACTAACGGGTGACGGGCAAAACGTAGAGGATCGCCTTCGGCAGATAATTTCTTCAGGCCCAGTTCGTCGGCTATCCTTAAGAAAGATTCCTTCTCAGTATTAAAGAAACCAAACTTACCGTGTTCGCCTGCATTGGCGGCCTCGTATGGGTATTTTACGATAGAAGCAAGAGTGGAATATGTCATTACGAAACCACCTTCGCGCCTTCCGTTAAACTTATGTGTCAGCAGACGGAAAGCATTGGCATTACCTTCGAAATGCGAAATGTCATTCCATAAAGATTTGCTTACCATACCCTTTAAGAAAGCACCGTCGCCCTCTGTGAAATAAGTCTGAATAGCCTTCTCGCCAGAATGTCCGAACGGAGGATTTCCCATGTCGTGTGCAAGACATGCCGTAGAAACAATAGTTCCGATTTCTGTGAAATGTGTATTGGCAAGTTCAGGTCTTCGTTTTATTATTTCATGCGCCACGTCACATCCCAAAGACATGCCTACGCTGGCAACTTCAAGACTGTGTGTCAGACGATTGTGAACAAATACACTTCCCGGAAGAGGGAACACCTGAGTCTTGTTCTGCATTCTTCTGAAAGGAGCAGAAAAGATAAGACGGTCATAGTCGCGTCGGAATTCAGATCTGTCGTCATGACGTTCAGCATGTCTGCATTCCTGACCAAAACGCTTGTTAGTTATAAGAAGTTCCCATTTCATCATAATGCCCACAAATTTACGTAAAAATATATAAAACAAGTCTTTTTGTCAATTAAAATAAATCATTCACAATATTAATGGCTATTTTTGCAGATAAAAACAAATACAATATGATACAGATAAAGGTCGTAAACAAGGGACACCAGCAGCTTCCGGCATATGCAACACCACTTAGTGCAGGCATGGATCTCAGAGCAAACCTTGAAGAACCGATTACATTGAAGCCCATGCAGCGAGTGTTAGTTCCTACAGGACTTCATATAGCACTTCCCGAAGGATATGAGGCACAGATACGTCCGCGCAGCGGTCTTGCATTAAAACATGGCATTACGGTATTAAACTCTCCCGGTACGGTAGATGCCGATTACAGAGGAGAAGTGAAAGTACTTCTTATTAATTTCTCAGACACAGATTTTATTATTAACGACGGGGAACGTATAGCCCAGATGGTAATAGCACGTCACGAGCAGGCATCTTTCATTGAAGTAGCCGAGCTTGACGAGACAGAACGTGGTGAAGGAGGATACGGACATACAGGCGTAAAATGATTATGTTAAGACGAATTGTGCTGTCGCTGATGCTTGTGTTAATGTCAGTGGCTGCATTTGGACAGGACACAGAAGATAAGAACGACGTAGACAGAAGATACACGTATTTTTATCTTGAGGCAGTATCGTGCAAGCTCAAAGGAGATTACGGTGCTGCATTTAATCTGCTGAACCATTGTATAGCCATGTGTCCGGACCGTCCCGAAGCATATTATGACAGAGGAACGTTATACAACAATATCAATAAGTCAGAATTAGCTTTTGCAGACTACAAGAAAGCCGTATCGCTGAATAAATCAGAAAAGACATACAAACGTTCGTTGTTCTATCAGGCACTTATGGCGAGCGACTATACGCTGGCAGCAAGTATTGGTGAAGAATTGAGTAAGCATTCTGCAGATCTCCAGCTGTTCAGCATAATGCTTTCCATCTACAGCAATCAGAAAGACTATGACGGAATGCTCCGTACCCTGGGAAGGATAGAAGAAATAAACGGTACTGATGAGAATATCACGCTGACAAAGATGCAGATATTTGAAATCCGTGGTGAGAAAAACCGTGCTTACGAAGAACTTAAGAAACTTGTAGACAGCGATCCGCGCAGTATGTCGTATAAAGTAATGCTTGGCAACTGGCTGATGCAGAATTCTCGTTCGGACGAAGCTTTTGATGTCTATAGCGAAGTTTTGAAATACGATCCTGAAAATCTGGCAGCAAACATGTCTCTGATTGATTATTATCGTCAGACAGACAAAAACAAAGATGCCGATGTACTGACAGAAAAGATGCTTATGAGCACCACGGTTCCTGGCGAAAGTAAGATACTGCTTATGAACCAGCTTGTGCAGAACATAGAAAAGGAAACAAAAGACAGTACCAAAGTCATAGCACTTTTCGACAAGATTCTTGCGTCACCCGGTGCAGATCCCGATCTCGCAGAGATGAAGGCTGCATACATGTCGGTTAAGAAAATGCCAAAAGACCAGGTTCTTGCCGCTTTTGAATACGCATTGAAACAAGATCCGACAAGTGTTCCGGTACGTCTTCAGATTCTTCAGGAATATTGGAACAGAAAAGATTTTGCAAGTGTTATCAAGTTCTCAGAGCCAACAGAAGAATATCAGCCCGAAGACATCACGATATATTATTTTCTTGGTCTTGCATATCTTATGATTGATGATGACGACAATTCTCTTAAATACCTTCAGAAGGGAACAGAATACATTAACGACGAATCGAATGCCAAGATAGTATCTGATGTATACAGTATAATCGGCGACATTCAGCATTCAAAGGGAAATGTAGAAGAATCCTTTGCAGCATACGATAACTGTCTTCTTTACGACAAAAACAACATAGGATGTCTTAACAATTATGCCTATTATCTAAGTATGCTTGAGCGTGACCTTGACAAGGCAGAAGAGATGAGCCGCAAGACCATAATGGCAGAACCAAGTAATAACACCTATCTTGACACCTTTGCATGGATACTCTTCCTTCGCGGAAAGTACAGCGAGGCTATGATGTACATGGAACAGCTTATCAGCAATGCCGGTTCTGACGAGGACTTGGGAGCAGTGATATACGACCATCTCGGTGACATTTACATAATGAACGGTGCAGCCGACAAGGCTCTCGAATATTGGAAGAAGGCCAAGGCCGCAGGATGCGAGAATAAAGTTCTTGATACTAAAATTAAGAAAGTAAGGTATATACCCGAAAACAAAAAATAATGAAAAGAAAGATATATCATATCTCCTTTATGGTAGCGCTGTTTGCAGTGCTTGTATTCAGTTCTTGTGCGAGCAAGAAAAAGGCAGCATCAGGTTCTGTCAGTAGCGAAATAGTAGGAAAGACCGACAGACACAAACAGAACGCGGACCTCTTTAAAAGAGTGAATGCCAATGCACTTACAAGCGATGCACTTACATCAAAGATGAAGTTTACCGTACAGACTGCCGATAAAAGCATTTCTGTTGCCGGTCAGCTTGAGATGAAGAACGACAAATACATACGCATAAGACTTACTCCGTTAGGACTCTTTGAGGTGGCAATGATAGAATTTACTACCGATTACGTTTTAGTATTAGACAGAATGCACAAAGAGTACATAAAGGCAAGTTATGCTCAGGTGCCGTTTCTTGAAGCAAACGGAGTAGACTTTTATGCACTCCAGTCGTTATTCCGTAACCGACTGTTTATACCAGGCGAACATCATTTAGAAAGCAGCTCATACAAGAAATTTGATGTAGGATCTGCCAACGGCAAGACGATACTTTCTGTCAATAAAGGCAAGATGAAATATCATTGGTTCGTAAATACAGAGACAGGAAGAATTAATAATACAGAATTTACATACATCTCGGGAAACAATAAGTCAGCGCTTAAATGTTTGTACTCGGATTTTGATAATGTGTCAGGAAAGATGTTCCCTCACACACTCTCCCTTAACTTCGTGACAAATGCTACCAACGATTTCAAGAATCTCAGTCTTACCGTTTCGGCTAAGAAGTTTAAGGCAGAACAGAAGGGCGATGGTATGGTAACCAGTATTCCGCGCAAATATATGCAGAGAGATGTAACAGAAATGTTGAAAAAGATATTAGAAGTTAAATGAGGCGTTTACTGATTATATTGTTGGCACTTACGTTTACGCTTTCTCCTTATGCACAGAACAACAAGACAAGGAAGAAAGCCAAGACGACGCAGGTGACACAGAAGAAGAAAAAGAGCAGCAGAACAAAGAAAAGAAGTGGAAAGAATAAGCCACAGTCTATAAGCGGACTTAAGAGTGAACGTAGTAAGGTTCAGAAGAATCTGAAAAGTCAGAGAAACAAACTTTCTGCAAACAAGGCCGATGTCAAGAAACGCCTTGGGCAGCTTATGCTCTTGAATCAGGACATTGAGACCGGTAAACGTAAGATTGACTCTATACGTACCGACATTAATAGAATAGACAAAAATATCAGTCTGCTTAATGTCCAGCTCGCCACACTCGAAGGACAGCTCAAACAGCGCAAAGACAATTACATCAAATCTATGCGATATATGGCGAGACACCGCTCCATACAGGACCAGCTCATGTTCGTATTCAGTGCAGAAGATTTTACGCAGGTGTACCGCCGACTGAGGTTCGTACGCGATTATGCTGCATTCCAGAAGGCACAGGGCGAGGCACTAAAGAACAAACAGGAAGAAGTAGACGATAAGAAACGTCAGTTAGAGAAAAGAAAATCAGATAAGAGCCGTCTGCTAAAAGAAGAAGAAAGTGCAAAGCAGAAACTTGAGGGAAAGAAAAAGGATCAGGACAAGATAGTCAAGACCCTTAAGAGTCAGCAGCGCAGCATACAGCGAATAATATCACAGCAGGAACGACTGAGCAGACAGCTTGATGAGAAAATAGACCGACTGATTGCAGAAGAGATAGCAAGACAGAGAGTTAAGGCCGCCGAAGAAGCACGTAAGAAAGCTGCTGCCGAGGCTGCCCGAAAGAAAGCTGCCGAACTTGCCCGTAAGAAAGCCGCCGCAGAAGCCGCCGCAAAACGCAATGCGGAACGTATTGCAGCAGCCAAGAAAGCCGAAGCCAAGGCACGTGCAGCAGCCGAGAATGCCAGCGCATCGCAGAAACAGGCCGCACAGCAGCGTCTTAAAGAAGCTGAATCAGCAAGAGCCGCCGCAGAACGAAAGGCAGCCGTAGAGGAACGCAGAATGAAACATGAGGTTGAAGTGGCAAAGAGAGACAGAACAACCGTAGCAACTGTTCCTATAGCCGACAGAAATCTTGATGCAAGTTTCAGAAACAGCAAGGGACGTCTGCCGATGCCTATGTCAGGAGGCTGCCGTATTATCAATCACTACGGACAGTACAATGTGGAAGGTCTGCGTAACGTACGTCTTGATAACAAGGGAATAACCATACGTGGTGCTGCTAACTCTAAGGCACGCGCAATATATCAGGGCGAAGTAAGTGCCGTATTCAGTTTCGGCGATACCATGGTAGTGATGGTACGACATGGAAGTTACATCTCAGTTTACTGTAACCTTTCTATGGTAAGCGTAAAGAAAGGACAGAAAGTATCATCTGGTCAGGTAATCGGAAAAGCCGCCGACAACACGCTTCAGTTCCAACTCAGACATGAAAAGAGCAAACTTAATCCTGAGGCATGGATAAGATAAAAAGATAACCGCCTAAGGCGGATAATATAACATAAAAGGTGTACCGGATAACCATGGCGATGGTTCCGGTACACTTTATTTATCAGTAAAACAGCTGTTAGCGCTAATGTAAATAAAGAGAATATTTCTTTGTATTTAGCACTCCTTTATTTACCTTTGCAGCAGAAAGAAAAAATATTTAAGAAATGAGTATAGAAAAAGAATTATGCAGTTCTGTTATCAAGGCAGTAGGCGAACTGTATGGTACGACTGTACCGGAAACAATGGTTCAGATTCAGAAAACTAAGAAGGAATTCGAAGGAAACCTCACGGTTGTAGTGTTCCCGTTCCTTAAGATTTCTCACAAGAAACCAGAAGATACAGCACAGGAAATAGGTATCTATTTATCTAAGAACGACAGAAATATTGCATCTTTCAATGTTGTCAAGGGATTCCTCAACCTCAGTATCGCAGATACAGCATGGGTAGATTCTCTTAACATGATAAATGCCGACGAGACATACGGCATAAAGAAGGCTGATGAAAACTCACCGCTTGTAATGATTGAGTATTCTTCACCTAACACTAACAAGCCGCTTCATTTAGGTCACGTGCGCAATAACCTTCTCGGATGGTCATTGTCACAGATTATGGCAGCTAACGGTTACCGTGTAGTTAAGACAAACATCGTTAACGACCGTGGTATCCATATCTGTAAGTCTATGCTTGCATGGCTTAAGTATGGTAACGGCGAGACTCCCGAAACAAGCGGCAAGAAGGGCGACCATCTTATCGGTGACTATTATGTAGCATTCGACAAACACTACAAGCAGGAGTGTGAAGAACTTAAGGCTAAGTACATGGCCGAAGGTATGGACGAGGAAGCTGCTGAGAAGAAGGCAAAGGAAGAATCTCCTCTGATTAAGGAAGCACACGAGATGCTTGTTAAGTGGGAGAACAAAGACCCTGAGGTTCGTGCTCTCTGGAAGAAACTGAACGACTGGGTATATGCAGGTTTTGACGAGACTTACCGCATGATGGGTGTAGGCTTCGATAAGATTTATTACGAATCGGATACTTATCTCAAGGGTAAGGCTAAGGTAGAGGAAGGTCTTGAGAAGGGACTCTTCTTCCGCAAGGATGATAACAGTGTATGGGCAGACCTCACAGACGAGGGACTTGACCAGAAACTGCTGCTGCGTTCTGACGGTACATCTGTATACATGACACAGGATATCGGAACAGCAGAGATGCGCTTCAAGGATTTCCCCATCGACAAGATGATTTACGTAGTTGGTAACGAGCAGAACTATCATTTCCAGGTTCTCTCAATACTTCTCGACCGCTTAGGCTTTAAATGGGGTAAGGAACTTGTTCACTTCTCTTACGGTATGGTAGAACTTCCTAACGGAAAGATGAAGAGCCGCGAGGGAACTGTTGTTGATGCCGATGATCTGATGGCAGAAATGATAAACGATGCAAAGAAGACAAGCGAGGAACTCGGTAAGTTCAACGACATGACAGAGGAAGAACGCAACGAAATATCACGTATCGTTGGTCTCGGTGCCCTGAAATACTTCATCCTTAAGGTCGATGCACGTAAGAACATGCTGTTCGATCCGCAGGAAAGTATCGACTTCAACGGCAATACAGGTCCTTTCATCCAGTACACATATGCACGTATCCGCAGCGTAATGCGTAAGGCAGATAAGCTCGGAATATCACTTCCTTCAACACTCTCTGACGTTAAGATGGGAGAAAAGGAAATTCAGCTTGTACAGAAACTCAAGGACTTTGCCAATGTCGTTAAGCAGGCAGGTTGCGATTACAGCCCCAGCGGCATAGCAAACTATTGTTACGAACTTACAAAGGATTTCAACCAGTTCTATCATGACTATTCAATCCTTAACGAAAGCGATAACAACGTACGTAACATGCGACTGATGATTTCTGCCAACGTAGCAAAGATTATCAAGTTAGGCATGGGACTCATGGGTATTGAAGTTCCCGAACGTATGTAATTACTATAAAAGATAGCAGCCGTAGATGAACGAATTGCAGAATCCGCCCGAGTACAGGCACGACACGGTGCTTAATCTTCCGATGGAAGTTAAAGCCGATGCGTGGGCTGTTGATGCAGCATGCAGCGGTAATCCCGGAATAATGGAATATCGCTGTGTAGACCTTGCTACAGGAGCCGTTGTGTTTCATTTCGGACCAGTGTTCGGAACTAACAACATCGGAGAGTTTCTTGCAATAGTTCATGCTCTTGCGCTGATGCAGAAACAGGGCATACGAAAGACAATCTATTCGGACAGTAAGACAGCAATCTCGTGGGTAAGGAAAAAGAAGTGCAAGACTACTCTTGAGCACAGTCCCAAGACAGCGCAGCTTTACAATGTCGTGGCGCGTGCAGAACGCTGGCTGATGTGTAACGTGTTTGATGTGCCTATCATCAAGTGGGAGACAAGAGAGTGGGGCGAAATACCCGCTGACTTCGGTAGAAAATAAATATTACAGACAGATATTAAAGATGTCGGATAGGTGTTTCTAATCCGGCATCTTTTGTTTTATATAGTTGTAAAAGGTAAAGACTAATGCTTTTCATACCATGAAAATACTTGAAACAGGCATGAAAAGACATTTTACAACATTTAATGCAGATAATAATACATTAAGTCGTACTGCGGACATATATATACATGAAATATGTTGTAAGTCTGTGATGTATGGAATAAATATCTGCAATATATTAATTATGCCTTGATTATACATTAATATTGCATCGCAGTTTTCTTTCATCCAGACACGAAAGAACTGCTTTATATGCGGTAAAAATCTGTTTCAGACATGAAAATCTGCAAACATACGCATGTTTACAAACTATTTCACGTGAATTTACGAACTTCTATACGTGTAAAAGTTTGGAAACGTACTTACAAAACATTTTTGTTGTTATTGCGAAAGTTTGTAAACAAGGTATGTTTACTGGAAAACAAGGTATAAACCCTAAAAAAGTAACCGAAATACCACTTTTCTTATGATATTCCGGTTAATTTATATTGACATATTCTCTGACAAATAAATTCTGTTTCAGAATATCGAAAAATCGGTTATGCACAGTGAATAAATAACCAATAATCCAATATTCTTACATTAAATGTACTTTTTACTGCCGTTATTCGGCTTTTTTAAACCATCTTATCACGTTATCACCATAGAATCGCTGTTCCTTCATTACCGCACAGGCAGGAATTTCGGGAGCTTTTGTTCCGTCGGTAACACAGCGTGGAGAAGTCTCTATGCGTAACTCATCCCACAGTCCGGCATCTAAGAAACTTTTGTGTGTCACGGCTCCGCCCTCCACGATTAGGCTTTGCACTTTTCTTTCATAAAGTTCGTTCATCAGTTGCGGGAGCACAGGCTGACTGAAATCTAATGTGTCGAAGCAAGGTCTTGAAGAATCGAGAACAAGGCGCATGGGATTTTTACCGTACCACTCTCTTACGTCCAGTTTGCAGCAGTCACGTTCGGCGGTAGTCCGTCCCACGAGAATGGCATCGTTTTCGGCACGCAGTTTGTGCGACAGCATCTTCGTAAAGCCGTTAGAAAGCATCGTGCCCTTGCATTTGTCATCAAGAAAACCATTGGCAGTCTGGCACCATTTCAGAATGATGTAAGGACGATGCTCGGTGTTGAAAGTAATAAACTTACGGTTAAGTTCCAGACATTCTTTTTCCAATACACCAACGTCGACTGTGATTCCGGCCTCACGCATCCTGTTTATTCCGCGTCCCGACACCTTGGCAAACGGGTCGATACATCCCACAACGACATGACGCACCCCCTTCTTTATTATCAGTTCGCAGCACGGAGGAGTCTTGCCGTAATGCGAGCACGGCTCAAGACTTACGTACATAGTGCTGTCCTTAAGCAGCGGTTCGTCGCACGGCTTTACTGAAGCAAAGGCGTTTACCTCTGCATGTCCCTCCCCGCAGCGTACGTGGTAGCCCTCGCCGATTATGCGCCCGTCGTGCACTATTACAGCGCCGACCATCGGGTTAGGCTTTGCGTTCTGCATTCCGCATGAGGCAAGCTGTAGGCAGCGGCGCATATATTTTTCGTCTGTCGATATTTTGCACATAGTGATAATATTGTTATTTTTGCATTTAACCAAATTAATAAGCAGATGACATACGACACCATATGGCGTTCTCTTTCCGAACTCTATCCCGCAGGCGAGGCAAAAGCCATAGCACGATATCTTCTTGAGGTAGGTTTCGGATTTACTTCATCCGACATATATTGTGACAAAATTACGCAATTATCTCCGGAAGAAGAAACAAAACTCACCGAAATGTTACGACGTCTTATGAACGGAGAGCCCGTGCAGTACGTCACGGGACTTGCCGATTTTGGCGGAAGGCAGTTTAATGTTGCGCCCGGCGTATTAATTCCGCGTCCTGAGACGGCACAGCTCTGCGACATGATAACAGAGCATGGTGGTCGTGACATACTTGACATAGGCACCGGCAGCGGATGCATTGCGATAACCCTTGCCCTGAATATTCCGGGGAGCAATGTAACTGCATGGGACATATCCGATAGTGCAATAGACATAGCTCGTGGAAATGCCGAAATGCTTGGAGCATGCGTTAATGTAATGAAGAACGATGCCCTCAATCCGCCAGACGACAAAGAAACATGGGATGTCGTAGTGAGCAATCCTCCGTACATCTGCGATAAGGAACGTGCTTCGATGAATCGTAACGTACTTGACTATGAACCCGACACTGCTCTTTTCGTTCCCGATGACAATCCTCTGCTTTTCTATTCGGCCATTGCCGGCTATGCAAAGGAGGCTCTGCGTCATGGCGGACGACTGTATTTCGAGATAAATGCACTTTATTCTGACGAGACTTGTGCGATGCTACGCGAAAAGGAGTATACGGAAGTGACGAGTCATACCGATATGTTCGGAAACAAACGGTTCGTGACGGCTGTGAAAGGATGATGATATGACAAAGGAACTGACAAAAGAACAGGTGCTTCTTAAACTTACTTCCATGTGTTCTTCGGCAGAACATTGCAGTGGCGAAATGCTTAAGAAAATGGACGACTGGGATGTCTCGCCGCAGATACAGGCAGAGGTTATGGCTTATCTCGTAAAAGAAAAATATATCGACGACGCACGTTTCTGCCGTTTCTTCGTAAACGATAAGATAAAGTATAACAAGTGGGGAAGGCGCAAGGTAGAACAGGCTCTGTGGGCAAAAAGAATTGACAGTGACACGGCTCGTGCTGCCCTCGACGAAGTACCCGATGAACTTTATATAAATATACTCTCGCAGCTGCTTGAAGATAAGAAAAAGTCGGTTAAGGGGCGCAGTGATTATGAGATAAAATGTAAGCTGGTAAGGTTCGCCATGGGGCGCGGTTTTACATACGATATTATAAACAAATGTATTGATGGCGCTGAAGAAACATCTTACGACGATATTTAAAGAATTTGTGGATTTTCTTCTTCCACGTACATGTGCCGCCTGCGGCCGACGTCTTTCGGTAGGCGAACATGTGCTTTGCGGAATGTGCAGCTTTGAGATGCCGCGAACAGAACATTACAAGAAACCATGTGACAATGAACTGGCGCAGCTGTTCTGGGTACAGATTCCCATCGAACGTGCAGCATCGCTGTTCTATTATCGCGACCATACCGAAATTAGTCATATAATATATCGGTTAAAGTATTTTGACCGTCCCGACATAGGCATAGATATGGGGCGGATGGCTGCTACGGAATTTATGCAGAACAACTTTTTCGAAAATATAGACTGCATCGTTCCTGTTCCGCTGACACGCGAACGACTTAGGAAACGAGGATATAATCAGAGCGAGATGATAGCCCGCGGCGTGAGTGCTGTGACAGGAATCCCTGTAGTTAACGATGCTGTATGCAGAACTACATTTAAGGAAAGTCAGACACATAAGGGACGCTGGGAAAGAATGGACAATGTGGAAGATGTGTTCAGCTGTGAGCATGAGGAGCGGATTAAAGACTGTCATGTTCTTGTCGTAGACGATGTGATAACCACCGGAGCCACGATAATAGGCTGTGCCACCGTGCTCGTAAAGGCAGGAGCATCTAAAATAAGCGTCATGTCGCTCGGATATGCGGGGCAGCGGTAATGGTAATCAAAATATTATGGATGCATCTGTCGTAAGAATAACAAAGTATAGTGCTTAATTTACAATAAAATACGCAGAAATAATCGAAATTCTTTGTATTACACATTAAGTTGCACTACCTTTGCAAAAAGAATCTAACAAATTTAAAATATACAGTTATGGATAATTTAAAGAAAGAATTTGCTGCTAAATTACTTGACATCAAGGCTATAAAACTGCAGCCCAACGACCCGTTTACATGGGCATCTGGATGGAAGTCACCGTTCTACTGCGATAACAGAAAGACTCTCTCTTATCCTTCTCTGAGAACATTCGTTAAGCACGAGATAATTCACGCAATACATACAGAATTCCCTGAGGCAGAAGTAGTGGCAGGTGTTGCTACAGGTGCCATCGCACAGGGCGCCTTGGTTGCCGATGCTCTTAACCTCCCGTTCGTATATGTACGCAGTAAGGCTAAGGACCACGGTATGCAGAACCTTATCGAAGGTGATGTAGAGGCAGGTAAGAAAGTAGTAGTTATCGAAGACCTCATCTCTACAGGCGGAAGCAGTCTTAAGGCTGTTGAGGCTCTTCGTCAGGCTGGATGCGAGGTAATCGGTATGGTTGCTTCTTATACATACGGCTTCGACGTAGCAAAGAAGGCTTTCGAAGATGCTAAGGTTAAACTCGTAACTCTTACAGATTACGAACATGTAGTGGAACAGGCTAAGGAAACAGGTTACATCAAAGACAGTGATGTAGAAGTTCTGCACGAATGGCGCAGCCAGCCTGATACATGGATGAAATAAGGATATCTGCAGATTATGAGTACAAAGATAGAAAGCGGAGTAAGACAGATTCCTTATTCTCAGCAGCGCGTTTACGACATGCTGAGCGATCTTAATAATATAGAAAAGGTTAAGGACCGTATTCCTGAGGACAAGGTAAAAGGACTTACGTTCGACCATGACAGTATTTCTGTGTCTGTTCCTCCCGTAGGAGGCATCGAAATGCGAATCATCGAACGTGAAGAACCCAAATGTATCAAGTTCGAGACAACTAATTCGCCAATGCCTTTCAACTTCTGGATACAGATTCTCCCTGTAACAGAAGAATCAAGTAAGATGAGGCTGACTGTAAAAGCAGACGTAAATCCTTTCATGGCAAAAATGGTTGAGAAACCTCTTAGAGAAGGTATCGAGAAGATAGCCGAAGCTCTTGCCATGATTCAGTATTAATAATAATAGATACGGTGCAGCGTGAATACATTAGCACCGTATCTTCCTACATACATACATTATGAAAAAGATATTATTCCTCATTGCATCTCTCTTTTTTGCCGTTTCGTGCTCGGAAGATGCAGAGTACACTACAGAATATCGGTGTTTCTTTATATATGACATGAATATTCATAATACGAGTATCATAAAAAATGCTGTGAATCCTTCGTCGCTTGGCATCTTTGCACATGTCTCTTCAATTCCGAAGAACGGACTGAGATGTATCGTGTCAGAACTTAATGACGGTAAAACGAAGGAAGAGGAAATGATTACGACTGAAAAAGAAATGCTACAGACATGTATTCTCGGTTGTGCTAACGGAATAATAATTGGCAACAGTTCGCTCGGAGGAGGACTTTATGCTTTTGATGCCCAGTGCCCTAACTGTGTAAAGAAGTTTAACTTGTTCAAATACCCGCTTTCGTGGGATAATAATGGCAACTGGGTTAAGTGCAGAAACTGCGGAAGGAAATACGATATAAACAACAACGGATTCATCGTAGAAGGCGATAAAGGCGCGCATTTGTTTAGATATAAAGCCTATTATACTTCTACGGCGTACGGAATGATACTTAATGTGCATAATTAATATATAATTTTTGTGAATTCGTTTGGCAATTTGATGAAAATAATATATCTTTGCAACGTTATTGAGAATAAAGGCACGAGTGTGGTGCGGCGATGTAAACAGAACATCGCAGGTCTTAAATAAAATTATAAGCAATGTTTAGCCGTGATGGTGGAATTGGTAGACACGAGGGACTTAAAATCCCTTGGCCAGAAATGGCTGTGCGGGTTCAAGTCCCGCTCGCGGCACTTTAAATTTTATATGATTATGAGAAAAAATCTGTTTTTATCTTCTTTTGCCGTTGCTATGTTAGCAATGACATCGTGTTCTAAAATGGGTCCGCTTACAGCAGACAATTTTAATGTAACACCAAATCCTCTTGAAGCACAAGG
This sequence comes from Prevotella sp., assembly GCA_020026195.1. Lineage (GTDB taxonomy): Bacteria > Bacteroidota > Bacteroidia > Bacteroidales > Bacteroidaceae > Prevotella. The sequence continues at coordinate 14,668 of JAHHQW010000012.1, forward strand.
CGGTCAGGTTCCTGTGACAATCAATGGAACATTCCCTGAGAAGTATATGAAGAAGAAGGCTGTAGTAACAGTTACTCCTGAACTTCGTTTTGCTGGTGAAGCTGTTCAGGGTCAGCCTGCAACATTCCAGGGCGAAAAGGTCCGCGGAAACGACCAGACTATCAACTACAAGGTTGGCGGTAACTATACAATGAAGTCTAACTTCAAGTATGATCCTAAGATGCGCAAGAGCGAGCTCTACCTCGTATTTGATGCTTATGTAGGCAAGAAGAAGGTTGAAATCCCCGCAGTAAAGGTTGCTGATGGTGTTATCTCAACATCTGAACTTTACAGCAAGACAATTGGAAACGGTGGCGGTTCTATGGCTGAAGATGCTTACCAGAGAGTAAATGAGAAGAAACAGGAAGCAAGAATCCAGTTCCTTATCAACCAGGCAAACATCCGCAAGGAACAGGCTCAGAGCGGTTCTGTAACAGACTTCGTTAATATGCTTAAGGAAATCAATCGTGACACTGAAGGTCTGAATGTTAAGGACGTAGAAGTTCTTGCATATGCATCTCCTGAGGGTGGTTTCGATTTCAACGATAAACTTGCTAAGAAACGTCAGGACGAATCAGAGAAGTTCGTTAAGAAGCAGCTTAAGGAAACAGACGTTAAGTCTGATATCAACTCTAAGTATACAGCTCAGGACTGGGACGGTTTCCAGGAACTCGTTTCTGCATCTGATATCCAGGACAAGGATCTTATCCTTCGCGTCCTCTCAATGTATCAGGATCCCGAACAGAGAGAAGAACAGATCCGTAACATGTCAACAACATTCCAGGAATTGGCAGACGGTATCCTTCCCGAACTTCGTCGTTCACGCTTGATCATCAACTACGAGACAATCGGTCGTAGCGATGCTCAGATTATCGAACAGTACGAAAAAGATCCTTCACAGCTCAGCGTTGAGGAACTCCTTTACGGTGCAACTCTCGTAAATGATGTTGATAAGAAAGAAGAAATGTATAAGAAGACAACAGAACTTTATCCTAACGACGCTCGTGCATACAGCAACGTTGCTGCAATCGAATTCGAAAAGGGTAATGACGCAGAAGCAAAGTCTTACTTAGACAAGGCTCTCAGAGCAGGTGACTGTCCTGAAGCTAATGTAAACCTCGCTCTTCTCGCTTTGAGAAATGGTGATAACAGTCAGGTAGCTGCAAAGAACGCTGAGAAGTATATCGCTAAGGCTGCTGATTCTAAGGACGTTAACCAGGCACTTGGTAACAAGTACATCGCAGAAGGCAAGTATGCTCAGGCTGCTGACGCTCTGAAGGGTAGCAACAACAACAGTGAAGCTCTTGCTAACATCCTCTGCAAGGACTACGCTAAGGCTCAGTCAGTTCTTGACAACGTAGAAAACAAGGACGGTATGACATACTATCTGATGGCTGTAGTTAATGCTCGTCAGGGCAACAAGGAGGCTGCTGCACAGGCTCTTAAGACAGCTATCCAGAAGGATCAGTCACTGGCTCAGTTCGCACACGATGACCTCGAATTTGATTGTCTGAGAAAGTAATAATTCATTTCGCGTAAATGAAGCGATTGAATTACATTATATTACTCACTCTGATTTTGGTATCCTGCGGAACTAAAAGCAATCGATTTAAAATCGATGGCAAGTTCCTCAACCTAAATCAGGGTGAGTTTTATGTTTACAGTATGGATGGATCTATCAACGGCCTTGATACTATTAAGGTCGAAGGTGGTAGGTTCAGATATGATATTGATTGTTCTTCACCTTCTACTCTTGTAATCGTATTTCCAAACTATTCAGAGCAGCCTGTATTTGCCGAACCTGGTGGTAAGGTAACGATAAAGGCTGATGCATCGCATCTTAAAAAGATGGAAATTAAGGGTACGGATGAAAACGAACTTATGACAAAGTTTCGTAAGATGATAGATGGCGTTTCGCCTCCTGATGAATGCCTCCATGCTGAAACATTTATTAAAGATCATTCTGACTCGAAGGTCTCTTTATATCTCCTTCAGAAGTATTTCCTTAACACTCATAAGCCTGATTACAATAAGGCTCTTGAACTTTCGAATGTTATTCTTTCAGAAACTCAAGACAGTCTTGTAGTTATGACTCTAAAGGAAAGAATTCAGGTACTTTCTAATCTGTCTGTTGGTAAACCTCTTCCTAAGTTCTCAGCGAAAGATATCAACGGAAAGGTTGTAAATAATTCCTTATTAAAGGGGAAACCATGTCTTCTCAGCGTATGGGGAACATGGAACTATGATAGTGAGAATAACCAGAGTCGAATGATAGATTACAAACGTATGTATGGTGATAAACTTACATTGTTGTCTTTCTGTGTTGATGCAGATGTCAATAATTGCAAGCGTCGCGTAAAAGTAAATTCTATTTCATGGCCGAATGTTTGCGATGGTAAGTTGTTTGAAAGTCCTGTACTGCGTTCTTTAGGTATAACAGACGTACCTTATAACATCCTTGTTGACAAGAATGGAAAGGTCGTAGCAGTTAATCCCGACATAAAAATTATTGAAGAAGAACTTAAGAAACTGATAAAATAAACTACATATAAGGGTTCTAAAGTCAAATAATGCTTGTTAAAACGTATTGTGCGGCGGTTAACGGAATGGACGTTACCACTGTCACTGTCGAAGTTAGTCTTACACGAGGTATAAAGTTTCATCTTAGCGGTCTTGCCGACGTAGCAGTTAAAGAAAGTCATGACCGAATAGCAGCGGCGCTACGAAATAACGGTTTTAAATTCCCTTCGGGAGATGTAACGGTAAACATGGCTCCCGCAGATTTGAAAAAAGAGGGTAGCAGTTACGATCTTCCTTTAGCAATAGGACTGCTTGCAGCAAGTGGGAAAGTAGATGACAAAGAACTGAAAGATTATATGATAGTTGGAGAAATGGGGCTTGACGGTAACTTGCAACCCGTGCGTGGAGCACTGCCCATTTCTATTTTAGCACGCAAGGAACATTTCAAAGGACTTATTCTTCCAAAACAGAATGCTCGTGAGGCAGCTGTCGTAAACAATCTGAAAGTTTATGGAATGGAGAACATTACAGATGTTGTAAAGTTCTTTAATGGCGATACCTCATATACTCCTACTTTTGTTGATACTCGTAAAGAGTTTTATGAGCATCAGTATCAGTTTGATTTAGATTATTCCGATGTGCGGGGACAGGAAAATGTTAAACGAGCATTAGAAGTTGCTGCTGCAGGCGGACATAATCTCATAATGGTAGGTCCTCCAGGAAGTGGTAAGTCAATGATGGCAAAACGTCTTCCAACGATTCTTCCGCCTTTATCCCTTGCAGAAAGTCTTGAAACCACTCAGATACATTCCATTGCAGGTAAGCTGGGCACTGATTCATCATTGATTTCACAGCGTCCGTTCCGTGCACCTCATCATTCAATATCACAGAGCGCATTAGTTGGTGGTGGAACAAATCCTCAGCCTGGTGAGATATCATTAGCTCATAACGGCGTATTATTTGCTGATGAGCTTCCAGAATTTAATAAGTCAACTCTTGAAGTCCTCAGGCAACCTTTGGAAGACCGTCACATCACTATATCCCGTGTGAAGTACACTATTGATTATCCATGTTCTTTCATGTTCGTGGCTGCCATGAATCCGTGTCCGTGCGGTTATTATAACGACCCTACTCATAACTGTGTATGTACTCCAGGACAGATACAGCGTTACTTGAATAAAATAAGTGGTCCTTTGCTCGATCGTATAGACATACAGGTGGAAATAACTCCTGTACCATTCGATGAAATCTCAAAGACAGCGCCAGGCGAACCAAGTGCTGCGATAAGAGAACGTGTTATAAAGGCGCGAAAGATACAGGAAGAAAGATATGCACCATATAAAGGTGTGCACTGCAACGCCCAGATGTCTGAAAGATTAATGCATCAGTTTGCAGAGCCCGATGAACAAGGCTTGGAATTGTTACGCATGGCAATGAAGAAACTCAACCTTTCAGCTCGTGCTTACAGTCGTATTCTTAAGGTAGCACGCACTATTGCCGACTTAGACGGCTCAGAACACGTGCAGTCTTCGCATATTGCCGAAGCCGTTTCCTATCGTAACTTAGACAGAGCCGACTGGGCAGATATGAAATATAATAAAGCGTAGAAGATTTCTCAATCGGCAATAGTTGAATAATATAGCTGGCAATAATTCAATAAACTCCATCAGTTTAGTACTATATTCAGGTTTAGACATATCTTATATACATATTCCTGTGTGTTTCATTACGTTACAGAAGTGAATAGTAAACATATCCGTCAGCAATATTGAGTTGGTTAATCAAATCTATAAGATTATTAACTGTATTCGCAGACCTCAGAATATCCACAATAAGGTATTGCTAACCTATGGAAACAGATACCTACACGTCAGATACAGAACATACGACGTAAGTACCTTCTCTTCAGTGAAATATACTTCATTATCTAAATTAATCTTTTCTTTTTACAATCATAATACTTATCCTGTGAATGTCTATGCGAAGGATTTGAGCAGACGTTTTTCTGATAAACACATCAAACCTATTACAGAAGTAAAGTAAGATTCGGGTGTAATTTTAGGTCAGAACAGATTACCAATATAATAAAAATGCTTAATGTAATAAATAAATGCATCCACTATCAAAGAATCACCCCGTTAATGCTTATATTTGCCATCATAACCAAAATACTTAACAAATTGAATACGATTATGAATACGAAACTTATAAAAAACATCATGGCGGTTAGCCTCATAATGACGATGTGCGCCTGTTCGCACAAACCGACACAGAAGTTAGTCGGAAACGATCGTGACGATCACGGGTGCATAGCTTCTGCCGGATACCGTTGGAGCGAAGCAAAGAAAGACTGCATACGTATATGGGAAGTAGGAGAGCGTCTTGATAACGGAGATAAGACAGCATTTGTCGTGTTCAGTAATGATTCAGTCTTGGCAGAAGTTTATCTTGACGATGGCAGACTGGTGATGTGTAAGAAACATGGTGACACTTGGCAGGCAGAAAAGGAAGAAGTCACGGTATCATCCATAGGTGGAAATCTTATGCTTCGTGCTTACGGACAGGAATATAGAAAGTCTGTAACTGCAAAATAATAATCAGACATAATATTAACAATATATGCGTTATCCTGATAAATATAAAGTTTGTCAGGATAACGCATATTTTATTTCACGCAACGTATCTTCCCTTAAAACCATTAAGAGCCTTATACCCAACTATGTGTAAGCAGACACATGGAAAACCACATAAAACATACTTATTATAAAGTATAAACAATAGCATTTCTGTATAATATATTTACCTGCATCATTATAATAACCATATACAGAACTACTATTTTTAGAATTTCAGTTAGCTTTGTGATGTTTTTATGTCAGATAATACAAGCCAGACAAGATACGTTTAAAAATATTAAACGAAAAGACAAGCTATGTATAATATAGTGTAAAAATCGAAGTATCAGACTTAAGATATGTCAAAAAACGCATGGCTCATTCATACTCAAAAGTAATGATTTTACACAGACCTCTTTAATACTTACTCTAAAAGTAGTATTTTTGCAACCGAAAATAAAGATAGCGGATGCCCTGTAACATTGAGCAAGGTATCTTAAAAGATAAAAGATTGTAATAGCTTTACGGTTTAAGGATAAAGATTGTTCACATTAAGACTTAACATTCCGCAGTCATTCTTTAATCACACGACAGATACTCAGTAACACTGTTTCGGCAAGTATTTTTATGGAAGAAATATGTTGAGACAGAAGAATTTGAGAATAATACAGAGAAAGAAAATAAAAACAAAATATGGAAATCAGAAAGTTTCAGTTATCGCTCCTGATGTTTATTGCCGCAGTGTTTACGGCATATGCAGGAAACATTGACGAAGTGGTAGAACGCAAGACTGATGCAAACATCATCGGACATGTAGTAGAAAAGAAATCGGGCGATCATCTTCCCGGCGTAGCCATAATGATAGAAGGTACGTCGATGGGTACCGTAACAGATGCGACCGGACATTATCATTTTACAAATCTTCCCGAAGGTAATTTAACCCTGAAGGTAAGAGTCATGGGTTATCAGACGATAACAAAGAAGATTACATCCGTAAAGAACAAGACACAGGAATTGAACTTTGAACTCGAAGAAGACATGACAGCCCTTGATGCCGTCGTGGTATCTTCTAACCGAAACGAGACAACCCGCAGAATGGCTCCTACGCTTGTGAGTGTGATAGATGCAAAGAAGTTTACACAGGTAAATGCAGCCAATCTTGCACAGGGTGTAGTTTTTCAGCCGGGCGTGAGAGTAGAAAACAACTGTCAGAACTGCGGTTTCAATCAGATACGTATTAACGGAATGGACGGACGATACACACAGATACTCATTGATTCACGTCCTATAATGAGTGCCCTTGCCGGTGTTTACGGTCTTGAGCAGATACCAGCTAACATGATAGAACGTGTGGAACTTATCCGTGGTGGCGGTTCGGCACTCTATGGTTCGTCTGCCATTGCCGGTGTTTTGAACATCATAACCAAAGACCCGCTTTACAATTCGTTCTCAGTAACCGAGTCATTAGGTTTTACCGGAATGGAAGAAATCGACAATAACATTTCTTTCAACGGAGCATTCGTTTCCGACGATCAGAAAGCAGGTGCCATGGTGTTCGGAAGTATGCGTTACCGCAATCCATGGGATTCTAACGACGACGGTTCTTCAGAGATAAGTAAGATAGACTCACGTTCTTTAGGAACACGTCTGTTCTTCCGCACTTCAGACTACAGCCGCATCGTAGCAGAGATTCACGGTATTCATGAATATCGTCGTGGTGGCGACCACATAAAAGAAGGATGGCCCGCACACGTGGCAGAGATTGCAGAACAGATAGAACATTCTATCTACAGCGGAAACATAAAGTACGACTTACGTTCTAAAAATACCAAGCATCATTTACAGGTTTATGCTTCTGGACAGATGATTAATCGTGAGAGCTATTATGGTGGCAGCGATGTTATTGGCGAAGACGGAAAGCCTACGCTGAAGCCGGGCGACAACGGTATTCTTGAGGCAGACAAGACTCTTTACGGAGACAACTACGGTCATACAAAGGGTCGTACATACAATGCCGGATTCCAATATTCATACGACGCAGACAAATTCCTCTTCATGCCCGCAGAGATTCTTGCCGGAGCAGAATACACTCACGACCAGCTGTCGGATGTAATGCCGATACGTTCGTGGATAGAGATAGAAGGACAGCAGTACCGACTTCATGCACCTATTGAACAGAAACTGGATATATGGAGTCAGTTTGCCCAGTTAGAATGGAAGAACGAGATGTTCAGCATGCTCTTCGGATATCGTCTCGACAAGCACTCAATGCTCGATGATCCTATTTTCAGTCCGCGTGCAACTTTCAGATACAATCCTACAAAAGACATCAACCTGCGTGCCACATATTCAAGCGGTTTCCGTGCACCACAGGTGTTCGACGAGGACCTTCACGTAGGAATATGTCAGGGCGAAGCACAGAAGATAGTCAATGCAGAAGGACTGAAGAAAGAAATGAGTAATTCGTTCAATCTTAGTGCCGATCTTTATCACCGTTTCGGTAATCTTCAGGCCAATCTTCTTATTGAAGGATTCTACACACATCTTACCGATGCTTTCGCACTTGAAGAAATGAGCGAGCAGCCGTCAACCGATTTTGTTCTTTATCAGCGAATCAATGCCGGAGGTGCAAAGGTGATGGGAGCAAACTTTGAGGCCCGTCTTGCATACAAGAATCTTCAGCTTCAGATGGGTTTCACCATAACTTCAAACAAGTATGATGACCCTGTGGAGTGGGGTGTAAGAACAGGTATTGCCGATGGCTCTGAAACAGCCAATGCAGCAGGTACAAACTTTGAGAAGGATGCTGAAGGTAACTTTGTAAATTATTCGCAGACAAGTAAGGACATAACACGTACACCGGAAAATTACGGTTACTTTATGTTCAGCTGGGAACCGTTCAAGCATTTCAATGTTTCTCTTACCGGCAACTATACAGGTAAGATGAAAGTTCCACATATCATAGAGTGGGGTGTAGGTGCGGCACAGTCAGATATAAAGGCACTGGCAGCCGGATTACGTACTCCCGGTGTTGTGGATGCAGCAGGAGATGCTGCCCGTGTAGATGTTCTTGAAGATGCTCCCGCGTTCTTTGAACTCGGAACAAAACTTTCTTATGAGTTCCATCTGTCAAATGTCACACGTCTGCAACTCTTTGCCGGAATGAATAACATTCTCGATTCGTTCCAGGATGACTTTGATCGTGGAAAGTATCGTCAGAGCGATTATATTTACGGACCTACGCAGCCGCGTACCGTATATGTAGGATGTACATACAGCTTCTAACAATATTTTGATTATAACAGGACCGTCCGGATTCTTTCAATGTAGAATCCGGACGGTTTTCTTTTATCATATTATTGACTAATATGTACATAGAATAAATGCAGGCATAATTTTCAATAATGTTGAAATGTAAAGCCTCGAAACTTTACATGTTTTTCCTATTAAAAGATACATGTTTGCATCATGAATACACGTATATTCGCTTAACAAACATACGTATTCTTTCAAGTAGATACACACGTGTTTGTTGTAGACGACATAACTATATCAAGTACGTAAACATACTAAGACCATGCTATAAAAAAATCTGTGTAATGCATGACTTTTACATTACACAGATCTTATTCTATAATATTATGTCAAGTCCCATTGAAATTGAGACGATTTAAAAATAAATTAGGTTCATTAAAGTCAAAGAACTTTTTTGAATTTTAAAGGGACATTAATGATATTATGTAATGCTATTTAAAGCACTTCTTATTAGGTTTGCTGCTCATAACGAAATGCAGATGTGCGCCATCCTTTAAGTCATCGTAAGAAAGATAAGCACTGTTATGTCGCTTGCCGTTTAAGTACATCTCCTTGATGTAAACATTCTTTTCCGACCAGTTTTTCGTAGTTACCTTTATCTGTCTGCCATTGCTCAGTGTTGTAGTAATCTGCTCTACACATGGCGAACCGACATAATAACGGTTACTGCTCGGAGCAACAGGATAGAATCCCATGCAGGCAAAGATATGCCATGCCGACATCTGACCACAGTCGTCGTTTCCGCTCAGCGAACCAGGCTCGTTACCATAGAACAGACAGGCAATTTCACGTACCCATTTCTGACACTTCCATGGTTCACCAAAATCATTGTATAAGAAAGCAATGTGATGGCATGGTTCGTTACCGTGCCAGTAGGCACCGATACGTCCCTGAATGTCGTGTGCTCCGGGGATATCCTTGTCCATTTCGGTGGTAAACAAATCATCCAGACGCTTTAACAGAAGTTCTCTGCCGGCAATGTCCATGTAACCCTTAAAGTCGTGCGGAACGTACCAGCTGTACTGCATTGTGAAGCCCTCGGTAATATCGCCCCATCCGTGAACAGAACCAGGTCCCTGATAAGCTATGGGACTGAACGGAGTGCGCCATTCACCTTTGCTGTCACGACCGCGCATGTATTTAGTTTCGGGGTCTATGATGCTCTGATAGCTCTTAGAACGTCCGATGAAATATTCATAATCATCAGTTTTTCCAAGAGCCTTTGCAGCCTGTGCGATACAGAAGTCGTCGTAAGCGTATTCGAGAGTCTTGGAAACCGATTCGGCTTCTTTGTCATAAGGCACATAACCCAGTTCCATGTATTCAGGCAGACAGTCGTAATGACGATTCATTGCCGTCGTCTTCATTGCCTCGAAGGCACGTTCGTAGTCAAATCCTCTGACACCCTTTACTATCATGTCGGCAAGAACCGACGTAGCATGATAACCAATCATGCACCATGTCTCATTGCCATAAAACGACCAGAACGGAAGCATCTTTTCCACACTCTTATCGTAATGTGCCAGCATAGAGTTGGCAACATTAGCGTTTAGCGGCTGATTGACAAGATTGAGCAGAGGGTGGAAGGCACGATAAGTGTCCCATAGCGAGAACACAGTGTAGTTTGTAAAACCATCTGCTTTTTCTATGTTCTTGTCCAGTCCCATGAACTTTCCGTCAGCATCCTGAAATATAAACGGATGCAGTGCTGTGTGGTAAACACTTGTGTAGAAAGTCTGTTTAGTCTTTAAGTCTCCCTTTATGCTGTATCTGCCAAGTTCTTTCTCCCAAAGTCTGTCGGCATTGTTGCGGATGTCATCGAACGAACAGTCTTTTATTTCCTGTAAGTTAAGCAGAGCACCTTCTGTACTTACGCCAGAAACGGCAGTCTTTACATATACAGCCTCGCCTGCTTTAGTCTTAAATTTAATACATGCCATGAGATTTTCGCCCCATGCCTCCATGCTGCTGCGGAAACGTGAAGTGTTGTAAATAACAGGTTTGCCGTCCTGTAGAATAGTAAAATCATTTAATTTGCATGAGAATGTGGCTGCAAAATATACATGACGTTCCGGTCCCCAACCCTTAACAAGTTTATATCCTGTAATCGTAGAGTCGTTAATCTGACGGAGATTAGACCACGGACAACTCTGCCACAGCGTATGATTCATGTCAATCATCACAAAGGCACTGTCCGATTCAGGGTAAGTAAAGCGGAACATACCGCTGCGGAGGGCTGATGTCATTTCAGCCTTAACATTATAATCCTGTAGGTCGACGGCATAATATCCGGGACGTGCCCATTCTCTTTCATGACTGAAACGTGAACGATATCCGGCATCAGGATTTTCGTGTGTACCAGGTTTATGTTTTATCTTGCCTGTTCCGGGAATGAAAAGAAAGTCACCTAAGTCGGGAATGCCGGTTCCGCTGAGATGCGTAAGACTGAATCCCATTATTGTGGGGTGAGAGTACTTGTATCCCGATGCAGCATCATAGAAATGCTCGTCGGTATCAGGACTTATCTGTATGCCTCCGAAAGGAATCTGCGAACCAGGGTAGACATTCCCATAACCGTCTGTTCCTACAAACGGATTTACGTAATCGGTAAGACGTTCGCTCTGTGCACTGGCAAATGCAGACACAAGGCATGACAATGCTATACAAACTAATTTTCTCATAATAATCATTATTCTTTAATGTCTCCTACAGCAGTCTGATATTCTTTCCACATATCAGCCACATTGCAGTCATCTCCAAAAATCTTTTTGAATGCACCTTCAAACGACCATGGAATAACTTCAAGTGCTGTACGGTTGAACTTACGCAGAAAATCTGCATCCTTATTATCCTTTACCCATACTAAGAAATAACCTGTAGTACGGTAGCCGTCGTCATAGTTCCCACCTTTAGGACGGTCGGCTTCACCATGAAATCCGCCGTTGGCAAGACGAACAGCATCTGCCATGCCCTCTATAAAAGCCCAGAAAGTCTTGTTACTGCCATAATCGCCTATACCCTGCGGTTCAAGCTGGTAGGCATGGGTAAGCTCATGGTAAAGAACACCGCGTGTCTCGAAGTCTACCTTTGCGGTATCGTTGTTTGCAAACGATTTCTCAACGTGACGTGTACTGTAGAATATCGAAATCTCGCCATTGCCGCCGCCCTTTGCAGATATTCCGTCAATATCCTCAAGGTTATAGTACAGATGACGTACAGGAACGATGCTGTCGGCAGGACTGAAATACAGAGTGTTCAGTACGGCACGTGCCTGTGTCGCAATGTATTCCTTCGGATTAGGGATAAGAGCCTTGTATATCTTAGAGCCCTCCGTCTGAGGAGCCTTGTCGTTAAAGATTATGTCGCCGACAAAATAATTCTTCCAAACGTTATTCTTGCAGCATGAGTGCTGTGCGTTACATACGTCAGTGCCTGCAAACAGAAGCAGTGCAGCTAATAAATGCTTAATCATATTTAGTCTGTTTGTTGTTATTAATAAGTTTATTCACCGTCAGTGAGAGAGTAAGGCTTGTCCGCCTTCTTTATACCGCGTTTCTTATTGGGCTTGTCGCTCATTGTAAATTCCAAGATTCCGCCGCTGATGATGTCACTGTGTGTAATATACATCTTTGAATAAGGTCTGCCGTTAAGCTTAACCTGTTTTACATAACGCATCTTGTCGTTTACGCCCGGAGCCTTTATCTCGAAAGTCTTACCATTCTCAAGAGTAAGTTTTACGTAAGGCACATACGGAGCACCAAGAACATACTGATCGGTACCCGGACATACGGGATAGAATCCCATTGCAGAGAATATATACCATGCCGACATCTGACCACAGTCATCGTTACCTCCTAATCCACGAATATCGTTACGGTACATCTTATTCATAATCTCGCGAACCCAGTATTGAGTTTTCCAAGGCTGCGAAGTCCATGCATAAAGATAAGGAATGTGATGGCTCGGTTCATTGCCATGAACGTATCCGCCTATAAGACAGTCGGCTGTAATGTCCTCGTTATGTTCGTAATATTTTTCTGGAAGATGCATGCTGAACAGTCTGTCCAGTTTGTCAGTAAACTGTTTTTCGCCACCCATTAGATTCATCACTCCGAAAACATCATGAGGAACATGGAATGAGAAGTTCATGGAGTTGCCCTCTATGAATCCCTCGCCCGAAGTATTCATTACGTCAAAGTCCTTTTTAAAACTACCGTCTTTAAGGCGCGGACGTGCATAGCCTATTTCCCTGTCGTATATATTACGGTAGCTCAGTGCGCGTCTGCGATACTGTTCTGCTGTTTCCTTATCTCCGTTTCTTAATGCAGTCATATAAATGGTCCAGTCATCGTAGGCATATTCGAGAGTTGTTGAGGCTGCGACGCCGCTCGATTCAAGAGGAAGATATCCGTACTTAATGTAATCGCCAATGCCATCCATATAACTAACGTTAGATGTAGTAACCATAGCCTTGAGAGCCTCGTCCTTGTTGATGTCTGCCCCTTTGGCAATGGCATCGGCAAGGACAGAAGCGGCATGATATCCGCTCATGCACCAGTTGTCGTTAGCCATGTGACTCCATATAGGGAGCAGACCATGAACACTCTGCTGCTGATGGCGAATCATAGACATAACCATGCTGCGTGCCTCCTTCGGCTTCATTAACATCATTAGCGGATGTTCTGCACGATAAGTGTCCCATAACGAAAATATGGTATAGTTGGTGAAGTCAGAAGCCTTGTGAATATTGTTGTCAAGACCGCGGTAACTGCCATCGACATCCATGTATACAGAAGGATTAATTATCGTATGATAGTATGATGTGTAGAACATTGCCTTCTGATCGTCATTGCCTTCAACCTCGATTGAAGCCAGCTGATTGTTCCAGCTTTCTGCTGCAGCATGAACGATGTCCTTGAAACTCTTTCCCGCTGTTTCGGCATTTAGATTTCTGACAGCTCCTGCCGTGCTTGTAGCAGAGAGTGCTACCTTGATAATGAGTTCCGGATTATTTCTTGTGTCGAATTCAAAGTATGAAACGAGCTTGCGGCCTGCCATTTCAGGGAAGTTGTGTTCAATTGGAAACTTACGCCAGAAACCCTGATACTTTGGGCGTTCCATATCCTTATAACCATAATTGGTTATAGGCTGTGAAAGCGAAATGGCAAAGTAAGTGTAGTTAGTGCGTGCCCAGCCGTTAGTAATACGGTAACCTGTGATAAGGGTATCGTTTTCAACACGCAGTGATGCCCATAGAGTCTTCCCGTCGTAATTATATATACCATGATTAAGATCGAGAATAATTCTGCCGTCCTTATCCTTAGGAAATGTATATTTATGAACACCTGTATGTGGAGTAGCTGTGAGCTGAGCCTTTATGCCGTAGTCGGCAAGCATTACTTCATAATAGCCCGGTGCCGCTTTCTCAGTATCGTGACTGAAGCGCGAACGATAACCATTATCAGGATTGTCCGCAGTGCCCGGATTTAGGAACATGCGTCCGGTTGCAGGCATAATCAGAATATCACCTAAGTCGGCATGACCAGTTCCGCTCATGTGTGTGTGACTGAAACCTACTATTGTATTGTCGTGGTACTGATATCCTGCACAATACTTGTAAACATCATGCTGGTACGCTCCGTTTACATTGTGCGGAATGGTATCGGTGTCAGGACTGAGCTGTACGATACCGAAAGGTACACATGCTCCGGGGAACGTATGTCCCATGCCGTCGGTACCTATGATAGGATTAACATACTGAATCTGTGCAAAAGATGCAGCTGTAATGAACAGTGAAATAAATAATAAAAGAATCTTTTTATCCATAAAAATTTTAATTCTGTACTAAATGGAGTGAGTTTAGTTATGTATAATTCCCGTATAGAATTATATTTGTGTACAAATTTACAAAAAATACAGAGATTACATAACATAGTTATAAATTTTTAGGATATATATAGATTCTTCTAAACGATTATGTATAAGTGCTTTCGGAATGAAGCATATAAAAAACCGTCTGCCCAGAGATAGTTCGGACAGACGGTCTAACGTCGAATTAGTTTATAGGGATTAGTTATTAACACATACTTTGTACACGTCGTTATTGATGCGTACTACATAAATGCCAGACTTAACAGCATAAGAATGGCTGCCTGCCTGTAGAGAATGATTGATTACATTGCTGCCTGAAACATCTGCAATCTGAACGTCGGCATCGTCTGAAAGTGTAATGACGATGCTTCCTTCTGATGTAGTTACGGTATTGCTGCCAGAAGCGAGTACATCATCAATGCCTAAGCAGTCGATTACCTTTACTTTGATGTCGCGTGACTTTCCGTTAAGGGATACGCTGATTACGTCGTCTCCCTGTTTTACAGGATATGCCTTGTTTCCGTTGAACTGGATGTTTCCGTTCTTAGAACTCCATACAACACCGTTTTCAGTACCAACGATAAACGGGCGTGTTATGTTGTTAAGTGTATTGTCTTTTTCCAAGACAACAGGTGTTGCATAGAGAACGGGTATGGTAAAGTTTTCCATTCCGTTCATTATAGGACGCGGATACATGTCGATGGCATATAGCCAGAATTTATCAGAGAATCCGCTTCCTTCTTCGTTATTCATCATGTTTACGCCGATAAGGTCGTCCGTAAGTTTGAGCTGTGTCTCGTTTTTCTTATAAATATTGAAAGTCTGTGCATCATAATAAAGATCACCTATGGTGCTTGATTTAGTATTGCCGATGCATCCTAAAGGAAGATTGTTTTCTGAAGTTCCGAAATTGAAACCATAGTATACAGAATCGTACGGACGGGCATTAGCGATGAGGCCGCCAGACTTCTTGTCGCCATTTATATGTCCGTAGTTTACTATGTGTTCGACCTTGTTTCCTACCTGCTGTCCCATATCTCCTATCACACCGCCGCAGTATTTGGCAGTTACTGTACCATAGTTGGCTGTCTGTCTTACAACACATGGAATACAGTCCTTCTGTGTAATTAACTGACCTATTACACCACCAACGAACATAGAACCATTTACACTGGCATAGTTGATGACGTTTTCAATTTTACTTCCGTTAGCAGCCTGTCCGACAACACCGCCGACATATAAATTACCGTTAACAGTACCTGCAATCTGTAAGTTCTTTACAGTAGCACCAAGCATAAATCCGATGAAACCCACACAGCTTGTTTCAGGAAAATCAGTTTCTACTGTTATGCAGTGATTGTCGCCGTCGAATATACCTTCGAAAACACCTTTTGAGGCAATCATGCCCTTGAACGGTGTCTCGGTTATATCGTTTGTGAGTTTGAAGTATCTGCCACCTGTCTTTTCTGCTGTTGCCCATTCGTCAAGTTTTGCAAGGTCCTCTACATTGCTTATCAGATAGGGACTGGTTTCTGTTCCTTCACCGCCAGAGAAGTCAGAACCTGCATATATTCCGGGCATTTCGGCATCGGTATCCTGAGCAAAGTTCTGTACAGGCATTAAGAGCGCTGCAAATATAGCAGCAAAATAAGTAAATCTTTTTATCATACCTTTTTTATAGTAATATTATCATCATATAAAGAACATAAAAGCCGTTTGCCGGAACATTTCCGACAAACGGTTTTTTATGACAATTATTTAAATATCTTATTTGTTAACACATACTTTGTAAGTGTTGTTACCAACACGTACGATGTATATGCCTGTTGGCACTGCATAAGTGTGAGAACCTGCTGAAAGTTCTGCACTCATTATGTTGCTGCCTGCTATGTTCATAATCTGAACAGGAGAATTCTCTGAGAGTGTTACGATTACAGCACCATTGGCTGTAGTAACACTGTTGTTATCTGACTTAACTATGTTACATATGCCAGTGTGTGTAGATTCCTTATATGCGAACTGAACAGCGGGAGCTTCCTTCCATCTGTCCTCGTTGTCTAATGGCTTCAGTACGTTATCCTTTGCCTGGTTCTCAAGGAATGTAATTTTATCGCTTGCAAACACCTGAGATCTGTAAGGATCTTCCAATGCACAGTCTACAGTGAGGAAACGTATAGCACCATCTGAACCATCGATGTATTCTGCTGATTCATTTGTGATTGTTACAACAAGAGTCTTACCTGTGTAAACGAAAGGCTTTGTGAGATTGAAAGTAACATCAATAGGTGTTAAATTCATGTATGCATCGAGAGGATTCATTGTAAATTCCATTTCAGCAACAGCATTGCTTTCATCGAATTTAACCCATTCGTATTTTTCAGAAACAGGATCGAATGAGAATTCAGTGTTGTCTACTTCCTGAAGATACATCTTCATGTTGCTTGTATAGCTTTCGCGATAGCAGTCTTCTGTAAAGCATCTGAAAGTCATAGAAGTAATTTCCTTATTCTTCATGTCTGCAAGCTGCTCTGCTGTATACATTACCTGTGAACCGCTGTTGTAGTATGTGAAGATTATAGGAGAGTTCTGTAGATTGAAGCCATCAAAAGGAGTTGTGAATTCTGTATCATTGAAATGACCAAGTGTTAATGTTCCGTCTGTTGGTGTCGGAGTGGGATCTACAGGTGCTTCTGATTCCTGATATGTAAACTTAGCAGTAGGAGCATTCTTCCACTTGTCTTCGTTTCCATTTCCAAGAATGTTGTCTTTAGCCTGGTTTGTCTGGAAATCTGTGTTATCGCTGCCATAAACAAATGAACGATAAGGATCTCCAACCTTGCTGGGAACCCAGAAGAAACATGCATTTTCAGGAAGTTCGCCTGTGCATTCGTTTTCTACTGTTACTACAAGAGTCTTGCCGCTATATTTGAAAGGATTTTTAGAGAAGTCGAAAACAATTTCCAAAGGCTCACCGTAAGCATTGAGGAAATCAAGTTGAAGTTCTGTAGTTGCAACAACTTTTGTGTTATCATATTTAAACCAGTTGTACTTGCCATTTGCATCTTTAACGAATTCCGTCTCGTCTACTTCCTGTAAATAAAGCTTTGCTGTACCTGTATATTCGGTATATGTATCTGGAGCAAAGCACTTGAAAGAAAGTGATGTTAACTCTTTATCTTTCATTGCTGACAGTTGTTCTGCTGTGTACATTACCTGAGAACCACTGTAGATATAACTGAATACGATAGGAGCATTCTGTAAGTTAAATCCGTCCCATGCTTCGTTTGTGTCTGCTGCATCATAATCTCCTACGAGGAGTGTCTGCTGTTCTTTTTGTGCGTAGCTGTTTAATGACATGAAGAGTGCCATTACCAAAGCTACTAGAGTAGAAAATCTTTTTCCCATAATTTTTTTGTTAAAAGGGTTTTATTAAATGTTTATTTTATAAGTCTTGTTGTTAATACTGAGCACATAGATGCCTTCTGTGAGTTGCATGTCGTGTGTGCCAGCTTCGTAATGTCTGGTGATTACTGTTCTTCCAGAAATGTCGAATACTCTGATATCTGCTGCCTTGTTCAGGTTAAGAATGCCGTTGCTTATGCTAAAGTCGGTATCATCTGCAATATTATTTTCGATATCTGTAGCTTCGGGATTAAGAACTACGCCCATCTTATCTGAGAACGGAGAGTAAACCTGTTCGTATCTGTCAGGGTGGGCAGGATCATTGTATTCACGTACTACTGCATAAAGATCGTAATATACGATGTCTGCATCAGGAGCATATTTGAGTTTTTTAAAGTTACAAGATGTCTGTGTTGCAGGCACTGCGTCGTTAAGGTCTACATATACGTATGCCTTGTCGCCTGCCTTGAGATCCTGTGTTACAGCAACCTCATCTACGTAAAATTCATTTCCTGTGGTGTTGTGAAGGTGGAAGAATGTGTCCTGTACACCATTGGTAAATGTGAATGTGGCAAAGCTGATGCCAGTATGGTCAAGTACAAATGATTTAACTTCTTCAGAAGAACCGTTAGATTCAATGAAGATTTCATCTCCGCTCTCGCCATAAACAGATACGCTTACAGTATATTTGCCACCGGCATTACGAAGGTCGATATACGGACTGTATACGATGCCGCCAACCATACCCTGTACGTATGTGGTGTATCCGTAAACGGTCCAGTTAGGCAGTGATGTGTAGATGTCGAGATTCTCGTAAAGTTCATCGCTCCATACTGGATCGCCAATGTTTCCGAAGTCTATTCTGTTGAAATCTTCGTAGAGCACTGTGAATGTCTCATCTTTTGAAGCCTCGTGTTCTGTGTATACAAATACGCAGTAGGCTTCTGCGTTTTCTACAGGTTCCCAGTTTGCTGTGAAACCATTGCGCGTTACATTAGTTGCTTCGAGAACTACGGGTTTGGTAAGTTCTGTCGCGGTACGCATTTTTTCTGTCTGTGCATTTACTGTCGAAAATGCGGCAGTAAGCATCAGAGTGTAAGTTAGAAGTAAAAGTCTCTTCATAGATTAATCTTTTTAAAAATTAATACCAGTTGTTAGTGTTATAATATTATCATTGTTGTCATTGAGATACGAGCGGTGTATCCATGCTGTTTCTGCGAAGCAGCTGAAGTTCTTGTTCTTAAACTGAAGCTGATAACGTAGTGACAGATGTGTGTTGAGCTCGTTTTTAGCAAAGAAGTTTGCAGTATGTTCAAGGACAGATTTTAAGTCAGTATCGCAATAACTATCTTCTGAAATATTCAGTTTCGTGTCGTCTGAGATTCTGTACGTTGTGTTCATCTTAAGGCGTATCAGATTACGTCTGTTCTTGTAACTGCCCTGGAGCAGTGCTCCGAGCATATAGCTTGAAGACTTGAATTTATTGAGTGATTCGGTATGACTGTTTTCGAAAGAACTGTAAGATACGTATGGTAAAATGCCTATGGGGAAATGTTTGCCAAGTGTAGTTTCGTAAAATCCTGATAATCTTGCGAACATTACTTTAGAACGATACATAAGTGTTGAACCAATCTTGGGATATACATTGCTTGCTGCATCGCCAAAAAGATTGTCATGCCCCTTGCGTTCCGAATAAGTAACGTCGGCTTTTACTCCGATGAAACTCTTCTCTGTTATGTCCTTAATGAATGCAGCTTCACCAGATACTTTGTTTTCGCTGAGGTCGTTTAATGCTAGTTTGTTTAATGTTGAAAGAATCTTTTCAAAATAGAATCTGTTGAAACTAAATGAAAGTGACATACCCTTAGCATTCTCTGGAATAAATTCAAGGCTTGTTCCAAATTCATGTCCTTTATAGAAAACATTATTACATGCTCCTGAGAAACGTACAAATTCGTTTCCAAGACCAGTAAGATGAAATTCTTTTGAGGCACCGAGGTCGTTGAAGTATTTAAGATCGTTGGTTTGTTTGTACTTTCCTGCATTAAGTCCGATACTTACTGAATATTTACCAAGAACAATTCCGGCACCTAACCTTGCTTTTAGGTCGGCAACGATGTTATTGGGTCGCGGGTCGCGAGTGCGATATTCGTTAAGGGCTCTGTATTGAAGGGATGCACCAAGAACGAACTTGTTGAATCTTCCGGCATATCCGCCGTTAAAGAAATACTGTTCGTAATCCATGTCACCGCCTTTACCGTCGGCCATGACATAAGGATAAAGAAGATAGAAGTCGGATGTCTCGTTCCATCTTACATCCTCACGCGTACCTTTTTTGTATGAAGCCTCGCCCCATACATGATTGTTCTTGTCTATTATATATTCAGAAGAAGCCATCAGTCCCCAGTAACTGTTTCCACTTCCCATCTGTACAATCTTGTTTTGAGATGAATTATCCTTGACACCATTGAAATAAATGGATGTGAGAGAATAACTGTTCTTAAAGAAGCGTGCAGCAGGGTTGTTGAATATATTCTGCCTGAAATTATCATGTACTGACTGTGACAGTACAATCTTTTCGGCAGTATCACCAGTATTGTCTGCCATAACAGTCGTTGTTACTGTCATGGCAGCTATACCGATGAATAGTGAAAACATATTATTAAGAGTCATGTATCTGGCGTTTGTCTCTCGTATTAGAACTTATGATATGGATCTGCAATCTGATCTGCCTCGAAGTCTTCGGTAGAATTGTTAGTGTCCTTAAGTATGGCAACTCCTTCGGCTGTTCTTCTTTCAACCTTACGGCGTACACTCTTGCCATAACGTGTCTCGTCGAAATCAATCTTGCCACAGTGTGTCCATCCTCTGTCGAGTGAAGGATCTACGACAAGCCACTGGAATAATGCTTCGACACTGAGACCTACGGCATCTACAACCCACGAGTTAGGTATTTTGTAACAGCTTCCTGACATAGGATATGTTCCAGACTCTACTACGAGGTCGTACTTGAAATCATATTTATAGTTTGCGAGATAATCTTCCTTGTTTGTTCCCATCTTGACGAGCAAGTAAGATGCAAATCCTCTGTTGTGAGGACTCCATATTGTCTTTGTAGAACAATAAATCTTCGTAAGGTCGGGAACTTTAGGGTTATTAACGTCTGAAATGTTAGGATTGGTTGATTCGTCTGCCCATTCAAAATCTGCCTTTGTGAGGTCGAATGAATTGGGGTTCGCCTTCTTATGATTAAGTGCGTTGTCGCAAATGAGAATAGACTCTCCAGGAGCAACTGGATGAGACTTGCCGTCGCCAGGAATCATATATAAAGCCTGTACAGCTACGGCTTCGCTCATGATGTCGGGAGAATAGTTCTCTTTCATTACAGAAAGGAATTTTGTCTCTGCAATTGCAAGACTGTCTGCATAGAGAGTCTGGTCTGAATTGTTGTAAATGACGAAGTATTTATCAGCGAAGTACTGTGCATCCTGTGGTGTCTTCGTGCCGGCAAAGAATACCTCTGCAAGTACGAAACCTGATTTGCCATATTCTGCAAAGAGCTTTAATTCAGCGGTCTGTTCTTTGTTCGTTACTTCGAGTGACTGGATGAGGCCGTTAACGTTGTATGTAACGTCTTTATTATTAACCTTTGCCGTTATAGAACCCTTTGCTGCAATTTCATACAGACCGACTTTTAATTTTGCTGTTATAGGGCTGCTCGGAGTCTGTTCAAAAGTGTATGTCTTTCCTGTATTTATATCTTTTACATTGAGTGTAAGTTTCTGCAATTTTGCATTAGGAAATTCTTCTGGAAGAATGCAGCTGAAGGTAACGTTACATTCGTTCTCTGGGGTTACAGGCTTTTCGGGGTTTGTAGGATCAACGACTGGATCGTCGTCAGAATCTCCGCATGCCGTCATGAACAGGCACATCAGAGCAAACAGATAAATTGTTAGTTTATTCATTTTAGTAAGTATTTATTATCTTTTATATTGTTATGTTTGTTTCTATACCGAAATATGGGCGTGCAATACGTCGGACCGTAAGTCCTGACTCTGATTCGTAATCTGGCATGTAGTCAAGAATACGGTCTACGAACAGTGCAACGGTCATGTATTTACCAAAATCCTTTGTTACCTTGAGATTTAAGAATGCATAGAACGGAACTCGCTGTTCTTCAAACAGATTAGGATTGAACTTCCTTATAAGCCATTGTTTGTAAACGTCAGTCTTATCGGTTTCAGTGTATGGAAGAAACTCTCCCTTGGTGTTAATATATGCCATTGGAACACCGTTGCTGCGAAGTCTTTGTGATGTTTCAAACCATGTGCATTCTGCTGTAAGTGATACAGAAAGACCTAACTTCTCAATGTATGTATCAGCCATGAAGTTGGTATTGAATGACTGGTATACTGATCCTTCTTCGCTATCGTAGTATCCTATGTATTTGTTTGATACAGGTGTGTTACCGATTACATGGTCGTCGCCAATCATAAACATAGGCTGACTGTTGCTGTATGTCGTTCTGAACCATGCTCCATTAATTGTGAATCTTGTCATGATTGGCTTTATTCGATTTGAAGAATACTGGAACTCAATGCCTTCTTTCTTCAATCTGCTGCCATTGGTTACCTTTCCATACATTCCGAGAATAGTGTCGTTTCGATAACTTATGTCGCTGAGCTCAGGACGACCGTTAAGCTGTGAACCGTCAATTGAAGATTCGTCGTAATCTTTAAAGATGTATGGTCGTACTATGCTTGAATTTCTGAAACCTGTGTTTGAATTCTCCTGGAAATAAGTAACAGAGAGGTGATGTCCTGAATATGATGCGCCTAAACGAACTTCCCATTTCTTGTTGCGTGCCGGCTGTATGTCGTAATTTGTAGGGTCGTTGATATATGTACGTATGTTTACTCTTCTGTAATCAGGATTCATGTCAAAATAGTTAAGCTGTATTACGTCATTATAAATCATGTCCGGATACAGATGCATGAGTGTAGGGAACTTTGTCTGTTCGCCAAATCCTCCTGATACAAATAATGTGAGCGGACGATTTGCTATGTTTATTGACGGGAATGTCCACATCGCATTTATACGAGGATCAAGGAATATTTTTCCACTTATGTCGTATCTGCTTGAAAGATTAAGCATTGATGCTGCACGAACTCCTGCATCTAACTGGAACTTGTGATTTCCGAAACGTGCTGTGAGGTTGTCCTGTAAGAATGCTGATGCTATCTGTTGTGAAGGTATATCCTTATATACGCGCGGACGATATGGAGTTCCCGGACTTATTGGTCGTTTGGGATCGTAAACCTGACCGTCTCCGAAGTTCTTGTCAGCCTTCCATTCCAGTCCCACATTTACCTTCTGTTTTACTATATCAGTATCAAAATGGAAGAGTCCTTTTAATTTTGCATAGGCTGACAGAGGCTTTCCGTCAACAGTAACGTAAGCCATATAGTTATAAGGCAGGTAAACACCGTCGTGTTCGCCTTCTTCAAGAGAAGTAGAGGCTATCTGGTCGCGTGAAAGTGACACGAACTTGTCTTGTTCTATCTCGTTGGTCTCATAACTTAATGCGGCATCAAAATTTAAAGATTTGATTATTTTGTTATTGTTGAAATTAAGTGCAAGCGAGCTGCTGATACTGAAACGATTATATGAAGACTTGTATCTGTCATCCTTATGTTTCATTATTTCAGGGTCGGTCTTGTCGTCATCAAAAGAGCCTGTATAATCAGCCGCAGACCTCCATCGTAAGGAATAGTCAGTGTTCTTGTTCCATATTTTCTGAAAACGCAGAGAACCCGTAATACGTTTGTAGTTCTCGAACTCTGTTCTTGGGTCGCGTTTCGCGTCGAGATAATCAAGACTTGCATTAAGTGTAATACCTCTGTCTTTTATTCCGAAACCTTTACCTAAATAAAATAGTTTGCTATAAGGGTCTGCCTTGAACCTTGCTTCCCATGGCGTAGCCTTGAGTTTTCTGTTTATGATGACGACGCCACTTGTAAGGTCTCCGTATTCTGCAGGTGCAATACCTCTTACAATCTCAACGTTTTCTATATTATCGGTGGATATAGATCGCATATCAACACCTTTGTTTGCAACACTTCTATATGAGTCAGGGTCTCCGCTCGACTTGCTTGATGCTTGTTTGATAACTTGCATGTTACTGTTTGTGCTCATGGGAATTCCGTCGGTCACAAACACTGTTCCAAGCGAAGAAAAGTCATAATCAGAACTGCCGCTGCCTGTTTCTCTTAGTTTTATAGTATTGGCCTGTGTAAGTGCAGGAATCTTTGTCTTACCGCCAGGGAGTAATGAAAGAAGATCAGTGAATGAAGAAGGCTGTAAGTGCTTCATAGCATCTCTGTTTATACGTGACGCGCTCGTCATGCCTTGTGATTCTGAAGCGGTAACGACAATGTCCTTAAGTGTATATGACTGTGATGATAAAGAAATTTTTACATTCTTGTCACCATCAACTATTAATGTCTTAGAATATTCTTGATATCCTATAAGATTACATTTAATGTTATATCGCCCCTCTCTGATGTTGTTAAAATGAAAACTTCCAGTAACGTCAGACTGTGTATATCCGCACTTTTTGTCTCCCATTGTAAGCACAATTGATACAAATGGAAGCTTTTCGTTAGTCTCTTTGTCGTAAACAGTTCCTTTTATAACATAATCTTTTCTGTCTCCTTCTGCTTTACTTATTGCTGGAAACTGAATGATAATTATCAACAATGTTATAAAAATGTGTATTAACTTCATTTACAATGTTTTTAAGGTACAAAAGTAATAGCTTAGAACAAATCTGGCAATACCTTAATGTAGGTAATAATTAAATCTTTTATGTAAATTACTAATAAATATTAGGTATGTAGTGTAAAATAAAATTAACATAATTAATGCACTCTAATTAAATATAATTAAATATGACTGATAATAATATGTCTTGTTTTAAAGTATTGTAGCATAAAATTTTTACATTGCTTTTGGAATAGAGAAAAATTATCAATATCTTTGCACCTATCACTATTTCTAATATAAATAATCAATATGGCAGCAAGACGAAGTTTGTTGAGAAGATACATCAACTTGTATTTCAATGTTACAAAGGACAGGGAAGACGAGGACAAACTGATAGAAGGCATCAGTCGTGATGTTTCATTCCGTGGTGCTAATCTGTGGATTCTTATTTTTGCAATTTTTATTGCTTCTTTAGGACTTAATGTAAATTCTACGGCAGTTATAATAGGTGCGATGCTTATATCGCCTATTATGGGACCTATTATCGGCATGGGTCTCGCCATTGGTATTAATGATTTTGAACTCTTCAAACGATCGCTTAAAAATTTTCTTGTAGCTACTGTGATAAGTGTTGCCACTGCAACATTCTATTTTCTTATAACACCTTTTGATGAGGCTCAGTCGGAACTTCTTGCCAGAACTTCTCCTACAATATATGATGTTTTGATTGCGGCATTTGGTGGTGCTGCTGGTTTTGTGGCCACTGCGACTAAGGGAAAGGGTAATGTTATACCTGGTGTTGCCATCGCGACAGCCTTGATGCCTCCGCTCTGTACGGCTGGATATGGTCTGGCTATGGGAAAGTGGTTCTATTTCCTCGGAGCATTCTACTTGTTTTTCATTAATTCGGTATTTATCTGTCTGTCTACATACATCGGCGTACGTCTTATGAAATTTAAGTACAAGAAGATAGTAGACCCGGAACGTCACAGCCTCGTTAAGAAATATATTTATGTAATCGTGCTGCTTACAATGATTCCGGCAGGTATAATGACATTTAATATTGTTTCAGAAAGTTTGTTTAAAAATAATCTTAAGAAGTTTGTTAATAACGAACTTGTTCAGGATGGAACGCAGATATTGAATTCAAATGCAGACCAGGACGCAAAAGTACTGCGTATAGTTGCCATAGGACGTGAGATACCATCGGTAAAAATTTCATTGGCAAAGGAGAACTTGCAAAAATATAAACTCTCAGATTATTCTCTTGAGATAATTCAGGGCGTACAGACCGACAGCCTTATAATGAAGCTTAGTGATCGTGGTAAATTCAGTACTTCAGAACTTAATAAGTATAAAATGCTTATTGATAAGGAAACAAAGAAGTCAAAACTCTTAAAAGACACTCTGAGAATGTATAACAGGTATGTTGACATGGCTCCTGCACTTGAAGATGAAGCACAGGTACTATTCCCCAGAGTATCGGCAATAAATCTTGCTCCTGTCATTCGTACGCAAAACGATACCGTGAAAAAAGTTAAGTGTGTCGTTGCAATTATACAGTTTAAGGCTGGCGTCGTACCTGGAGACTTTGAATCTAAAAAGATGCGAGACTGGTTGCGCAAACGAGTACCAACAGACAGCCTGAGAGTGATATATGCTGAAAGGTAGTTAAAAATACATACTTTGTAATTGCAGGAACAATAAAGAATACGAACCTGACGTTATAATTTTAAATGAGAAAAATTATCTTCATATTTGTTACACTAATGTTGTCTCTGCATGCGGCAGCACAGGTGCAGGTGGTCCAGAATCGTCCTTATACTGATTTAAGACCTATACACTTCGGTGTTCTCGTAGGTACACATGTGCAGGATTTAAAGTTTGTAAATTCCGGACCGCAGATGATTGCAGATGAAAACGGCAATATAGTGGAAAGTCTTGTTACTACGGATCAGAGTTCGTGGGATATAGGATTTAATGTCGGTGTGCTTGCAGAATTCAGACTTAACACTTATTTTGCGTTTCGTTTTGCTCCTACATTGTATTTTGGTGCCAGACAGCTTGAGTTTCTTAATCATAAAGAAACGGATGCCCAGGGTGCTCCTGTAACAAGAAAACAGAACCTGAAAACTGTTTATATCTCAACTTCAGCAGATATCATATATGCATCGAAACGTCTGAACAATGTACGTCCGTATATTATGGCTGGTGTAAGTCCTATGCTTAACTTGTCTGGCAAAAGTGGCGACATCGTAAAACTTAAACAGTTTGACTGTATGCTTGAGGTAGGTATGGGTTGTGACTTCTATCTTCCTTTCTTTAAACTGCGTCCCGAATTTAAATTCTGTTTCGGTTTGGCTGATGTCTTGGACAAAGAACATTATAAAGAAATAAAGGATAAGAATCTGCTTAAATATGCCCAGTCTGTAAATAAGGCAAACAGTAGAATGATAGTTCTTACATTCTATTTTGAATAAAGATTTTAGAAGTTAATATATAACTGCCTTCATTATTAAAAGCAAGAACCCTCGGATATGCATTATCACATATCCGAGGGTTCTTGCTTTAGTAGTAATACGCTTGAGATATGTTTGTTAATGTTATTTCTGATTGCTTAAACAATAAAAAACGGAAGAACAAGAGAATCCACTCAGTTCTTCCGTTTAATTATTCTAATTGATATCTTTATAAGTCGACTTTTGAAATGTCTACCAGGTTGTTTACTATAGCATAGATAGTAAGTCCTGCAGGGCTATGAATCTCTAGTTTCTTAGCAATGTTTCTGCGGTGCGTAATTACCGTATTTACAGAAATGCACAGAGTGTCGGCGATTTCTTTGTTTGTCATTCCCTGTACTACACATATGATGATATCCTTTTCACGATCACTAAGTTCTTCACTCTTCTCCGTTTGAGAGATCATCTTTGAAATCCTTACAGAGACATCGCTTTGACGAAGTTTTCTTTCGAGTTCGCGAATTGCAGGAATAAAGATTTCGTCTTCAACTTCAGAGTGGAGTCTGAGCCATTCCTCATTATTGAAAATGTCATATATAGCTGCAACCAACTGGTTGTTTCTCAGTTTGTCACTTGGCAGGTACTTGATAAGAATATTCTTGAATTCAGAAAATTTCAAATCGGTATGTCCGTGATATTTAGAGAATGTCTCAACGTTGTAGTCCTCTGTAACACTTCCTGAAAGCAGCATCTCTACATAGGGAAATACAGTCTTCTCTTCATAGTGCATATGTTGTTGTATCTCGTGTGAGTACTCATCGTATAATTTCAGAATCAGTCGTCCTAAATTATCGTTATCGTCAAGTGCCTGGTCAAGCTCTTTTCTTACAAAAGGAAGCTGAAATCCTAAGTAATAGTCGTGGCAGGCTTTAAGATAATGTAGCAGAGTAGCAACAGAAAGAGATCCTATATTATCAGTGTCTTTATAACCGTTAATCGTGAAGTTTACGATTGCCAGGAATGTATGAGTGTCAACGTTCTGGTCTTCACAAACTTCCTGTACTGTTTTGTCTCCAAAACCGAGACTTATTCCAAAATTACCAAGATTCTGTAACAAATTGTAATTGTCACTTATCAAGGTAATCATTTTGTCATTAGCCTCGTACATCTTTAGATCTTTCATCTGCAATCTCCTTTCTTTTTATAATGTTATTTGGCAAATGCCACAGACCTTGTCTCTCGTATTACAGTAATCTTGACCTGTCCCGGATAAGTCATTTCACACTGTATCTTGTCTGCAATTTCTGAAGACAGAGCCTCTGTCTCCTTATCGGTCATCTTATCTGCACCAACGATTACTCGTAATTCTCTACCAGCCTGGATTGCGTATGTCTTAATTACGCCTGGATAACTCATTGCAATTGCTTCAAGATCCTTAAGACGTTTGATGTAAGCTTCTACAATTTCTCTACGAGCACCAGGGCGAGCACCTGAGATAGCATCACATACCTGAACGATAGGAGCAAGCAGCGTGTTCATTTCCATTTCATCGTGGTGAGCACCGATTGCATTCACGATATCTGGCTTTTCCTTATATTTCTCTGCAATCTTAGCTCCATATAATGCGTGCGGCAGTTCACTCTCCTCATCAGGAACCTTACCAATATCATGCAGAAGTCCGGCACGTTTAGCTTTCTTAGGATTAAGACCGAGTTCAGCAGCCATTACAGCACAGAGGTTTGCTGTTTCGCGAGCATGCTGCAACAAGTTCTGACCATAAGAACTTCTGTACTTCATCTTACCAATGATACGGATAAGTTCGGGATGTAGACCATGAACACCAAGGTCGATTGCTGTACGCTTACCTGTTTCAATTATTTCGTTTTCGAGCTGTTTCTTTACTTTGGCTACTACTTCTTCAATACGTGCTGGGTGAATACGTCCGTCGGCCACTAACTGATGCAGGGCGAGGCGGCATACTTCACGACGAATAGGATCAAAAGCAGAAATAACGATTGCTTCAGGAGTATCGTCTACAACAATTTCAACACCTGTGGCAGCTTCGAGTGCACGGATGTTTCTACCTTCACGTCCGATGATGCGACCCTTGACTTCGTCGTTTTCAATGTGGAATACACTGACTGAATTCTCGATGGCTGTTTCTGTAGCAACGCGCTGTATGGTCTGGATGACAATCTTACGAGCCTGTGCGTTTGCATTAAGTTTAGCCTCGTCTACAATTTCATTAATGTATCCTGCTGCGTCAGCTTTTGCTTCGTCCTTAAGACTTTCAACAAGTCGGCTCTTAGCTTCTTCTGCACTCAGTCCTGACAGCTCTTCAAGTTTCTCACGTTCCTGTGACTGCATTCTGTCAAGCTCTTCCTTACGCTTGTCAAGAGATTTGTTCTCATTCTCAACATGTTTGAGCATCTGTTCGATTTCCTGATGCTTCTTTCCAAGATCTTCCTGTTTTCTTGTAAGAGAAATTTCACGCTGTTTGAGTCTGTTTTCTTCCTGTTGTATTTTCTGGTTTCGGATATTAACTTCCTTTTCCAGCTCCATCTTCTTGTTAATAAACTTTTCTTTTACTTCAAGAAGTTTGGTCTCTTTCAGAACTTCAGCTTCCTTTTCTACCTTAGATAACATGTCTTTGTACTGGTTAGTTAAAACATGCCTGTACAACATATATCCAAGAAATCCGCCTATTGCTAAAGCAACAATAGCAATAATTACATATGCAAATACCATTTCTTTTAATATACTATTAGTTTAAAAATCACTTTAATTTATTATCATCGTTATTAATGTCTAACGCGTCTTCGACTTCTAAAGTGATTTTTTTCAGAGTGTCATAAAAGGGGGCAGTATCATTTCTGTCGTATTGCTCAACGAGTCTTGAGGCAATATCAACCAGTGCCATGTACATACGTTCTTCGCTCGACTTAGAGTTGCTGAACTGCATCTCGTAAGCATCGAGAACTTTTGTAACAAGTTTAGCTGCCTTTCTATATTTCTCCTCTTCCTGTGGAGGAATATGTACCGGAAGCTCTATTCTGGCAATGTGTAGTCGTATATCTATTCTACCGTCCATCTTAATCTTATCGCAATATCACTAAATGTCAGCCGCAGAGCAGCGTAATACATTTATCAACCTCCTTGATAAGCGAAGCAACTTTTTTCTTGGCATCCTCCACGTTTCCTGAGGTAACCTTAAGCATGCCTGCCATTCTGAGATTGTTGTTTTCTTTCTGAAATTCTTCGAGACGGTCGTTAAGTCGCTGTATTTCTTTTTCCTTTTCATCCAACATCGCATATAAATCCGTATTTTCCTTCTTCATATCTTCGAAGCGGATTAAAAGTTCTCTTATGCGAGTCGTAAACAGTGAAATAACCTTCTCGTTTGCATTCATAGAATTCAATTTGCTGCAAAAATAACGATTTTAGTCTAATGAGCAAAACAAAATAAAGGTTTTTTAATTTATGTTTGTTGTTTTATGCGCTAAAATCATTATATTTGCAACCGCAATATGCTTATATGTTTTTTTGTATTTGTGATTTTTTAAATTTTAAACAAGAACAAATTTTTTATAGTAATGGAAGAAGTAAATAAAAATGCTCAAGAGTATAAACAGACTGAAGAGCAGAGCGAGTTCTCTATTCAAGACATTATTAAGGTTTTTGTACTTAATTGGAAATGGTTCGTGTTTTCAGTAGTAGCATGTGTTGCTTTATGCTTTGGATACATAAGGTATACAACTCCTACTTATCAGATGGATGCCAAGCTTCTGATTAAGGATGACGCTAATAATTCTCGTAGACGTGCCATGCCTGGAATGATGCAAATGGAAGCCTTAGGTATGATGGTTAATAGTTATGGTACGGAGAACGAAATTGAAATTCTAAATTCAAATATTCTTGCGCGTCAGATTGTTGAAAATCTAAAGCTTTATGTTTCTTATAAGAGTGTTGGAAGAATTAAGGATAATATTCTGTATAAGAATCAGCCCATTACTGTAGATATGGATAGACAGCATCTTGATCGTCTTAATGTTCCTGTAAAACTTAAAATAGAGCGTGAGAACGGCAAGTATAAAGTTAAAGGAAAATATTGTATTCCTTATGATGTCATCACTTATTCTGAACCGTATGAGATAAATGAAACCTTTGACAAACTTCCAGCTCAGCTTGGTACAGGTGCCGGTATATTATATTTCACAAAGAATAAGAATTATGAGTTGGAAGAAGGACAGGCGATGAAAGTTTCACTGACATCTCCGCAGAATGCGTCTTACGTATATCAGAAGAAGTTTTCTGCTGCACCAACATCAAAGATGTCTTCAGTAGCAAGTCTTACTATTAAAGATGCAGTAGCTCAGCGTGCTTCAGATTATCTTTATCAGCTTGCAGACTGTTACAATGAACTGGCGAACGAAGATAAGAATGAAATTGCACAGCGCACAGACGAGTTTATCAACAGCCGTCTTGAAAAAATCAATCGCGAACTTGGTGATACGGAAGCAAGTCTTGAGGATTTCAAGAAACGTAACAAGGTCGTTGAGATCGGTATAAATGCACAGGCTTCTGTTGGTAATACAAACTTGTTTGAACAGAAACTTATGGAGGCTCGTACTCAGTTAGAACTTATCAAGACTCTTCAAGATTTTGTAAAGAATACAAACAATAAGTATCAGGTATTTCCCGCAAATATAGGTCTTGATGATGCGTCAAGTAATTCGCTCATCAATAAGTATAATGATGTGGTTCTTCAGAGAAGTCACCTTCTTACCAGTGCTTCTGAAAACAGCCCCTCGGTAATTCCTCTTACAAAACTTCTCGATAATCTTTACGAAAGTATTAATAAGAGCCTTTCACAGGCTTACAATGATCAGACATTGAAGAAAAAATCGTTAGAGCAGCAGTTCTTCATGTATAGCGGTCGTGTACAGCAGACTCCGGAACAGGAGCGTGTCCTTACTCAGATAGGACGTCAGCAGGAAGTAAAGGCTGGTTTGTTCCTCATGTTGCTTCAGAAACGTGAAGAAAACTCAATATCTCTTGCATCTACTGTTGATAAGGGAAAAATCATCGAAACTCCTCAGTTTAAAGGAAAGGTTAGTCCTAAGTCTTCTCTTCTGATGCTTGTTGCATTGATTCTTGGCGTCGTAATACCTTTTGCAGTTATATTCATACGCGAATTCTTCCGTTATAAGATTGAAGGTCGCGAGGATGTCATGAAACTTACAAATGCTCCTATCATAGCAGATGTTGCGATAGCTTCATCTAAAGTTAAGGGTAAGGGAGATATTGTTGTTCATGAGAACAGTAATGGTATGATGGAAGAAATTTACAGATACTTGCGTACGAATCTGCAATTCATGCTGAAGAAGAATGATAAGGTTGTAATGTTTACGTCTACAGTTCCTGGTGAAGGTAAAACATTCAATGCAGCCAATACGGCAGCAAGTTTTGCACTCCTTGATAAGAAGGTTATTCTTATAGGTCTTGATATTCGTAAGCCTCGTCTTGGTGAACTATTTGGTATTAAAGATACAAAAATGGGTATTACGAATCTCCTCGTTAAGGATGATCCTACTGAAGAGGAAATTGACAACGTGATTGTTCCGTCAGGAGTAATAAATAATCTCGAACTTATGTTTGCAGGACCTATTCCTCCAAACCCTGCCGAACTTATTGCAGGTAAGGGTTACGATAAGATAATGCAGGTACTTAGAAAAAAGTATGACTACATTATTGTGGATACTGCTCCTATCAGTCTGGTAACCGACTCGTTTATGGTTGCACGTGCTGTTGACGCAACAGTTATTGTATGTCGTGCTGATTATTCAGAAAAGGCATCGTTTACATTAATAAATGAAGCACGTGATAAGAAAAAACTTCCTAACGTATCAATCGTAATCAACGGTATTGATATGAGTAAGAAGAAGTATGGTTACTCTTATGGTGTAGGTAAATATGGCAAGTATGGCAAGTACGGATACGGTAAGTATGGTTATGGAAAATCTTATGGATCATATGGAGGTTACGGCTCATACAAGAATAGTCAATATGGTAAACAAAATGATGATTCACTGAAAGAATAATGGTAATAGCTGTAGATTTTGATGGTACGATTGTAGAGCATAGGTATCCTGCTATAGGCAGAGAAATACCTTTTGCAACAGAAACTCTTAAAATGCTTATCAAGGATAAACATCAGCTTATCCTCTGGAGTGTCAGAGAGGGAAAGTTGCTTGAAGATGCGGTAAACTGGTGTAGAGAACGAGGCGTAGAATTTTATGCCGTCAACAGAGACTTCCCTGAAGAGAATGTTGATAAGAATCGCTACTTCAGTAGAAAAATTAAGGCTGATTTATTCATAGATGACCGTAATCTCGGAGGACTTCCTGATTGGGGGGTAATATACAAAATGATAACTGAAAAGAAGTCTTTTATGGATATATTCAAAGAAGAAAGTGCTCAGTCCATTGAGACTGAACCAGAAAAGAAATCATTCTTTAAAAGAATATTTAAATAATAAAAGAGGGTGTGTCGAAATGTTTGTTAAATGACAATAATTTTAGACATACCCT
>JAHHQW010000013.1 GCA_020026195.1 Prevotella sp.
ATACTGTGCTTGAAGAATATCTCGCAAAAATGGGCTTTTTAAGGGACGACTAAATTAAATATATAGCTGTTCTTTGATATATTTAAAAAACACATTATATTTGTAATATTATTGAAATATGAAGATTATTTGATTTGGTCATAGACAGAATACCTGAAATAGATGATTTCTCCCCACGCTGCATTGGTTTGTCAATGAGTAGCCGTGAGTGTATTGCAAAGGAAATTTTCGAATGATATAAGGTAGTGCAACCAATAACAGAAGAGGTGCGTCTTATGGTGAGAGTACCTCTTTTATTTGTTATAACAGAATTTGAAAAATGGCAGTATTAAAGACTTCGGAAGTTCTTGGAAATTTTAGAATACAGAACCTTATAAAGGAAAACTTATACACAGAAACTTACAGAGTAGTGGATAAGGATGAGAATCCTTATTTCCTTAAATTGTTCAATCTTAAGAAGTTATATCCGAAACTGATGAACAGAAGAACAAATAAGGTTAAGGAAATAGAGTATTGTCAGAATATAAGTAACAGGAACATTGTAAGTTATATTGAAGACGGGAGCATTGAGCGTGAAGATGGTGATTATCAGTATTATGTGACAAATTATTTTAACGGACGTCTGCTGGCTGATGTAATATCTAAGGAAGGCAGAATGCCAGAGGACAGGGCTGTTAAGATATTCAGAGGCATACTTAATGCGCTTCAGAGTCTGCATACTCAGAAAGTGTGTCTGTGTCACAATGATCTGGATACAAGTAATGTGATAATATCGGATGTGGAAGAAGGGGAGCCTGTGATAATAGACCTCGGACATCTTTCTGAACGCTGTTCTGGTTCTGTGTGGTTTGATACGTCTGATTTGAACCCGATGTATCATGCCAACGAAACGATGGTGGGTATATTTGATGAACAGTCTGATATATTCTCTGCATGTATGGTGCTGTATAATATGCTTACTGCATCTGTGCCTTGGAGTGTGGACTACAGCGGTGAAGACGATTATAGAGAAAAGATGAAGGTTATTAATGCTTACAGAAAACGTAACATATTGGATGTTAGTAATCTTGAGGTAAGTAACGTTACCAAGGCTGTTCTTTATGGCGGTCTTCAGCTTAAGAGCATTAATCGTTTTGGAAGTGTGTCTGAAATTCTTAGTATTCTGGATCGTCCGAATGAAAGTACCGGGGAATATTCTAACGATGGTGAAGGTCTCTCTGGTGCAGACAATAAGGGAAATGACAGAAATCATGCTGGTGTAGCTGACCCCAATCCTGTTAATTTTGAGATTAAGAGATGTGTAGGCGGTAACGGTTTCAAGGATATTGCAGGTATGCAGGAGCTAAAGGATTACCTTTACAAGAGTGTAATCTTTGTACTGAAAGATAAAGAAATTGCAGAGAAATATAGAATAACGCCTCCTAACGGAATGCTTCTCTATGGTCCTCCGGGATGTGGCAAGACTTATTTCTCTGAGAAGTTTGCTGAAGAAACGGGTTTCAATTTCTTGCTGATTCGTTCTTCGGATGTGGCGAGCAGTTTCGTTCACGGCTCACAGGAAAAGATAAACAAACTGTTTAAGACAGCAGAGAAGAATGCTCCGATAGTAATATGCTTCGATGAGTTTGATGCACTTGTCCCTGACCGTTCGGCACCAGGCTCTAATTATGTTTCGACAGAAGTTAATGAGTTCCTTTCTCAGATGAACAATTGTTCTAAGCGTGGTATATTTATTGTAGCTACGAGTAATCGTCCGGATAAGATAGATCCTGCCGTACTGCGTACTGGTCGTATAGACAAGATGGTTTATGTTCCGCTGCCTGATTTCGAGGCACGCAGAGAGATGTTCAGAATGTATCTCGATGGCCGACCTATAAAAAATGACATTGATTACGATAATCTGGCTGAGAAAACAGAAGGATACATCGCAAGTGATATCGCTTTCATTGTTAATGATGCTGCAATGACTGCTGCTTTTGCAAGAGAAGAAATATCTAACAACCTGCTTAATACTACGGTTGAGAATATCCAGCCTTCGTTAAGACAGGGCAGTCTTGAAATATACCAGAATATCAGAGAAAATATGGAAATGAAGAATCGAAGCAATAGTGCAAGGGTTGTAATAAAAGGCTTGTAATAATAATTAAAGAAATGAAGAAGACAGACTATATTAATATGTTAGGAGGCCTGGGCAGACCAAATGACAGAATAATCAATCCGTATATTATAGAGGAACGACCGATGAACATCACACAGCTTGATGTGTTCTCGCGTCTTATGATGGACCGCATCCTCTTTCTCAGCGGTGAGGTATCACCCGATTCTATGGACACGCTGGCTGCTCAGCTGCTTTTCCTCGAGTCGCTTTCGCACGAACCTATTAATCTTTACATTAATTCGAGCGGCGGTGAGTGTTACTCTGGTTTAGAGCTGGTGTCAATAATGAATTTCATTAAGTCACCTGTGCACACCACAATCTTAGGATGTGCTGCATCAATGGCTGCCGTAATTGCTTCGAGCGGAGAGAAGGGACACAGAAGGGCTCTGCCGTATTCTCGTTTTATGATTCATCAGCCAAGTTCTGGAGTTGGTTATTCAACCTTCCGCGACCAGCAGATTCATCTTCAGGAAATGGAAAATTTGAAGATGGACATTTATGAGGTACTTGCAGATAACAGTGGCAAGACTATAGAGGAGATTGAGACGTTGTGTGACCGTGATAACTGGATGAAACCTAAAGAAGCTATTGAGAATGGTTTTATAGATGGTATAGTGACAAAAGAAAATGAATGATGATATATAAGAAAAATAAAGCCCGTTCTCTATGAGCGGGCTTTATTTTTATATCTGTATATGTTAGTTTAAAAGATTTTCAATCTCTTCTTCCTTGAGAATGCACAGGATAGGTTTCTTGTCAGGAGTATAGTTTACGTTGGAACATACAAATAGTTCGTTTACGATACTTTCCATTTCGGTGTTGCTGAGTAATTCTCCTTCGCTGACAGATGATTTACGCGCCATCTCAAGTGCTATGATGTGCCAGATGCTTTCGTTTCCTGAAGGTATCTCTTTACGTGCATCGGCAACAACATCTTCTATGACGTTCTTCGCATTCACTCCGTTTAGTCCTGCCGGAACCGCCGTTATGGAATAACTTCCGTTGCCGAGTGGAGAAAGATCGAATCCCATGCGCTGTAGCTGTGGCATGAGTTTGTCTACGGTGAGGATGTCTTCGGGAGAGAAGTGTATTACTTCTGGAAACAGTACTATCTGTCGTTCGCATACGCGCTGCTCGTCCTGGAGTTCTCGTAAGAACTGATCGTAAAGTATACGCATGTGTGCACGATGCTGGTCGATAATCATAAGTCCCGATTTTACCGTAGTCATGATGTATTTCCCTTTATACTGGAAATGTGTCGGAGTTTTTCCTGAAGAGAGTTCTTCTGTTCGGTTCAGTGGTGCTTCTTCGTCTGGAATGTCTTCCTCTTCTTCTGATTGTCCGAACAGATCCATCTGCCTTAGTTCTGAATCTTTTTCTAATCCGTCGTACATCTTTTCCCATCCTTCTGCCGACTTATGAGGTGTGAACGACGGAGCGGCAGTAGAGGATGTCTGTGCAAAGGGATTGTAGTCGGCATTGTATTCTACATGTGGTACTTCAACGTCATCTGCGTCATCGCTAAATATTGGCAGGTCGGGTGCTGATTCTGTATTGAAGTCAATGGAAGGAACTTCGCTGAACTTTCCTACGGACTCCTTTACTGATGCCATGAGAATCTGCCATATCGCTGATTCGTTTTCAAACTTAATCTCTGTCTTTGTAGGATGAATGTTCACATCAATGTCCTGAGGATTGACTTCGAGATAAAGGAAATATGGAATCTGTTCTCCTTCTGGAATAATGCGTTCGTAGGGTGTCATTACAGCCTTATGGAAATAAGGATGGCGCATGAAACGGCCGTTTACGAAGAAATATTGTTTGGCGCTTTTCTTTTTTGCAGATTCGGGCTTACCCGTAAAGCCTGTTATGCGGCACATCGTAGTTTCGACGTTTACGGGAAGAAGATCCTGGTTGAGTCTTTTCCCGAAAATATCTATGATGCGTTGGCGCAGACTTGCCTGTGAGAGAACAAGTACTTCGGTGTTATCGCTCGTAAGCGTAAATTCTATTTCGGGGTTTACAAGTGCAATGCGTTCGAATGCCTCTATGATGTTGCTAGTTTCTGTAGTGTTCGACTTTAGGAACTTTCTTCTTGCCGGAACATTGAAGAATAGATTCTCTATCATGAAATTACTGCCGTCAGGACATGTAACTGGTTCCTGTCCTTCAAACTTGTAACCAGAAATAGAAAGAGATGTTCCGATGGAATCTTCCGGTCGTTTGGTCTTTAGCTTTACCTGTGCCACGGCAGCTATCGAAGCAAGAGCCTCTCCACGAAATCCCATGGTGTGCAGTTCGAACAAGTCGGCTGCCTTACGTATCTTAGATGTGGCATGGCGCTCAAAAGCCAGACGTGCATCTGTTTCCGACATACCTTTTCCGTTATCAACAACCTGTATGAGGGTACGTCCTGCATCAAGAACCTTCACGTCGATTTTTGTCGCTCCGGCATCTACTGCATTCTCCATAAGTTCCTTTACGACAGAGGCAGGGCGCTGTATAACTTCGCCTGCTGCTATCTGATTGGCCACTGAATCGGGTAATAATTGTATTATGTCGCTCATATTGTACTGATTGTTTAATATATCAGGAAATACCACAGAAGGATTAGCGTAACTATAAGTAATACTGCCGTTGTGGTAGAGATTCGTTGTCTGTATTTTCTGTCTGTCAGAAATCCTTTTATTCTTGAAGAATGATATTCGCCACGTTCCATCTTAAGCTCTTCGGCAGCTTTATGCTTTATTTCATCAATCTTTATCTTACGTTCGTCAGTATAGATGTATGAATGATGGAATTTACGGATATGATTCCTGAAGAACATAGGTTATTTCTTTTTAGGGGTACGGCGGTCGCGCCATACAAAGATATCATATCTGTCGGTAGGACGCAGATATGCATACCATTCAAATCCCGGAACAATGTCCTTGCCTGGTGGAATCTGTGTCAGCGGGTAAGACATACCTTCTGGCTGAGGAGCCCATATTTTTACGAGCTGGCGGTCTTTGAGGTATATTCGCATGGTATCGGTTTCTAAGTAGTTCATCATCATTGCCGTACTGTCCTTATCGCTCTCTGGATAGAAAACAGAAATGACGTTATCTACGGCATCGGTGCGTACGAGTTCTCCTTTTTCGAAATATGCATAGATGTCGCGCGATGAAACCTGATTGTATCTCGTCTTATCTTTTGTCATTTCACCGGCAACGGCATTGTCTATAATATCTACCTTTTTCAATGTAGAGTCTTCGAGAAATGCTATTATTTTCTTGCCTGTAACCTGCTTGTTCTCGTTCCATAATATTGGCGACTTGTACATTGTAAGACATGAGTCAGCCGTATTGTACATCATAGAGTCTGCGATAGCCTGTATATCGTTACGGAAAGCTTTTACTTTCTTATAGCAGTGTATCTTTCTGTATACAGAATCAGTGTCGATGTTATATGTGTACATCTTTATAGTATCGGAATGCATATAGAGTGTGTCACCCTGTGAGTATTCCATTGTTACGGGATTGTCAGATGCTACTGCCAGTCCTTCGTTTTCTTCATAATAAAGATAGTCGCATATAAGTATGTTCTTGTTTACTGTATCGGTAAATATAACATTACGACTGTCGCTGTACATATCTACGCTTATTTTTGCGGGGCATATTGTATCTTCTAATACAACAGTGTCTTTTTTTAGTGAATCTGTACGTATTATAGAATCTGTGTGTATTGTAGAATCAGACTGTATGTCTGTTGGTTCTATATTTTTCTTCTGTAGGTATCTTTTTGAAAGTTCTACGTATTTTTTCTGTGTATCATATCTTCCAGCCTTAGTCCTGATTATCTTCGAACCGGAATAAATGATTGATGGTCCTACAATGTGTGCAATCTTTGATTCAGTGTTGTAATGCATGGTGTCTGTATAAAGATCGAACTGAGGGTTCTTGAGACTGACATTATAATTGAATACAGCCTCATGATTCTCCAGGTTGTATTCACCCCAGTCGGAAACAAGTGTGTTGTCTTTGTCTATCAGACGACCTCCGTCATAAAAGAATGCAAGGTTATAGAGCTTGTCGTAATTAAGAAAGTCTGTATATAGAGTTGACTCGTTATGTATAAGAACAACATTTTGTCTGGCTTCTGCCATTTCGGTATTTCCGTTGTAGTTGGCAAAGTCACTTGTAAGTTCTACAGAGTCTCCCTGTGTGATTACTACATTACTATAAGCATCAAAAGAATTATCTGCCTGATAGAAATATGCACTGTCACAGGTCATTATTGCACCATTATGACGGAATCTTACATTACCGCGTAACATCTGTGCATCGGGATGACTTCCGTGTTCGTCGAACGACAACTCATCTGCGTGTTCCAGATAAACACGCTCGCCAGAAGTCTTTCTTTTCTCCTTTTTGTCATTCAAAAGGGAAGACTGTGCTGCTATTATGCCAAACAGGCATAGAATCAGAAATAAAGTGATTCTATGCCCGTTCGTGTTATTGCTTTTTAATATCATTTCTTAATCCATCCTTTATATTTGAAATCTTCTTCGTTGTAAGTTCCATTCATTCTTACGTATGTAGATTTCAATTTTTTCTGAACCCATTCTTCGAGAACCTCTTCTCGTTTTTTCTCTTCTACCATTGCTTTCATAACTTGGAAATCCTCTGTTATTGTTGCAGGATGGCCTTCGATACGACTCTTCAACTTGATGATTACACATTCGGTCTTGCCTTTATCATTAATCATGCTGAAAGCTTTTGAAATCTGTCCAACCTTAAGTGTATCGGCTACACGTGCAATCTCTGGTGGTAGTTCCTTCATCTCAAACTTTGAAGATCTTTCTGTGTAGTTTGCCATCAGACCATTGTTGTTCTTGGTATCCTTGTCATCAGAAAGGAATGTTGCGGCTTCTTCGAAAGAAAATTTGTTATGACGGATGTCGTTTGCAATAGAGTCAAGACGATTTATACTCTTGTCCACTTCTTCCTGAGATACTTTTGGTCTTAACAAGATATGACGGACCTTGATCTTATCACCACGTTTATCTATAAGCTGAATGATATGGAATCCGTTTTCAGATTCAACAATTTTTGAAATCTTGTTAGGGTCGGTAAGGTTGAATGCTACACTTGCAAAAGCAGGGTCTAACATACCTCGTCCGACATAATCAAGTTCACCTCCCTGACGTGCTGTTCCAGGATCTTCTGAATAGAAACGTGCAAGAGTGGCAAATGAAGTTTCGTTCTTGTTTATACGATCTGTATATTCTCTCAGTTTACCCTTAACTCTGTCTATTTCTTCCTGTTTGATCTTTGGTACTGAAGCAATTTTTTCTACCTCGACTACCGTAGGAACAAATGGAATGCTGTCTTCGGGTAATGTTCTGAAATATTCACGAACGTCGACAGGAGTAACTTTTACATTCTTTACGATATTTTCCTTCATGCGTTGTGTTAAAAGATAATCTTTAACTTCTTCACGAAGTTCCTGACGCATTTCAATGAGACTCTGATGACGATATTCTTCAAGTTTCTCCTTACTGCCGCCAACCATCTGAAGCATACTGCTGATCTGAGCTTCTACGTTCTGAGATATTTCAGCTTCAGATACTTCGATACTGTCAATAGCAGCCTGATGAAGGAATAACTTCTGAAGAGCGATTCGTTCTGGAATGAGCGCATCGGGATTTCCTTCCCATTTTTCACCTCTCATTTCTGATTGAAGTCGCATAACCTCAACATCAGATTTCAGAATAGGCTCGTCACCAACAATCCATATTACCTCGTCGATAACACTTTTTTTGTTTATTGTCGAGTCTTTTGATGTTGTCTTTTTGTCGTCATCATTATATGCTTTTGTAGTATTTGCTACTGCTGCAACTGATAACAACAATGGAAGAATGTATATTATTACTCTTTTGTTTAATTTCATTTATTTACCGTTTTCCTTTAATGTTGCTAAAACATCTTTATTAACGCTGAAGGTGTATTTCTCTCTAAGACGTGCTACCCATTTCTCGTGTAACATATCCTGATAGTCGGCTGTTACCTGTGCCTTTACATCTTCCATGCATTCGGGACCTTTCTTAAGAATCTTTCCGTAAGTAGAAGCATAAGGATAACGTTTCATTGAATCTATTTTTGCATCTTGGATGCCAAATTCGTAACGGTCAACAAGTCCGTTGTCGCCTTTCTTGAAAATACCCTTTTCTACACGTATACGAAGAATTGAGTCGTTATTGAATGACTTGCGCAGAACACCAGCCCATACGTCAAATGAAACTTTCTTAAGACTCTTTTTGACTGCTTCGATGTCGGCTTCATCCTTAGCATAGTATGCTATACCCTTAAAGCGAGGCTCGTCCCAAGCATAACGTTTCTTGTTTTTCTTAAAGAACTTTTTGAGTGCTTTTTTGTTAGTGCCTACCGAACCCCATACTTCTCTGTTACTTACTTCGAAGAGTAAAAGACCGTCATGGTATTCGCGAATAAGATTCTTGAATTCTGGATCCTTATTCTGCATGTCTGCAGCATACTTGTCCATAAGCTGTTCTTTGGTATATGTACCGTCAGAAGCTTTTACGATTGAATCTATCTTCTCGTCTGCAATATTGTCCCTTATGTTCTTTACTTCAATGTAATCGTATATACCTTGTTTTGCTTCGTCAAAAGTCTCAAACGGACGCTTCTTAGCGAGAAGCATGATATGGAAACCGGCAGGAGACTGGAAAGGCTTGCTTATTTCACCTTCCTTCAACTTAAGCATCTGATCGTCGAATTCTTTCATGAGCTGACCTTTATAAAGCCAACCCAGTACACCGCCACGCTTTGCAGAACGTGTATCGTCTGAACATTCGTTAGCAAGACGTACGAAAGCATCTTTCGGATCTCCCTTGAAGTTGATAATCTCGTTATATATTGAGTCTATGCGCTGTTTTGCAACTGCAATTTCTTCTTTGCTTGCTTTCTGCTTAACTCTTACATATATATGTGCTGGTAAAAACCATCCGTCATCGCCAACTCTTTCTTTTGTACTGTTGTACATCTTAAGAGCAAACTTCTTTACATCATCGTCATTAACGAGTGTAGGTTTAATCTGCTGATCTCTGTACATCAAATATTCTCTTTTGAAAGAGCTCAGAGTATCTAACTGTCTTGCAAGAGCATCCTCTACTTTCAGTTTGTAGTTGATGAACATCGGAAGATATTCGTCTATCGACTTTTTGTCTATTACATTTCCAGAGTTGTTCTTATTATATGAATATTCGAACTCTGATTTGTATATCGGCTTACCGTTGATTGTCATAATCACCGGGTCGTTACTCTGTGCAAATGCAGCTCCCGCAGCGAAAAGGAGGGATGCTGCTAACATCTTAAATCTCATATTATCCGTATATGTATGTCTCTTTATGTTTTATTCCTGACGACGTGAATAATTAGGTGCTTCGCTTGTAATGGTGATGTCATGCGGATGGCTCTCCAATACACCGGCACCGGTTATTCTTGTGAATTTTGCATCGTGCAGATGTTCTATGTCGGGTGCACCGCAGTAACCCATACCTGCTCTAAGACCTCCGACGAGCTGATAGATAACTTCCTGTAATGTACCTTTGTATGCAACACGTCCTGCAATTCCTTCCGGAACGAGTTTCTTTACATCCTTTGTACCTGCCTGGAAATATCTGTCCTTGCTACCATTTTCCATTGCTTCGAGTGAACCCATTCCACGATAGCTCTTGAATTTTCTTCCGTTCATGATGATTGTGTCACCGGGGCTTTCTTCTGTTCCTGCAACGAGTGAACCAATCATTACGCTGTAACCGCCGGCTGCAAGAGCCTTAACGATATCGCCAGAATAACGAAGACCACCGTCGGCAATCAGAGGAACACCTGTTCCTGCAAGAGCACATGCTACGTCGTAAACAGCGCTGAGCTGAGGAACACCGACACCGGCAACTACACGTGTTGTACAGATAGAACCCGGACCGATACCAACCTTGATGGCATCAGCACCATTGTCTACGAGTAATTTTGCAGCTGCACCAGTGGCAACATTACCTACTACTATATCTACGTTGGGGAATTCTTTCTTAGCCTGAATAAGTTTTTCGATAACAAACTTAGAATGTCCGTGTGCTGTATCAATTACGATTGCATCGGCACCTGCATTTACAAGAGCCTGCATACGTTCCATTGTGTCTGCTGTTACGCCAACACCTGCTGCAACTCTCAGACGACCTTTCTCGTCCTTGCATGCCATAGGTTTGTCTTTTGCCTTTGTAATATCCTTGTAAGTAATCAGACCTACAAGTTTGTTTTCTGAATCTACAACGGGAAGTTTCTCGATCTTGTTTTCCTGTAATATTCTTGCAGCTGCCTTAAGGTCTGTCTTGATGTTTGTAGTAACAAGATTTTCTTTTGTCATTACATCATCAATGTTCTTGTCCATATTACCTTCAAAACGTAAGTCTCTGTTGGTAACGATACCTACGAGGTGCTTCTCTCCGTCTACAACAGGAATACCTCCGATGTGATATTCTGCCATCATGTTGAGAGCTTCCTTAACAGTAGAGCCTCTCATGATTGTTACAGGATCGTATATCATACCGTTTTCAGCACGCTTTACGATAGCAACCTGTCTTGCCTGTTCTTCAATAGACATGTTCTTATGGATTACACCGATACCTCCTTCGCGAGCTATGGCGATAGCCATTGCTGCTTCGGTTACGGTGTCCATTGCTGCCGTAACAAAAGGTATATTAAGTTCGATGTTTCTTGAGAATTTTGTCTTTAATTCTACTGTTCTGGGTAAAACTTCCGAATAAGCGGGCACTAAAAGGACGTCATCGAATGTAAGACC
This sequence comes from Prevotella sp., assembly GCA_020026195.1. Classification (GTDB taxonomy): domain Bacteria; phylum Bacteroidota; class Bacteroidia; order Bacteroidales; family Bacteroidaceae; genus Prevotella. Next base: position 11,018 of record JAHHQW010000013.1, read on the forward strand.
GTCCATTATTATTTTATCTGCAACAAATGATGACATAATATTAAGTTATAATTAATTGCGTGCAAATATAGCACAAATATTCAATATAGTATGTGTTTTTTTATTTTTTATAATTTGATAGAATGCTTTTAATGTGTTAGTTAGCCATTTCTGAAATAAATTTGATACGTATCAGACGTATTTCCTCTTCTGCATAATCACTGCCGAATTCTTTCATGGCTTCTTCCAGACTGTCAGTCTCGCTTTCTCTAAAATATTCGTATACATCATCTACATCTTCTTCATCCATGATGTTGTCTATGAAATAGTCAATGTTTATTCTTGTTCCGCTGTATACGATTGTTTCCATCTCATCGAGTAACTCTGAGAAATCTATGTTCTTTGATTCTGCAAGATCGTCAAGATCTACTTGTCTGTCAATGCTTTCAATAATGCTTACTTTGAGCAGAGACTTATTAGCAACAGTTCTTACTCTCAGGTCGGAAGGACGTTCTATCTCGTTCTCTTCGCAATAGTTGGCGATTAGCTCTATGAATTCCTTGCCGTAGCGTCTTGCCTTTCCAGCACCGACACCCTGAATGTTTTGGAGTTCTTCCATCGTTATAGGGTATACTGTCGCCATCTGTTCCAGAGATACGTCTTGGAATATTACATAGGGAGGAAGTTTGTGCTTCTTTGCAGTCTCTTTTCTCAAATCTTTAAGCATCTTGTAAAGGGTGGGGTCGAGCACGCATCCTGATGCTTCTATGTTTGTATCTTCGCTTTCTTCAAATTCCCTGTTCTTCACAACCATGAAGGATTGAGGATTCTTGATAAACTTCTTTCCTGATGGTGTTATCTTAAGCAGACCGTACGATTCTACATCCTTAAATATGTATCCGGCAATCATTGCCTGTCTAAGAATGGCTTTCCAATAGTCGGCACTTACGTCATCGCCAGAACCAAATTCATCTAAGTCATTGTGTTTGTGCGATTCTATATCATCGTTCAACTCTCCTCTAAGGAAGTTTATGACATAATCTGCACAGAAGTTCTCTTTTACGGCAGCTATTGCCTTAAGCATAGTAACTAATTCGTCCTTTGCTTCTTCCGGCTTGTTAGGATTAAGACAGTTGTCACAGTTGCCGCAGTTATCTGATTCGTATTTTTCTCCGAAGTAATGTAACAGGAGTTTTCTTCTGCATACTGAAGATTCTGCGTATGCAGCAGTTTCTTCGAGAAGTTGTTTTCCGATGTCTTGTTCGGCAACAGGTTTGCCTTCCATGAACTTTTCAAGTTTCTTCAGGTCCTTGTGCGAATAGAATGCAATACACTTGCCTTCACCTCCGTCACGTCCTGCACGTCCTGTTTCCTGATAATATCCTTCAAGACTCTTTGGAATATCATAATGGATAACAAATCTTACGTCTGGTTTGTCAATACCCATGCCGAATGCAATAGTTGCAACGATGACATCAATATCTTCAGAAAGAAATGCATCCTGAGTTTGCGAACGTGTGGCGGGATCGAGACCTGCATGATAAGGAGCGGCCTTGATATTATTAGCCTGTAGTACGGCAGCCAGTTCTTCAACCTTTTTTCTTGAGAGGCAGTAGATGATGCCGCTCTTGTTTCTGTTCTGCATGATGAACATTATAATCTGTTTGTCGATGTCGTTACCTTTCGGACGAACTTCGTAATACAGATTTGGGCGGTTGAACGAACTCTTGAACTGTCTTGCATCCATGATGCCTAAGTTTTTCATGATGTCCGTACGAACCTTATCGGTTGCAGTGGCTGTCAGTGCTATGACAGGAGCTTTGCCTATTTCGTTGATTATTGGGCGTATGCGTCTGTATTCAGGTCGGAAATCGTGTCCCCATTCTGAAATACAGTGCGCTTCGTCAATGGCATAAAATGAAATCTTAACGGTTTTGAGGAAGTCCGTGTATTCGTCTTTTGTTAGTGACTCCGGAGCCACGTAAAGAAGTTTGGTCTTACCTTTTTTTATGTCGTTCTTAACCTGTTCGATGGCAGCTTTGTTGAGCGAAGAGTTGAGATAATGAGCCACACCATCTTCGTCACTCATACTGTTTATTACATCCACCTGATTCTTCATCAGCGCAATAAGCGGTGATATAACAATTGCCGTACCATCCATTATCAGTGATGGAAGCTGATAACATAATGATTTACCTCCGCCTGTCGGCATCAGTACGAATGTGTCATTTCCATCAAGAACATTTTGTATTATGGCTTCCTGATCTCCCTTAAAAGAATCAAAGCCAAAAAAATGTTTCAGTTTTCCCGTTAGATCTATTTTGTTAACCATATTTCTACATGTTAATTCTTGAACCATTGCGCCAATTAACCTGACTACTCTGTTTCGAGTTTCGTGAGGTGTGATTTGTCCATCTGGGCCTTGGCGTATTCTAAGGTTACATTGAATTCTTTTACCTTTTTAGAAGGAATTTCATACATCGAGTCGATCATGATGCTTTCAACGATAGATCTCAAGCCTCGTGCACCGAGTTTGTATTCCATTGCCTTATCCACGATAAACTGCAGTACGTCATCATCAAACGTCAGTTTTATACCATCCATCTCGAACAGTTTCTGATATTGCTTTATGATGGAGTTCTTAGGTTCTATTAGAATCTTTTCCAACGCTTTTCTGTTAAGAGGATTAAGATGAGTAAGTACCGGAAGACGACCTATGATTTCGGGAATAAGACCGAACGATTTCAGATCCTGAGGCAGAATATACTGAATCATATCCTCTTTGTCTATATGACGGATATTCTGTACAGAGTTATAACCCACAACATGAGTGTTTAGTCTCTGTGCAATTTTACGTTCAATACCGTCGAATGCACCACCGCAGATAAACAGAATGTTCTTGGTATCTAAGTGTATATAATCTTGATCTGGATGTTTGCGTCCTCCCTTTGGCGGAACATTGACAATAGAGCCTTCAAGTAGTTTTAACATACTCTGCTGGACACCCTCTCCGCTTACGTCACGTGTGATAGAAGGGTTGTCGCTCTTACGTGCTATTTTGTCAATCTCGTCAATGAATACTATTCCGCGTTCGGCTGCTTCCTGGTCATAATCTGCTACCTGAAGCAGACGGCTCAGGATGCTCTCGACGTCCTCGCCAACGTAACCCGCCTCGGTAAATACCGTGGCATCTACAATTGTAAACGGAACATCAAGAAGTTTTGCAATGGTACGTGCCATAAGAGTTTTGCCCGTACCAGTGCTTCCAACCATTATGATGTTACTCTTCTCTATTTCAACGCCGTTATCGTCATTTTTCTGAGCAAGGCGTTTGTAGTGATTGTAAACGGCTACCGAAAGATACCTCTTGGCATCATCCTGTCCTATTACATACTGGTCGAGATATTCTTTTATTTCAATAGGCTTAGGAATCTTTTTTAAGTCAATGTCCTTAACCTTAGCTGATTTCTTCGTTTTCTCATCAGCAGAAGCTTCTGCCATACCGTTAGCTTCGAGAATATGATAAGCTTGGCTTACGCAGCTGTCGCAGATGTAACCGCTCATGCCTGTAAGCAGCAGGTTTACTTCATTTTCTCCTCTTCCGCAGAAACTACAAACTTTCTTTTTCATCTGCCTGTTTGCGCTTTAAAACACTATCAATCATACCGTATTCCTTAGCTTCTTCTGCTGTCATCCAGTAGTTACGGTCAGAGTCGTTCCAGACTTTGTCGAAAGGTGTGTGTGAATGATCCGAAATAATGGTATAAAGTTCTTTCTTGTATTTCATTATTTCTCTTGCCTCGATTTCTATATCAGAAGCCTGACCTTGTACGCCGCCTAATGGCTGGTGTATCATAACTCTGGCATGAGTAAGAGCCGAGCGCTTGCCTTCTTGTCCTGCAACGAGCAGAACGGCTGCCATGGATGCAGCCATACCTGTACAGATTGTAGCCACGTCGCTGGTTATAAACTGCATTGTGTCGTATATTCCGAGACCTGCAGTAACACTGCCGCCGGGAGAATTTATATAGATTGAAATATCCTTGCCCGGTTCAACTGAGTCAAGGTACAGCAGCTGCGCCTGCAGTGTGTTTGCAGTATAATCGTCTATCTGTGTTCCTAAAAATATAATACGGTCCATCATCAGTCGTGAGAAGACGTCGAGCTGAGTTACGTTAAGCTGTCTTTCTTCCAGAATATATGGGTTAAGGTAACTGTTCTGTGCCTTTATCACATCGTCTATTACCATTCCGTTCATACCGAGATGTCCGGTAGCATATTTTCTAAAATCTCTCATAAGTAGTTCATTTATTTTTCAAAAGTTACAAAAAAAGAGGTTACTGACTCTTTTATTATATTTGTAAAAACAAAGATAGTAAAAAAAGTCAATAACCTCTTATTTAAAAGAAGTTTTTTATTAAATTTTATTCTTTTATGCGAACAACTTGTTGAAATCTTCGAAAGAAATGTTCTTATCGTCAATTGTAACAGTAGTCTTTACACTTGCAACAATCTTCTCGTCGATAGCATTGTCGAGAATTCTTGTGCGCATCTCTTCCTTTCCAATGAGTTCTTCAGCATATTTTTCGATGTATTCTTCGGGCATGTTGCTCATTCCATACTGAATGAACATCTCTCTTGCCATGTTCTGTGATGCTTTCTTAACGTCAGCGTCATCTATCTTGATGTTGAACAAAGTAACGAGTTTGTTCTTGATAAGATGCCATGTAAGAGCCTCGATGCTTGCAGGGAATTCCTTTTCAACATCTTCTGCAGCCTTTGCCTTGTCTTCTGCCTTAGAACCTTCAATCATGATTCTCTTGAGGAGTGCTTCGGGGTATTCGAGCTTACCAACCTTGTCTTCGCACTTCTTCTTCAGGTCAAGAAGGAGTCTGAGGTCCTGCTGAGGTTCTACCTGGGGCTTGAGAGCTTCCTTAATCTTGTTACGGTATTCTTCTTCTGTCTTAACAGTATCCTTACCGAATGAAGCGTCGAAGAGTTCCTGGTTGATCTCACCCTTAACGTAGCGAGAGATACCTGTTACCTGGTATGTGAATTCTGCTGTAAGGTTTTCAGCCTTCTCTTTGTCAATCTTCATCATTGCAGAGAGCTCGGCAACACTTTCGTAAGCCTTCTTCGGGCAGAATGTGATGATGTCACCCTTCTTGGCACCTTCGAACAATTTCTTCTGGTCTTCGTTCTTGATGTATGAAGGCATAATCTTAGAGTCAGCTACTACGAGACCTTCCTCGTTGTTGCTGCCGTCTGCGTTAAGCTCTCTCAGGTCACCTGTCAGGATATCGCCGTCCTGGTAGTCCTCAACTTCTTCGTTGTGGCCTGTACGTGATCTGAACATTTCAACCTGCTCGTCGATCAGCTTGTCGTCGATGTCAATGTGATAGTATGTAAGTTTGTCTCTCTTGTCAAGTTTGATGTCAAACTCAGGAGCAACGGCAATATCGAATATGAATTCGAACGGACCTTTGTTCTCTAAGTCCTGAGGAACCTGCTTTTCTGAAGGAATAGGTTCTCCGAGCATTTCGATTTTGTTTTCTCTGATGTAACCATACATTCCGTCGCCTACGAGTTTGTTGATTTCCTCTATCTTTGCAGAAGTACCGTACATCTGATTGATACGTCCCATAGGAATCATACCTTTTCTGAAACCAGGCATTTCAGCTTTTTTACGAATGTCCTTAAGTCTTTTTGTCAGATTCTCTGCATAATCGTTCTCCTCGATGACAATGGTCATAACGCCATTAATCTTATCAGGATTTTCAAATGTTACTTTCATTTCTTTTGTTTATATTATTGTTATTTCTATTTTCAATAGGTAGTCAATGACTTGCAAAGGTAATTATAAATAGTGTAAACACCTAAATTAATGTTGAAAAATAACTATAATAATGTCTTTTATGTTATTTGTGCGTGTTTCTCCTTGCATTTAATATGTGTTGTCTGCGCTTTTTTGTGTAAAAATAGTGCAAAAATAAAGGCGCATTAACGGTGCGCCTTTATAAATGTTTATTGTGAAGTCTTTTATAGTGTATTTTCTTTTTCGGCTTCCTCTCTTGCTCTGCGTTCTTCGTCTATGAGCTGGAAGTCTTTCTTTCTCAGTACGAAACTGTTACTGAGGTATTTTTCTCTGACAATCTTGTTCTCGGCTAACTGTTCCGGTGTTCCCTGAAACAGAATTTTACCTTCGAACAGCAGATATGCACGGTCGGTGATACTTAGAGTTTCCTGAACGTTATGGTCGGTGATAAGGATTCCGATGTTAAGATATTTTAGCTTCCATACTATGTGCTGGATATCTTCTACGGCAATAGGGTCGACGCCCGCAAAAGGCTCGTCAAGCATAATGAACTTAGGGTTGATGGCCAGACATCTTGCAATCTCAGTACGTCTGCGTTCTCCACCTGATAACTGGTCGCCTTTGTTCTTGCGGACTTTTTGTAGACGAAAATCGCTTATAAGTTGCTCAAGTTTTTCCAGCTGGTATTTTCTTGGTTTGCCAGTCATTTCCAGAACAGAAAGGATGTTGTCCTCGACACTCATCTTTCTGAATACACTGGCCTCCTGTGGCAGATAGCCTATACCGGCACGGGCACGCTTATATACAGGGTAGTTGGTTATTTCTTTGTCGTCAAGATATATGTGTCCGGCGTTAGGGACAACGAGACCGGTTGTCATGTAGAACGATGTAGTTTTTCCTGCACCGTTAGGTCCCAGCAGACCAACGATTTCACCTTGACGTACGTTTATTGACACGTCATTGACAACGGTACGTTTGCCGTAACGTTTTATCAATCCTTCTGCCTTAAGCGTCATGCTCTCTTCCTGACCTTTGTTTAAAGCCTCCTGTGTAATCTCGTCTGTAACTGTAACCATCTATAATAAATGCGATTTGAGTGCAAAAATAATAAAAATCCATTTAAATCTTCAGTTTTCTCTAAAAAACTCATGTGGTAAGCTCATAATCAATATTTTTTTGGTTACTTTTGCCGAAGATAATAAAAGATATTTTTAGCAGATGCTTTTACATAAATCCCTAACAACACTAGGAAAATACCTGATACTCATGGGACGTACATTCTCTCGTCCTGAGCGAATGCGTATGTTTTTTAAACAGTATATTAAAGAAATGTCGCAGCTGGGCGTCGATTCAGTTGGTATAGTCCTGCTTATTTCGTTCTTTATCGGAGCGGTTATATGTATACAGATAAAACTCAATATTCAGAGTCCCTGGATGCCTCGGTTCGTTACCGGATATGTAACGCGTGAAATTATGTTGCTTGAGTTCTCCTCATCAATTATGTGTCTTATCCTTGCTGGTAAGGTGGGCTCTAACATAGCGTCGGAACTTGGAACTATGCGTGTCACCCAGCAGATAGATGCTTTGGAGATTATGGGTGTTAATTCGGCAAGTTTCCTTATTCTGCCTAAGATTTTAGGTATGATAACGATAATGCCTTTCCTCGTGATTTTCAGTACTGCGGCAGGTATTGTCGGTGCTTACGCCACGTCGATAATAGGAGGAGTGATAAGTGCAGAGGACCTCACGATAGGACTTCAGCACGATGTAAATACATGGTTCATGTATATGAGTATAATAAAGAGTTTGTTCTTTGCTTTCATCATATCAAGTGTCTCTTCTTATTTCGGCTATAATGTCGTTGGCGGATCTGTTGAGGTCGGAAAGGCAAGTACCACGGCTGTAGTTAACAGCAGCGTGCTTATTTTGTTTGCCGATGTATTTTTAACACAGTTACTTTCGTAAAATCATGATAGAAGTAAAACATTTATACAAGTCGTTTGACGACAAGGAGGTTCTGAACGATATTAGTGCCACTTTCGAGAGTGGAAAGACCAATCTGATTATTGGTCAGAGTGGTTCTGGAAAGACTGTCCTCATGAAGAACATCGTAGGACTTCTTTCTCCTACATCAGGCGAGGTATTGTACGATGGTCGTGATTTTGTGGCTATGTCTAAAAAAGAGAAAGTCCTTCTTCGTCGCGAAATGGGTATGATATTTCAGAATGCTGCACTTTTTGACAGTCTTTCTGTTCTTGAGAATGTGATGTTTCCTCTTGATATGTTTTCTGATGCAAACTATACAGATCGTGTGAAGCGTGCTCGTTCATGTCTTGACCGTGTAGATCTTACCGGTGCAGAGAAAAAATATCCCGGAGAGATTTCTGGCGGTATGCAGAAGCGTGTTGCCATTGCTCGTGCCATAGCACTTAATCCCAAGTACTTATTCTGTGATGAACCTAACTCAGGTCTTGACCCTAAGACATCTCTTGTCATTGACGATCTGTTGCAGGGCATTACTCATGAATATGGTATTACAACCATAATAAACACTCACGATATGAACTCCGTAATGGGTATCGGAGAGAGTATTATTTATATCTATAAAGGCAAGGCTGAGTGGCATGGATGTAAAGATGAAGTTATGACTTCTACTAACGAGCGTCTGAACGATTTTATATTTGCTTCAGACTTGTTCCGTAAAGTTAAGGAAGCAGAGGAAGAAGGATTTTAAAACTATTTATATTGAAAACAAAGATTTTTTTAATGTCTGCCGTCGCATTAACAGCTTTGTTAATGTCGTCTTGTGGAGAAAATAAAGGAGAATCAACGGAGTTAGCGGATGATTTAGAGTTAAATACAATAACTGCCGATACTGTCTGTACATTGTTTGGCGGTAAAGGTGGTCCTGCGTGTACCATAAGTTACAAACTTAAATATGCAGAAGGAACTAATGCAGACGACTTCAATCGTATTATAACAGGCAGACTCTTCCCGCAGTCATCCGACAGTCTTGATGTAGAGAAGTCTGTGCATAACGAACTGTTACAGATAATAGACGATTACAAGAAAACCCTCACAGGTGTTACGAAAAAAAGTATTGCAGATGGTTCTTTTCCTGTTTCGTTTGCAACATACCGTCGTTTTGTAAATGCTGAATGTTCTAAGGTTAAGAATGAAATACTTTCATACAAGGCATTTTATGAGGAGAAGGCTTATGGAGAAAAAGATTCTCTTGTCAGTATAAATTCATTTAATGTAAGCCTTACAGATCGTAAGCTGATAACGAAATCGGATATTTTTGTACCAGGAAGCAGTGAGCGACTCGGCATGAAGATTGCTGGTAAACTCTTTGCAGAATATGGCGTTAAAGATTTAGCTGGTTTGCAGCGTAAGGGTATTTTTGTTGATGGCATTCCTTATGCTACTGACAATATTGAGATTTCTGATAAAGATATTACTTTTATTTATAATCCTTTTGAGATAGCCGGACGCAAATATGGAATAATAAATGTTGTTGTTCCTGCTGATGAACTTAAGGACATTATGAAGAAGGAATGGATTGCTTTCTTCGAGAAAAAATAATTTCATTACATGGAAAAAATTCTGAAATATTTCCCCGAACTTACAGATACACAGAAAAAGCAGTTCGCAATGTTAGGTGATCTGTATAAAGATCTCAACGAGAAAATAAATGTTATTTCGCGTAAGGACACAGATAACATCTACGAACATCATGTTCTTCATTCATTGGCAATAGCAAAAGAATATGATTTCCATGATGGTTCTGAAATACTCGATTTCGGCTGTGGTGGCGGATTCCCCGGTATTCCTCTTGCTATAATGTTCCCGAACTGTCGTTTCACGTTGATTGACGGAACGGGTAAGAAAATTCATGTCGCAGAAGAGGTTAGCCGTGCCATCGGTCTTACTAATTGTTTTCCTGTTCATCGCAGGGGCGAAGAAGAAAAAGGTTCGTACGATTACATCGTGAGCCGTGCCGTAATGCAGCTTCCTCAGCTTGTCCGTCTTATGAAGAAGAACATTTCTCGTGAGCAGAAAGGTAGTTTTAAGAATGGTGTAATATGCCTTAAGGGCGGTGACCTTACAGAAGAACTCAGGCCTTATGCCAAGAAGATAGTTAAGACACCTGTCCACAAGTATTTTGAAGAATCATGGTTTGATGAGAAATACATAATATATCTGCCCTTATGATACATGTACAGAGAATAGAATGTAATATGTTCGGTGAGAACTGTTATATCGTGAGCGATGACACTCTTGAATGTGTAATAATAGACTGTGGCGCTTTTTACGATGAAGAGCGTCGTGAGGTAGTTGATTACATCAGGAGAAAAAACTTAAACCCCGTGCGTCTTATTGTTACTCACGGCCATCTCGATCATAACTTTGGTAATAACACCGTGTTCGATAATTTTGGTCTCAAGCCGGAGGTTTCGATAGAAGACAAGGAATTAATGGAGAATCTTCCCGGACAGTATATGATGTTCCTGCGTCGTGAGATGAAGATTCCTGTTATTCCCGTTGGGCGTTATTTCACCGAGAAGGATAAGATAACATTCGGAACGCATACGTTTACCATTATTCCGGTACCCGGACACAGTAAGGGTTCGGTGATGTTCTATTGCGAAGAAGAGGGACTTGCTTTCTCTGGCGATACATTGTTCTGCGGAGGCATTGGCAGAACCGACCTTCAGGGAGGAGATTATGATGAGATACTGAGGAGTTTGAAGTATGTGCTTAACAATCTTCCGGAGAATACCGTTGTCCTTCCGGGACATGGTCCGAAGACTACGATTGGAGATGAGTTGAGGACAAATCCTTATGTAGGAATGTAACCAGTTAAACAATGAAGATAAAGAAGACATTAGGCGAAAAGATAATCTTAGGCATCGACCCTGGTACAAATGTCATGGGATATGGTGTGCTGCGCGTTGTTGGCAATAAGGCATCTATGGTGTGCATGGGTGTTGTCGACTTGCGTAAGATGAAAGATCCTTATCTGCGTCTTGGTCGTATTTTCGAACGTGTTACAGGAATCATAGACGAGTATCTTCCTGATGAGATGGCAATCGAGGCTCCGTTCTTTGGTAAGAATGTGCAGTCTATGCTTAAGTTGGGACGTGCCCAGGGTGTGGCTATTGCGGCAGCGATACATCACGACGTTCCAATTCACGAATACGCTCCTCTGAAGATAAAGATGGCAATTACCGGACAGGGACGTGCTTCTAAGGAACAGGTGGCAGACATGATGCAGCGTCTGCTAAAGATTTCTCCCGATGACATGCCTAAATTTGCTGATGCCACTGATGCTATTGCGGCAGCATACTGTCATTTCATGCAGGCTGGTCGTCCGGAGGCAGAAACCCATTACGGAAGCTGGAAGGATTTTGCCAAGAAAAATAATATTATTTAGGTGTTATCCGCCTGACTTTTATCTCAGCATTTTTTCTTTATAAAACAGTCGTGACAGGTGTGTCTTGTCTAAAGTCCATGCTATTGCGAGACTTCCCGCTAATGCTATGATAACCGTAAATACGGCATAGGTTATTCTGCTGTCATCGAAACTGAATATAGGGCGGTAATACTTTGCTGCCATTGTAAAAATAGGATGGAAGAGATATATAGGCAGTGTGTTCATTCCTATATATGTAATCCATCTGTGCGATGCATAACGTTCTGCGTATGCTAAAAATGAAAGGAAGAAGTACACCTTTGCCATGACAGAAATGAGTCCCCAGTCATACAGATTTGGAAATGCCACTATCAGTGCGAAGGGCAGGATGGAGAATGCTGACGGACGGAAAATTTCTGATATACTGCTGCCGTAACATCTTATCATCACTCCGATGAAATAGAAAATTACGCTCTTAAATGTCACTACGGGTGTGAACATTCCGGCACACATCATCAGTAACGCAGTGACTGAAAGGCGCGACATCATGCTGCATCGTTTCATAAGTTTAAATACAGCATAATAGATTATACCGCATACCATGATGGTCTGCAAAAACCAGTACGGTCCTATTGATGTAATGAAAATCTTATTTAGTACCGCCATGACAGACAGTTCCGTCAGTCCGTCGTTTACAGGCAGAAAATAAGAAAGAATGCTGAATCCGGTAACCATTATGGCGTATGGAACGAAAATCTGAAGAATGTATTTCACAAATTTGCTCAGAGTCTTGTTGATGTTTACCAGATAACCTGTGATTACCAGAAAAGCAGGCATCATGAATGACAGTATGCCGTATTTTATACCCGGATACATCTCGCCAAAATATACTATGTGTACCAGAATCATCATTGTGATAAGTACGGCACGCATGAAATTTATGCTGTTATCTATCTTCATTCTTACCTAATAATGATCGTAAAGTGAAATAAATCTCTTCCTGTATTCTGAACATCAGCCATGAACCGCACGGACGATAGCCAAATTTAGAAGCACGACTGTCAAGAACGGTGAAGTCTATGTCGTTCCATATTCGTTGCATCTCCTTTAGTCCGTAACTTGCAGCCTTACTGCCCAAACGTCGTCGGTTGATGTAATAGAACATATAAGTATCCACCAGAACCATCCATCTGATGTTCTCGTACATATCTAATATGTCTTTCCCTTCGCCAAGTTTTATAAGCTGTACCTTCATGCTCTCGTTAGCTTTCATATAGTCAAAACGACGTATAGAAACGGCATGTGTTACCGACGAGGCATGCTGGCGGTAATAATAAGCAGCGTCGGAACAGCAGACGTTACGCGATGCGATATAATGAATGCGCGATGTGTTGTCGTCGCTGTAAGCCTTCAGACTGTCATCATAGGGATATTTCTTGTGCAGGTCGGTGCGCAGCATGTAAACACCGTGTATGTCCCAGTTGAGGCTGCGCATAAAAGCCTCGCGTCCCGAAATCTTGCCGAAAGAATTCATGGGATAAGGCGTGCAGTTCCCTTCGTCATGATACATCATCAGTCTGAAAAGTACGGCATCAGTATCATCGTTATCGTCAAGCACCCTGGCACATTTCTCTAAAGAATCATCATCGAACCAGTCGTCACTGTCAAGGAAACAGACGTATTTTCCGCTGGCGGCAGCAAGTCCCACGTTACGTGCATGAGCCTGTCCGCCGTTCACGTCAAGATGAATAAATTTTATTCTGCTGTCAAGTCCGGCATACTTGTTGAGAATTTCAAGCGAGGTATCAGAAGAAGCGTCGTCTACACAAATCACCTCAATATCGTGCAGAGTCTGTGCACGAAGCGAATCAAGACATTGCGGAAGATATTCGGCAGCATTGTAAACGGCCACTAACACTGAAACCTTAATCATCGGTGTAATTTCTTTTTGATTTTTTCACCAAGTTTATTCCAAAGACTTGTCTTGCCGTGGATAATCTTTACAGAAACGGCAGTGCTTATTATACACAGTATGATACCTAAAATCCAGTAAGTAATATCCTTCTCGGTAAAGGTAAGTGCATAGGCTGCGATACCGAAAGGAACTTCGTAGAGTGTATATTTGACAACGTCTTTTGTGAAACGGAATGAATATTTGAAATACGCATATAGCGATACAATCACAAAATCGAAAACCGAGGCAGCCATTAGCGCAATACCCGTACCGGTGAGTCCGTAAAGCTTATAACCTGTAATTACGGCAAGCACTACGAATACGTCATAGAATGATTCAAGTATCAGGTATGCCTTAGACGCACCTTTGGCAAGGTTGATGTAAGCTACCGGAAGTTTTACTGCACGCAGATACATTGCTAATGCAGTGATGTTCATCATTCCCATTGCCGGCAGGAATTTGCCGCTGTACAGAAGTGGTAGCAGTATAGGAAGGAATATGATGAATCCCGTAAGGATAGGAGAGATAAGGAGCATTGTTACTTCTATCTGCTGATTTACGGTGTGCGCTGTCATCACATTATCGTTGTTATGTGCTGACAGACGCGGGAAGAAGTCGGTCTCCATTGCCGAGAACACCATTCCGGCGTAAGTCATGGTCATCATATATCCCGCATTATATAGTCCTACGGTACTTAGCGATGCAGCATTGTTAAGATAAGAGCGGATAAGGAATTCGGCACCGCTGCCCATTATACCTGCTAATACGAATGCTAATCCCAATTTAATCATATCGTTTCCCCTGTGTATGTATTTCATAGAGAAACTTATGCGGTATGGCATGGCCTTTAAAGACCAGTACATCGTTATCAGCATCGAAGCTAACGCCATGAGTATCAGTGAGGGAACGATACCCGACTCGCCGAACGACATATATATGGGTACGGATATTACGAGAGCCGAAAGCACCGTGAATATAGGTATCAGAGCCAGCGACATGAGCTGCCGCATACCCTTTAATATAGCCATCTCGCCACCTGTTACGGCCATCATTCCTATTACGGGCGACAGCATTATGAAGTGCAGTGTATGGTCACCCCAGCTGAACGTGAACCTGCTCAGCAGGTCGCTGAATACGATACACACCAGCATACCGATTACGGCAGCTATCAGACTCCACAGACGTATTGTCTTTACGACTCGTGAGATTTTTATGTGGTCGTTAGTGTCAAATATTTCTGACAGATTTTTTATTGCGCTGAAGGAAATACCGAAGTTGGTACTGTTAGAAACAAGATTTATTGTTGAATTGAAAAGAGATATAAGTCCCATTCCTGCCGGACCAAGAATGACGGCCACAAGTTTGTTACGCACTATACCCACCAATATTCCGAGACCCTGAACGCCTCCGAATATACCGGTGTATTTTAGAATGTGCGTATAAGTATCTTTTTCAGTGTTTTTTTCCATCCACTTAGATTAACGCAGCAATCTGCGTGTTATTGTTTAAAATGATTTACAAAATGTTACTTCCTAACAATTTTGCAAGATTATTACGAATCGTCTGCGCATCGCTATATTTCGCCATTGCCTCTTTCAACTTTTCAGGATCGTTCTGTGATGCCATAATCTCGTCGCGGTATTCTTTTATGCGGTTCTCGATTATGTCCATGCGATAATCAAGTATCAGGTGTCTGATGTCGTTGCGTACGTTGTCTGGTGTTATTTGGGGTTGCAGACTGCGGCTTAACTTAAATTTCTCAACGCTGAGGTCGGTTGCAAGCGAACTTATTTCAAAGTCAGGGTGCATGGTAAAATATGTCTCTGCCACAAAATCCTTGTCGCTGCTGTGTTCTACGGCTTCTTGAAGAATATTGTTGAATAATGGATTCTGAAACTTAAGATTATCAGCCGACAGCTCATAATTTACGTATTGGGCAAGATTTAGCGATGTAGTACCTTTTGTACCGTCTTCGTTTTCAAATTCTACATTATTATATATCACTATTTCTCCGTAACGTATCACCATCTGTATTATGAGACGTTCTATCTTCAGGCCGGCAGAGCTGACGTCCGATTTTTGCTCTTTTATCTGAGTGATAATTTTTTCCTTCTGTCTTTCCTCCTCCTTGCGAATGTTCTCCTTGTCACTATAAATGTATTGGTTCATTATCGTGATGAGAGTTGTTTCGCTAAGTCCCAGACTTGATGCACTTTCCTTGAGATACGATGCACGTATTATAGGGTCGGATATTACAGATACGCTCCTTATTATACTGTTCACGGCTTCTGCACGTTTCACCGTGTCGGTAACGCCTTCCAGCATCACACGAGTCTTAAATTTTATGAAGTCGGTAGCGTTGTTTATGATATAGTTTCTGAATTCTTCGGCAGAATGTTTCTGTGCGAATCCGTCCGGGTCCTCGTCCTGTGGCAGCAGTAGCACTTTGATGTTCATGCCTTCAGAAAGAAGCATGTCCGTTCCGCGCAGTGCCGCATGTATGCCGGCGGCATCACCGTCGTAAATAAGTGTGATGTTCGGAGAAAAGCGGCGCAGCAGACGAATCTGATGAATGCTCAGTGCCGTACCAGAGTTGGCCACCACATTCTCTATACCGCACTGATGCATAGATATTACGTCGGTATAGCCTTCCACCATATAGACCATGTCTTCTTTTACGATAGCTTTTTTAGCCTGGTAGATACCATAGAGTTCATGGTCCTTATGATAGATTTCAGAGTCTGGTGAGTTTAGATATTTCTGGTTGAGGCCTTTAGTTCTGCTGTCTATGAGTCGGCCGCCGAAGGCACATACCTTGCCGCTTACGTTAATCCATGGAAATATCACACGGCCGGAGAACTTGTCTACAAGCTCTTCGTGTTCGGTCTTGAAACAAAGTCCCGTCTTAACCAGATAGTCGTCTTTGTAACCAGCCGCCAGCGCAGCATTTGCCATGTTAGAACGGTCGGCAAGAGCAAAACCGAGGTCAAACTTCTCTATAATGTCGTCTCGGAAACCACGAGAGCGGAAGTACTGCATTCCGATGGCACGTCCGTCGATGTCATTATGTAGAAGATTCTTAAAGTAATCTTTTGCCCATTCGTTTACGATGAACAGACTCTCACGTTCGTTCTCCTTGCGCTTTTCGTCATCACTCAGTTCGTGTTCCACTATTTCTATGTGATAACGTTTGGCAAGCCAGCGCAGAGCCTCCGGGTAAGTCATCTGTTCGTGTTCCATTATGAATCCCACGGCATTGCCACCTTTGCCGCAAGAAAAACAATGACAGATGCCTCGTGATGGAGAAACTACGAACGACGGTGTCTTTTCGTTATGGAAAGGACACAGACCCTTGAAGTTAGAACCCGATTTGCGTAATGATACGAATTCTGAAACCACGTCTACGATGTCGGCGGCGTTCATTATTCTGTCTATGGTGGCTTTGTCTATCATAATGGTTTAAGATATATGTGCAGTGTGGGTAACTGCTAAACAAACAGAAATGGGGAAGTGGACATCTGCCCATTTCTCCATTTCCATATATTAGATGTTAAACTGATTATTTCTGAACGAAATATTTCAAATCATCTGTGCTGAGGTTCATCAGGTAGTGATGATGGCCGATGATTTCTTCTTCTGCGTGACGTACGAATACGTTAGCGCTGTCGGCGAACAGTTCGGGAGCACGAGAAGCATCGTCGATGATGAGCAGTGACATGAGGATGTCTGCTGTCATTTCGTACAGACGACGGCCTGCAAAGTCGTGGTAGTCCTGATTGTCCTGAGCCTTAACGCGCTCTATGCATTCCTCGTACAGAGGGATAAGCTTCTGGATGCGCTCCTTCAGCGGCTTCATATCCTCAGAAACTTCGCTTTCCATAAGCTCGTTCATTATTGTGAGGTATGTTCCGTTAGTGATGTAGCGGATGGCTGCAACCACCTGGAGCTGTGTCGTACCTTCGTAGATAGAGAAGATACGGGCATCACGATACAGACGCTGGCTCTTATATTCCATGATGAATCCGGAACCGCCGTGAACCTGTATTGCATCGTATGCATTCTGGTTGGCATATTCAGAGTTCATACCCTTTGTTATAGGAGTCATGGCATCAGCCATACGTGTGTACTTCTTCATCTCTGCGCGTTCCTCGCCTGTGAGCTTGCGCTCGCGTGAAATGTCTTCGAGAGCCTTGTAAAGGTCAACGTAACGTGCTGTCTGATAGAGAATGCTGCGTCCTGCGTCGAGCTTAGCCTTCATGCGTGAAAGCATGTCGTAAACTGCGGGGAACTTAACGATTTCTGTATCAAACTGCTTACGCTCGCGGGCATAAGCTATGGCCTCGTTGTATGCAGCCTGTGATACGCCGACACTCTGGGCAGCGATGCCGAGACGTGCGCCGTTCATGAGAGCCATTACGTACTTGATAAGACCCATACGTGTGCTTCCGCAGAGTTCTGCATGAGCATTCTTGAATACGAGCTCGCATGTAGGTGAGCCGTGGATACCTAACTTATTTTCTATGTGACGTACTGTAACGCCGCCCTGCTTCTTGTCGTAGATGAACATAGACAGACCGCGGCCGTCCTTTGTACCTTCCTCAGAACGAGCAAGTACCAGATGGATGTCGCTGTCACCGTTAGTGATGAAACGCTTGACACCGTTCAGCAGCCAGCAGCCATCTTCCTCAGAGTAGCGTGCCTTGAGCATAACGCTCTGAAGGTCAGAGCCAGCATCAGGTTCTGTAAGGTCCATACTCATTGTCTCGCCCTGGCATACACGGGGAATATACTTCTCGCGCTGTTCCTCGCTGCCAAATTCGTAGAGAGTCTCGATACAGTCCTGCAAACTCCAGATGTTCTGGAAACCGGCATCGGCAGCTGACATGATTTCAGAAGCCATTGAGTACGGTGTGATAGGGAGGTTCAGACCACCATAGCGGCGGGGCATAGAAATACCCCACAGACCTGCCTTGCGTGTGGCGTCGAGGTTCTCGTATGTTTTTGATGCATACACCATACGGCCGTCAACAAGGTGCGGACCTTCAAGGTCTACGGCCTCGCTGTTAGGTTCGATGACGTTAGCGGCGATGTCGCCTGCGATGTCGAGCAGACGGTCGTAGCTGTCGATGGCGTCATCAAGGTCTACGGGTGCAAAATCGTATTTATCTTTATCAGCAAATCCACGTTCTCTGAGTTCTACAATACGCTTCATCAGCGGGTGATGAAGATGAAACTCCAATTCGGGATGATCTTTATAATAGTTTGCCATAATTTTTTCTTTATTTACTGCCTTCTCTGTAATACTTAATCATTTTCGGTAACACTTCCTCTACTGTGCCATTGATGACATAGTCGGCTATCTTGTTGATAGGTGCGTCGGGGTCGCTGTTTACTGAAATGATGATACCGCTGTCCTGCATACCTGCGATGTGCTGTATCTGACCTGAGATACCGAATGCGAAATATACTTTCGGGTGTACCGTTACACCTGTCTGTCCTATCTGGCGGTCAGCATCTACCCAGCCTGCATCCACTGCGGCACGGCTTGCGCCTACCTCACCGTGGAGTTCCTTGGCAAGTGCGAAGAGCTGGTCGAAACCTTCCTTGCTGCCTACACCGTAGCCGCCGGCTACGATTATTGGTGCGCCCTTGAGGTTGTTCTTTGCCTTCTCTACTTCGCGGCTGATTACTTTTACTAAAAAGTCTGTATCGCTTACATAGTTCTTTACTTCCGGATAAACAACCTCGCCCTTGTAGTTCTGGTCGAGAATCTCGCGCTTCATGACACCCTCGCGTACTGTTGCCATCTGAGGACGGTGGTCGGGGTTAACGATTGTTGCAACGATGTTGCCACCGAATGCGGGACGAATCTGATAAAGCAGGTTCTCGTAATGTTTCTTAGAAGCTCTGTCGTCGAAGTCACCGATTTCAAGTTCTGTACAGTCGGCTGTCAGACCGCTTGTAAGTGATGAAGAAACACGGGGACCGAGGTCACGACCGATTACTGTTGCACCGAAGAGACATATCTGAGGCTTCTCTTCCTTGAACAGGTTTACTATTATTGATGTATGGGGAGCCGATGTGTAAGGGAAAAGACCTTCACCATCGAATACAAACAGTTTGTCGACACCGTAAGGCAGTATGCTGCTCTCTACCTTGCCCTTGATACCGGTACCGATAACAACGGCATTGAGCTGTACGTTAAGTCTGTCGGCAAGCTTGCGTCCTTTTGTAAGGAGTTCCTGAGATACTTCGGCTACTTCCGTGCCTTCTATCTCACAATATACAAATACGTTATTCATATTTCTTTCTTGTTTATTAGGTGAAGCGGCGGATTAACCGATAATCTTATCTGCAATGAGACCCTCCATGAGTCCCTTGATTTCTTCGTCGCTGCTGCCGATAGTTGTTGTTTCCTTTGTCTGGAACACGATGTTCTTTACTGTCTTTACCTTGGTGGGCGAACCACTGAGACCGCACTGTGCGGGATCGCCGTCAACGTCGGCAACCGACCACTGTGTGAGCGTAAGGTAAGGACGCTGTTCGTAAAGTTCGGCATACTTGTCGTCCTTGGCACGCTCCAGGGGAGCTGTGGCACGCTTGTATTTCATTACGAGACGTGCGTTGCAGGGACGGCAGGGTGCTGCTGTTCCGTTTACTGTTACAAGTACCGGTGTCGGAGCCTCTACTACTTCTACACCTCCGTCGATGCGGCGGCGGATAGTGAGTCTGCCTTCCTCGCACTTCATGATTTCTTCGGCGTATGTCACCTGGTTGAGACCAAGTTTCTGAGCCACCTGGGGACCTACCTGTGCTGTATCACCGTCAATAGCCTGACGACCGCCGATAACGATGTCGGCACCGCCAATCTTCTTGATGGCTGTTGCGAGCGCGTATGATGTTGCGAGAGTATCAGCTCCTGCAAACAAACGGTCAGTAAGCAGCCAGCCTGTATCTGCGCCGCGATATAATCCTTCTCTTATTATTTCTGCTGCTCTTGGAGGACCCATTGTGAGTATTCCTACAGTTGATCCCGGGTTCTGCTCCTTAAGGCGTAATGCCTGTTCAAGGGCGTTCATGTCTTCCGGGTTGAAAATAGCAGGTAATGCAGCACGGTTGATCGTGCCTTCTGCCGTCATGGCATTCTTTCCTGCATTTCTTGTGTCTGGTACCTGCTTGGCAAGTACAACGATTTTCAAACTCATAAGTTGTCTGTTAATGAATAATTAGGCTGCAAATTTAGGTGTTTTTTGGTTGAATTCAAAGGAAATAAAGGAAAATATGGCATAACTGGGTGTCTGACACCGCTTTTTGTAAACTCTTAACAATTATATTATTAAAGAATAAATATACACATAAATATATAAGTTTAGCTTGTCTGGCACTTATGCCGGCCTGTGTATCTGTATGTATTATGTAACGAATATTTGTGTTCTTTATTATAATAATATGTGTATTTAGCATTGAATAATCCTATGTTTCATAAGCAAACATACTATGTTTACAAACTTTCGCAGTTGCATTAATAAACTTTCTCAGTTGGGTTTATAAACTTTTGCAGTTGTGTTTACAAACTTTTGTAATGACGAAAGATTTATGTTTCTTTACAATCGGAAATTTTAGTCGTGGAATGTGGATTTTTTAAACTATTACGACGAGTGTAATCGAAGAAAATTTTTTATGCCGCTTACTTCTTTGTCAGTCAGCGAGATACGCCGCAATCTGATAATCATCTGAAAAAATAGTTGCGAAAATGTTATTATTTTTCATTGCGTTTTATTATCTTTGCAAACATGAAAGGATGAGAAAAAAAGAAAGGAGAGAATAATCTTTACGAAATACGAAAATGTGCAGTATGTACATTAATACTAACATGATGTGTGTCAGGCAGTATTGATGTACAGAGTGTCTTTATCCCGTCATAACATGATATGACGGAAATATGAGAATGTAAAATGTAAATATAATTTATTTGAGAGAATAACTTAAAAATTAAATGAATATGAATGATACGGCTTAGATAAGACAGAATAAAAAAGTTTCATCATGAAGATGGGATGAAAGGAGGAAGGGACTGCTTAGGAAAGGAGGGACAAGTAAGTGCTCTTAACGATAAAGACGCCTGCTTTATTTCCATAAACAGTTACAATCATCAATTTTTCAGTTAAGGTTCACAGGTGCATGAAGATGTATCTAAAACATGTCGTGCACTTTTTGTTCCGCAAAAATAAATGTAAAACGGACATTCCGTGTCCTATTAAAATTTATAATAATGACAAAAACAAATAAAAACGTGAAAGTAGTTGTTGACTATGATTTTCTCGCACTGCCGGAAATAAAGCAGATAAGAGCAAAATACAAATATCTTGGATTTACAGTGGCTGTAATGTTGCAGCTTGAGCTTTCAAAGTATAAGCACGGCATAGGCAGAATATCTGCTCTCCGTCCGATGTCGCACGAGATAGGCGTGCAGCTGAAAACTCTCACAGGCATAATGAACGAATGCTGTATGTTCGTGATGGACTATAAGAATGATGTATTTTATATTCCGCGTCTGCGTAAGAAACTGCACCTCACGATACAGCCTTCCGATGAGGAGATAAATGACATTCTGAACAACGGTAATGTGTATTACGGCTATGGCGAAAAACGTGACACAGAGTCGGAGACTTATGAAAAAGATTCGGAAAAGATTTCGGAAAGATTTGAAATCTTACAGACACAAAATGCTGATAATCAAAACAAGTCGGATTTTACTATTAAAGATAAAGATATAAAGGTTAAAGATAAAGACATCATATCAGACGATGATGATGCCGGAGAAAATAAATTTAAGGAAATACTTTCATCACATTCGTGGTGCCGTTCGGTAAAGAAACGCCACGGCGTAAATCTTGAAGATGCCGGAACGCTCGGAATTTTTGCACAATGGATGTATAATTACTGTCGTACGAACGACAAAAAGCTGAACAGCAGGAGCGAGCTGCGCCGTTATGCAAGTAATCTGCTGCGCCACGGCACCAATACCCGTGCCGAGTTTGACAGATACTGCACTGAGGCTGTGCCCGATCAGTATATGACAATGCATTGTGCTGATAATCAGAGAAAAGATATCCACATCGCAGATTATGAGAATGTCTGTGACGGAGTGAGATATACCTGCGAAGGACAGATTATTCCGCATGATGCCCCGAAACAGCCGGCACCGTCGATGGCATACAGTTACATACGTAACGAGTGGATTAGTATCAGGGAATATGATGCTGTGAGCGAAACTGCTGCATACGACCGTAATGTGAGTGAAATCCCCGGATATGTTAAGGGACTGGGAGGTGCGGAATGATAACCAGATCGGAAAAAGGCACCTACATAGTTTCTGCCGACGAACTGAACATCAGCACGATAAACAGAAATGAAGCAAGCAGTACATGTCCGTTGTGCCGTGAGCATCGCGGTCATCCTAACGACCACAGTCTTAAGGTAAATGTCACCACAGGCGAGGGATACTGCCATCATTGCCATGAGAGTGTGTTTGTTCCCGACTATGCCGAAAAGCTGAAAACCATGAGACTTCCGGCAGCGCCTGTACGCGAGAGAAGCATCACCGAAGGGCTGACGCCGCTCGACGACGTATGCCGTGACTATCTGGAAAAACGCAATCTCAGTCCGGAGGTGGCGGTAAATGCAGGGGTAGGCAGCATCGTGATGCACGGCGTTCATTATCTGGCATTCCCTTTCATGGAGAATAGCGTTGCGGTAAACATACAGTACAAGCGTGCCGATGGCGAGAAGAAAGAGTTTAAGTTTGTGCCCGGAGGAAAGATTATCCCATGGAACATAAACTGTCTGACAAACGGCAATGGCAAATCGCCGCTGTACATCACCGAAGGAATGATGGATGCACTGGCACTTATACAGAGCGGTTACGAAAATGTAGTCAGTGTTCCCAACGGTGCCGGCAGTAAAATGACGGTGTTCGATGATTACCGACAGCTGATAAAGCATAATTTTACGCACATAGTATTTGCCGGTGACAACGACAAGGTGGGAGAAGAACTGCGCGACAAGGTGAAGAAATATTTTGATGATATGGATGTCAGCGTGGTGACATGGCAGTGGGCCGATAACAGATGTAAGGATGCCAATGATATGCTCGTATGTGGAGGTACGGATGCCGTGGCATTCAGCATAAACAATGCACGGTACGACGACTGCGGTTATTTTGATGTCATGGAGAGCGATGATGATGAGATGATGCAGGTGTATGAAGACGGTGTTCCCGATGGCAGGGGCATAGGACTGAAAGGTGTGGATAACATAATAAAGTATCTTCCCGGATACATGTATCTCTTTTCGGGATTTCCCGGAGCTGGAAAAAGCTCTTTCATCAATTATGTTACCATGCGCCTTCTTAAACTGTATGGCTGGCGCTCGCTGTATTTCACACCCGAAAAACTGCCGAAGAAGAACCACAGGATAGAACTTGTTTCTGTCGTTACGGGCAAAAAGTTTGATAAGAACGAACTGCGCAGAGACGAGTTGCAGATAGCCATGAACTATCTGTCGGGCAATGTTATTCAGATGAGAGAAGACATCAGCAGGGACATCGACGTGATACTTCATGCTGCCGAGCTCGCAATACGACGCTATGGCATAAAGGTCATGGTAATCGATCCGTTTCTGTACATCGACATAAAGAACCTCGGCGGACTGTCGGAAACGACGAAAATATCGCAGATGCTGTGTAAGATACGTATGTTTGCACAGTATCACGACATAGTGATGATAGTAGTTGCACATCCTCGTAAGCCAAACTTAAATGCCGAACGTCCTCGTCTGTCTGAAATGATGTACGAGGTAGCAGGCTCGTCTGGTTTCTTCAACTTCTGCGACGTTGGTGTTATGCTGGAGCGTGTAAGTGAAAAGAACAATATACTTAAAGTGCAGTGCGGTAAGTCGCGTTTCTCTTATCTCGGCAAAGTAGGAGAGACCACGCTGATGTACAATCCCGTCAACGGCCGTTATGCCGACTGTACCGCCTACGGCATGGTGTCAGCCCCCGATTACAGTAACTGGTCGGAAAAAATAAAGTTCTATGACCGTGGCAATGTAAGTGATTACGTGTGCAACAAACCGTTTTAAGACGTAATGCAGACATAACATAAGATGAAATAAAAAAGAGAGTGCGCCAAAATGTATGTTACATACATTCTGACGCACTGCTTCATGTTAAGCAAACAGCTTAAACTTACTTAATAACAACTTTCTTTCCATTAACGATGTATATACCCTTTTTTACGGGAGTCTCAGCTTTTCGTCCTGAAAGGTCATAGATAATGGCATTATCGTAATCAACTGTAATTGATTCTATTCCAACTGTAGTTGAGACTTCAAACATTTCGCTGCGTGAAGCATTTGCGCCTGTGAGTTCGGGGAATGCATCGTTCTCAACTTTGACGTAAACTTTTCCAAGAGGCTTCTTGAATGTAATAATTCCATTATTCTCTTCGTAGTCGATGCCTCTTTCAAAGCCGCTGCCGTCTTCTTTCATAACATAGAACGAACTGATGCTTTCGCTCTCGTTTATTCCACGGCACATATACATTGCGCTAAGATCTAATGTTCCGCTGTTGTCGTAACTGATAGCAAACGGATTCTGCGGAGCATAGATATACGATGTCATTGTGCTGAGTTCGGGAAGCTCTGCTATTGAGAGATTATTATTGCTGCAACAAAGCGTACCTGTGATGTTGTTGTTTACCATAAGTTTTGCAAGCTGGTTCTCTTCTACTTCAATATTGTTTAATTTAGCAGAATTGCTTAAATCAAGTGTCGTCAGTTTGTTTCTGGCAATCTTCAAGTCCTCGAGTTCTGTCTGTGCTGAGAGATCAACAGATTCTAAGTTGTTGTCGCTAAGATACAGAACTCTGAGATTCTTGTTAGATGAAAGCTCAATGTCGTTTATGCCGCAGCCCATAAGGTCAGCCTCTTCGATAGCAGGGTAGTACGACATATTAAGAACAGATGCTATATTACTGTTACGAGCCTTCAGCTGTTTAAGTGCGGCACAGTTACCGAGTCCTGTTATCTCAAGTCCTTTGCAGTCTGTAATGTTCAGATATTCGAGTTTAGAATTATTGCTCAGGTCAAGAACCTTGAGTGAGCCTGCCTTGTCGAGGTTTAAGGTTGTAAGACCGGCAAGTTTTGAGACGTCAATGTTATTTAGAACATTAGACGGGAGTTCCAGACGTGTGATGGTAGTACATTCTCCGAAGTTTATACTTCGTATTTCCTGCGAAGAAGCACACAGACCTGTAATGCTGTTGTCTGCCTGAATCTTAAGAGTGTACGAACCGGCGGCTTCGTTACCGGCGAAATCGCTTATGCTGATTACGGCTTTTCCTAAAACATCATCGGTAACGCCTTCTGCCAGAACGTTTGAGTCTGCATCTAAAATCTTAACGTTTGTACCCTGAGGAGCATAAACATCGAAAGTATAATTATTTTTCTTACCAAGAGTCATTTCGATGCTGTTTGCAGCAACAGGCTTGTCCTGCGGCTCAACGTCAAGCACCCATCCTTTAGCAGCTGCTTTTGCCAATTCGGCATACGGAGCTTCTGTATTGCCCGACAGATTCAGATGCTGTTTCCAGTCCTTCTCCCAGCTGTACACATAAGCATTGGTGACGTCAGGAAGATTTTCTATCAGATTATTGATAACAGCAACGGGAAGATTGTTGTTTGTGAGCATAACACATATAAAATCCTGAGATGTCGGAACGATTATCTGTTCGAGTTTATTGTTGTCGGCTCTGAAGTCGTGAATATAGGCGAGAGACTTGAGGTCTAAAGATTTTATTTTATTATTGCACAGGTACAGGAAGTTCAGGTTAGTGTTGTTGTCAACGTTTATGCTCTCTAACAAGTTGCTGTCTGCTGCAAACGATGTTAATGCTTTGTTAGACGAGATGTCGACAGAAGAGAACATGTTATTAGAAATATCTATTGCATGCACGTCCTTAAGTTTAGAGAAGTCTGCCTGTGTCAGTTTGTTATTCTTTAAAGAAACTGTTGTGATATAATCGTATGTACCGTTAAATGTAACGTCGGTCAGCTCGTTATCAGAAGCATCGCACATAACAAGACTTTTCATGTTAGAAAGATCTAACTTCTGAATCTTGTTTTTTCTTAGTGTCAGATATTCTAACTTGCTGCAACCAGAACAATTGATACCGGTGATAAGATTATTGCTTGCATCGTACTGTGTAACAAATGGAGGCAGCGTGAAATCACCGCTGAGCTGATTATTAGAAATATTGATAATACCGAGGTTCGAACATTTGCTTAAGTCAATGCTTGTAAGCTTGTTGTTTGAAATTTCAATATTCTCTAACTTCTTTTTCGATCCTATGTTCAGGGTTTCCAGGTTACAGTTATTCGCTATGAGTGTACTTAACATGGCACATTCGTCTATGTTAAGATTCTGTAGCGGGTTATTAGAAAGCTCCAGCCATAACGGTTTGTTAGTTAAGAAAGCTTCAGCCTGTGTGAAACCACAGTCGTTAGCAATGATATATGTAACGTCGTCGCCGTAAATCTTTATGTCAGTACCTTTAATACCATCAGGCGGATATAATGGGTTATATTCGCCGTAGGCTCCTTTTTCATAACGTTTGCCATGTCCGTCTCCCCAGTCAACCCAAAAATAATCTTCCGAAGTAAGATACATTTGAATAAACTCTCCGGCTGCTTTGTTTGTCTTTGCAGAAAAAACCGGGTCAACAGGCTGTGTCTGTCCAAATAAAGGCTGTATGCAAATAAGTGCATACAACATCGCTAAAAAATAGATTTTTCTCATAGTTTTATGTTTTTAGATTCGTCTATTAAAGTTGCATGTTTAAAATAATACTTAAAAATATTAGGCTTAGAGGTATTGTACTGGGCAAATATAGGTAATAAAAGGATACGTGCAAATAATAATAAAAGAAAAAGAAAAGAATATAATGATAAATGTGCTTTTTTTATGTATATATTTTGAAAAAAACATCAAAGTGTAATATCGGTATTACATATAGTATTATAATGGAATAAAAAAAAGACTCGTTTAAACATTGTGTAATTTCAGGTGCTGATATGGATATATAAATGTAAGTTGCCTGAACATGGCATGTAATGAAATAATTGTATGTGTTTTTTTGCGTATGATGTATAATGTCTTGTATTTATAATAGTATGCTGATGTTAGTATTTATATGTCATGCTGTTTTTATCAGTGGTATAAAATAAAATTGCGATGTTTACTCAATGTAAACATCGCAATTAAATACATGAAACATTATGATTTCTTATTAAAATATATTATGATGCTTTTTATACTGTTGTCATCAATAAGTGTATCATGGGTGTTTTCGTGTGGCACGTACATGAATAACACTGTTACGATCCCAAGGACTTGTACCTGCCCCATAAGAATATTTGTATGCAGTTGTTCCTGGACTTAAGATAGCTGTAGATGTCCAATAATCTCCAGACATACTATTCTCCTTCATTGAAGTACTTTCGTTTTGTGCAGGAAGATACCATACCATATCTGCTTTGTTTTCTGTGGTTATGACAGCACTATAATATTTTGCAACTCCACCTGTTTGTTGATTTTCTTTAATCAATGTTGTATGCGGGTTCTTTTTTGCACAAGCCTTAGCTGCAAATTCGACTGGATTAGCAGGTAATGTCGTAGTAGTTGTTCCTCCCCAAGACTGAATATTTTTTATAACGGCATCGGCTTCGTTGACACCATCAAAGTTATAAATATTCCATGTGTTTGTAAGACCATCAGTTGGGTCTGAACCAACAGTTAATTTTATTTTGCTTAAATCAAAATTAAGTTTCCATTTTCCCCTCCATGCTGATTGACCGTTTGATGTTACATATGTCCTATCTCCAAAAAGAATCCATAAACCATGAACAACAACTCCCCATAGACCTCTTGGCATATCAAAAGTAATTTTCGAACTCTCGTCCCAGTTGAATCCCCAAGGATAATCTTTTTCCTGGATACGTTCTACGCCAAGACCATTGTTCCATGCCGGACAATATTGTTTGAATTTGAATGTTGCCGGAGTAGCTTTCGGAACATTGGTAGGAGCGATAGACAGCACAATGTCGCGGTCTTTGTCTGTAGCATTTTCCTTTAGAAAAACATACACCTTGACATCTCCTTGAGAAGTACTTGTCAGCGATGGTGTACCGCAATTATCTTTGAGCCAGTATCCGTCATCAACCAAACCTTGTATTTCAGGAGCTGCAAACTTTCCGCTCTCGACAAAAGTAACATTTGCATTGTCGTTAGATGTTAAAGTCCAGCTACCTTTAGGAATTCTGTTAGCCTTGATAGTTATAGGATAAATAACATAATGTGCATCCTGTATCTCAGGCTGGTTTACAAACTGCAGCTCGTAATCAGGCGAAATAGCAATCTTATAAGTTACGGTTGTAGCTCTCTTCCATTCTCTGTTAGCGATAGGTGCGCTCATAACACGTTCGGTTCCAGTTACGTTGTCTTGAAAAACAACTTCAATTTCGGCGTTTGCATGAAGTACCTGTGGCAGCATCATGAATGTGCCTTCGGGAGTAGTAATGCTTCCGCTTGTCTCGTTTCCTGTAGTTGCTAAGTTTATAGTCTGAGAGAAAGTCTGAGTGTCATTTGTCAGAGTCCATGTCAGGTTTTTAGCATCTAAAGTACCTTTGCTCTTTACGTTCTTTAAAGCAACGCTCTTTATGGTTCCTTTCTGCATCAAATTACCGATTTCAAAGCGCACGGCAGTGAACACATGTTTAAAATCCATGGGTACTACCTGGTTGTAATTACCCGACAGCTCAAGTGTAGAAGCTATGGTAATGTCTTTCTGATCGGCTACGTTTGCAGGAACAGTGTAACCAAGTGTCATACTGTTCGGAGTAGCGGGACGTGTCAGGCCTGGTGCATTGTCGGGAGCCCATGCAAGGAACTGAAGAGAATGATTCTTCTCCAGCCAGTAGTAAATGTTATTACTTCTCCATAGCGGACTGCCTGCTGACTTGAATATCTGTTCGTCCATGTAAAACTGACTTACCAGATTGTTGTCCTTTTTCCAGTATGCCAGTACATGGAATGAATCATAAAAGTTGTCTTTCGTTACCGGAATGGCACGTGTGGCATTTTGTGCTAAAGTAGTATCGGGTGAATAAATGCCTTCAGAAACATATGTACTGACACAAAGGGTATCCTTTGATTCCTTTGTTCTCAACACAATGTCATTGGAAATGCATTCATTCTCTTCTTTGTCTGAAATACTTCTTGTATTGTCTGAAGATATACCGAAACAGATATAGTCACTATTCATCTGCTGCTGAATATTATTTTCAAGAATATCTTCGCTGTCACATGAGAAAAGCATGATACATGATAGCATTGC
This sequence comes from Prevotella sp., assembly GCA_020026195.1. Lineage (GTDB taxonomy): Bacteria > Bacteroidota > Bacteroidia > Bacteroidales > Bacteroidaceae > Prevotella. The sequence continues at coordinate 40,636 of JAHHQW010000013.1, forward strand.
CATCATACCATTTGTCAGTAAACCCAAATTGTTCCTAAGTTTATTCATCGTTACTTGTTTTTTATTTTTTTATAGACTATATAAAGTCTACGACTTCTTTGTATTAGTGAGTGTAAGGGGAACATTCAACCCCTTACACCCTATGCTGAGTTTCTTATTCAGTTACATGTTATAAATAATGTCATCAGCATTTTTTTCGGGAATACCGATTACTTAATATCCATGCCGGCTCCAATACCCCAGTCATCAACACCAGTTACAGTGAATTCTATAGGATTCAGAGGATTTACAGGGTCGATGTTCTTATCTGTCAGAGTTGCTTCTAAGTTGTAGCTATATCCCATGTTCATGTCAACAGGAATCTCCAGTGAGTGATTGTATGTCTTCAATGATACGCCATCCTTGAGCAATTCAACACTGAAACTAATAAAATAAGGTGAAGGCTTTACTGCCGGTATCATAAGCTTCTCTTCGTAGCTGACACCAGTTTCGTTAAATTTGATAGGCATTGCTACGCCGTCTGTGCTTGTACCAACTACAGCGTTACCGAAATTCAGGTGTAATATATTATTAATCGGCTGACCCCATGCAATTTGGTTAGCATCAATTGTCAGGTTAGCATCTCGATAAGCATTATTAATCTTTATATCGGTTACCTTTACTTCGTATCCGTCTATAGCATTTGTGAATGAGAATTTAACCTTTGAAAGCAAGTGGTGGAAGTTCAATCCTACTACTGCAGGTGCATCTCCAGTCATTTGTACGCCATCAGCGAGAAGCAGGTCTGTGTTACCATTATTTACGAAAGCAACATCCATTGCAACCTGAGCACCGTCAACTCTTTCGTTTGTAACAGTAGCTGCGCCAGAAGGAGCTAAAGCACCAAATGTGTAGGTGTTTCCTGCAATCCAATACTGCAATGGGCTATATGTCCATGCACCGTTTGCATCGGGTCTTGAAACCTTAACGCCATCAAAAATCTGACCGTTCTGTGTGAAACCATAAACGTCAAAATCCAAGATGTTTGCCTTTGTAATACTTGGATCAATGTTACGTGTTCCGTTGTTTACAAATGTTGAGAAACTAATGGCTTTCTGAGGAGCCTGTTCAACTGTTTCGTCATTACTACAGCTAGCCAGCATAGCAGCAGCTGCCAATCCGATAAAAAATAACTTTTTCATTTTTTCTAAATTTTAAGAATTAGTAATTATTTAATGTTCACTCTTTAAAGTGGAATCTCCACATCTTCATATTCACCCCAGTCGTCTACGTCAACGTCGAATCCGGCTCCACCGGCTTCACCTTCTTCTTTATCAATCTTTATTCCGCTGACGAAGATAATTCCACCCTGAGGTTGTACTGCAACCTGGTCTGTTACGTCGAAATTGAATGATTTGATTTTACCATTCTTCAGCATTACTTCCAGATTCAATGCATATTTACCAGGACCTCTTGCATATTGAGGATTTGGGTAGTCAGGTATACCGAATGACTGTGTTATTGTTTGAACACCGTTGGGTTTAACCTCACAGTTAAATAATATGGTAGCCTCTTTTTCAGAAGTGTGTCCGCTGTTAAGATATACGGCGTCTGCCATACCTGCCAAAGCTCCGCGTGCTAAGGCAACATATTCGAGTCCTGCTTCAAATTCGTAGAAAATCAGATATTTGAATACAAGCGGATGCATCATAACCTCCAGACTGTCAATGCCTTTTTTTCTAACAGTAGTATACGACTCTATGTAGTTGCCATACAGCATGTCTGGCGGATTCACTGTGTTCTCTTTTTCACTTCCTGAAAATTGGTTGCCAATATATGTCGATCGGCTTCGTGTTCGTGTCGTTGCCTTTGCTTTTGCAAATACATCGATATTGTCAAACACGATATATTCAGTATCGTTGTTGTAGAACAGCATGTCGTGTGTACCTTCTCGCAGATTGATTATTTCTCCATAAGGCGCAATGTTGAAAATATTGTTGCCACCTTTTTTCTCAAATGTCTGTACACGTATTCCTTCTGGTATATCGGGATATAACTCGTTGTAAGTTACACCAAACAGATTCTGCCATTCTGTGTTCTCTTTCCAGTCGGTGCCTTCATTTCTGTACTGCCATTCCTGTTCGTAAGAAATTAATACTGCTGTCTGTGTTTTAGGAGCATGCTCATCATGGTTAAAACATAGCTCTTTATGCTCACAGGAAGTAAGCGCCAGTAGCGTCAAGCACGAACCTATCAGTATATTATGGAATCTCTTGCTCATTTTTCGCCTCCTATTTTTTATTAACGTTACTATGTCCAAGTAACCATACTAATGAAACTTCTGCCTTAGTTGGTCCAAACCAGTGTCTTTGTTTTGTTGACTTCCATACATAATGGTTATCGAGCGGACTGTACTTGTAATATTTACCTCCCCAATATCCAATACCGATGCTGAAATCAAAGTTCAGTCGGCGTGCTATTGGTAATGAGTATCCGTATTCGATACCTGCTGCATAGTTCATCTTTTCCCATAAAGTACCACCAGGGCGACCTCCCATATAACCATCTCCACCTAACTCAAAGTCGTAAGTGAAAATCTGTCCGTATATTCCTATATGATGTCCTGTAAGCGGCTTCTCTTCAGCTTTCTTACCGAACCATTTGCGAATGCCTAAGTCACCTCCGTAGATGCGCCAGTAATCATGGGTGCGGTTTTTCTTCCACCATCCGTACATCCAGTTGCTCACTAACGACCAGTTCTTTCCGAGATACACATCAATACCGATGTTGGGTACTCCCAGCAAGTCCTGAATAAGGTTCGTCTTCAGACCAATGAAGAAAGGATTGAAAATCTCGGTCTGTGTTGTCGTTGTATCTGTATTTATGGTTCTTTCAGGTGTCTCATTAACAACAATAGAAGTGTTTGTTATGATATCAGTTACTACTGTCTCTGGTTTAACCTTTGTCTTAATGCTCTTTACACTGACGACAATCGAACAGGCATTTCGTAGTTGTTTGAAGAACTTCTTTTCCATGTCGTGCCATGCACGTCCGCCTCTTAAATCCATGAGGTGTTTCTTTCGGCTGTCTATCAGTTTTCCATGTTTGTCAAACGTGTATTCAGGAACTTCGCATAGTATATACAGCGCATCATTTTTGTATGACACATCAGATTCTTCGATAAGCTTTGTCAGCTGATCCCATGCTATTCCTGATTTCTTGTTTATAACAACGTTGTCAGGTATTGTGACCCTTTCACGTACGTACGTTTCTAGGGTGTTGAGACGTGCCTGTGACAGACGTTTGTTAATGTTCATGCCACCATCAGGTGAAGCATAACCAGAAAAGGAGATTTCTGTAAGTTTAGAATCTCTGTCCTGTTTTATTTCCCGGAGGTATGAAATCAAATTCGAAAGGCGTGCTGCGTTATTCCCAAAAGAATAATCCAACTTACTACTGCCGATACGAAAATGTACCAATGCCTCAGTCCGCATTTCTTGTTGTGCATTCATTGTGTTTGAATAGCAAAACCAAAACAAGGAGAACAAAAGTATTATACGTTTATTCATGTATTCAAATTTTTTACTCTTTATAAGAGAGATTTAAACGTATTAATTACTTGTAATTCAACAGGTTAATTTTTATAATAGGTTAAAAGGATAAACAAAATAAAAAATAAATGCAAAAAAATATGCGTTTTTATCATAAAAATTTGGTCTTTTGACTTATTATACTTACAATTGCAGCAATTATAAATATCTCTTATAAAGAGTGCTTTATAAAAACTAAATATAAGGCTCTTGTAAATCATGTAGTATTTTTGCGTTTGCATTATCAATAATGTTATTATCTAATGATGCTAAATAAATCTGTGTTGTAAGTTCGCTGTCGTGTCCCATTCCTTCACTAATGACAGATATGGGAATATTCTTACTTTTTGCTATACTTGCCCAGGAGTGTCTGGCTACATATAATGTAAGAGGTATATTTAAATTTATAAGTTTTGCTATCTCTTTCAACAGTCTGTTAATGCGCATCAGCATATTTTTATATTGGTTACGGTTGTCGTCAGGATATTTAAGAATAGGTAAAAGATAAATATTGTTTTTATCCGTTTCATGTTTATCTATAATTTCCTGCATACATTTTTCCCATCGGACTGTTAAGTACTGACCTGTTTTCCGCCTGTTATAAGTTAAAACACCATTTTTTAAATCCTTCTTCTTTAAATAAGCTATGTCGATAAAGGACATACCGCGTGTGTAAAAGGAAAAAAGGAACAGGTCACGGGCAAAACATAACGGCGGGTTATCGTATAAATTCAATTCCTTAATTTTTTTTATGGCTTTGAACGATATGGCCCTCTTGACAGTTTTGTCTACTCCTGTATATACATGTTTGAAAGGATTGCGCTGTCCGGTCAGGTCTTTTTCTACAGCACGATTATATACAGCTCTCAATATTCTCATGTAAAATGACGTACTATTCTTTTTCAATCCCTTGTTGCGCAGGTAAGCCTCATACATAAGAATTGTATCTGAATCAATTTCATCTAACAGTATATCTTTATTTTCACGGAAAGACATAAAGCTTTTTAATGCGGCAGAATATGTTTCGGAAGTTCTGTATTTCCTCATCTTGATTAGCTGTGTGATAATCTTTTGCATGAAATTGCAAAGAGTCTGGTTCTCTTTTTTGTTCTTAAAAGAATTCATGATGTCGTCAGCAGAATATGACTGTCTTTTAGTTTCAAAAAGTTTAATAATGACATCGAATCTTTTAATATCCCAGCCAATACATTCATTGATGTTCTTTAGATAATTAGTACGAAAACTCTTTTCGGAACGTATCTTACTATTTTCAGGATCCCATTCGTATTGAAAAATATGATAATGGGTTTTTGTCTGACGAATGATGCGATTATGTATAATTTGATAATAAATCGCTCCTTCTTTTCCTTCCACTGATGATGGACGAAACTTTATTTTTATACTAGCCATTCTTTATTATAATTATATGTATGAATAAATATTTCACAGATCATTAACTTACATGTTTTGTGCGTTAAACGATTTCTTAATCTTTCAACTGGTCTGCTTTTTCCAAGATTATTTTCTTTTACTTTTGGAATATATTTATTCTTCCCTCATCATTATTACTTTTGTCTCACACACTTGTGATTTGAATTCATGTTATATATGTTTCGAAAAACATTATTTATGTAGTACTTTGCACTCTCCGAATAATCCGTGACGGTCTCTTTTTTTACAGATGTGTGTCATAGCGTATTACATTATATATTTTTGCGAAAAAGAAAGAGTTGTTGTCACAAACAATGGTTAGGCATAGGTAGTATATCCGATTATATGCAATATGTATGTGTTTATGCTTATGGTCGTATTGATGGTTTCGACATAAATTGTAGGGGAACGAACTGCATATATTTCGGACAAGGCTGATTATCAGATTTATCCTTAGCCTTTCGTAGCCTTTTGGTGAAAAGCTGAAGACAGAGTGTTATTTTCTGTCTTTTATCTTATATGTGGCATTTACCAAATTATATTTAAAGGGTTGCTACGGTTTTACATGTAACCGTGCTTGTACCGCTGATAAGAATCATATTCGTATCTTCTATTCCATATCATTGATACAGATAGTCGGTCTTCCTCTGTTGATATGCATTCATCAGTCAATGTGGACAATGCTGCAGTAATGAGACTCGGGAAAAATGAATATTGTAAAAGAGAATAATTTTTCAGGGAGTAGAGAGATAAGATATCTTTCCTTGTTTTCCCTGTGGAAAAGTTGTTCTTCTGCATACTATGGTATCTTCGACGTTTAGTTGCAAAATGAAACATCTAACCTAAGAACAAAGGTATAAAATATATTCTTGTTTACAAAATTGGGAATAGTTAAAAAGATATAGTTTTTTGTAAAAGTACGTAGTGGTACTGTATTATACAAGATTAAAAATATATTGTATAAGCATACGAAACAATGTATGATGAAAAAAGAGAATCCTGATTAACAGAAGATTAATCAGTATAAGTGGAAATAAGTTGAAGTAAATAAAGGCAGATTGCCTATTCCGTTATTTTTATTTGTTTTTTCTGCAAGTTAAGGCTTTCAGAAAAGAGAAACATGAGAATGTACTTGAAATTAAAATAATGATACCTTTTATGATTCCCTGGTCCATAAAGTAGTCGGCGACATAAGCTATTATTAAAAGAATAATACTTAGTATAAAGTAAAAGTATTTAGCTGTCATACATAACATATATATAACAATAGTTCGTTAAAAAATCGCCACGCCTAAGCGGCTCTGGCAGTAAATAAA